>CAYZTO010000015.1:16782-29523 GCA_964481365.1 uncultured Parabacteroides sp. | reverse complement strand
TTTTCCGCCCCCATAAGAGGGAAAACTGGAATTAAGGATATATTTCCCTGTCTACTAAATGCAAACAAAACAAAAAACCCCCATAACTTATATAGTTACAGGGATTTATATCACTTTGAAAAATTATAGGATTACTTTTTCATTGCTTCTTCCACGGCAACAGCGACAGCAACGGTTGCACCCACCATCGGGTTATTTCCCATCCCGAGGAAACCCATCATCTCTACGTGAGCCGGAACGGAAGAAGAACCTGCAAACTGGGCATCACTGTGCATGCGTCCCATAGTATCGGTCATACCGTATGAGGCCGGACCTGCTGCCATATTGTCCGGATGCAAAGTACGTCCTGTTCCTCCACCAGAAGCCACCGAGAAGTACGGTTTGCCAGCCAAAACTCGCTCTTTCTTATACGTACCGGCGACAGGATGCTGGAAACGGGTCGGATTAGTCGAGTTGCCAGTAATGGAAACATCCACATCTTCCTTCCACATTATAGCCACACCTTCGCGAACATCGTCTGCGCCATAGCACTTAACCTTAGCACGCAAACCGTTAGAATAAGGAATCTCTTCGACTACGTTCACTTCACCAGTCATATAATCGAACTGTGTCTGAACGTAAGTAAAGCCGTTAATACGAGATATGATTTTCGCCGCATCTTTTCCCAAACCATTCAATATGACGCGAAGCGGAGTCTTACGAACCTTGTTTGCCATTTCAGCAATCTTTATCGCACCTTCTGCAGCAGCGAACGATTCATGTCCTGCTAAGAATGCAAAGCATTTCGTTTCTTCGCGAAGCAAACGTGCCGCCAAATTACCATGTCCTATACCAACCTTACGGTCATCAGCAACAGAACCTTTTATGCAAAACGACTGCAAACCAATACCGATTGCCTCGGCAGCATCAGCAGCGTTCGTACAACCTTTTTTGATGGCAATAGCCGCACCAACCACGTATGCCCAGCAAGCATTTTCAAAACAGATGGGCTGAGTTTCTTTACACATTGTATATGGGTCAAGACCTTTAGAAGAGCATATTTCTTTTGCGTCTTCAATGCCATTGATACCGTATTCTTTCAAAACCGCATTGATATTATCGATTCTGCGGTCGTAACTTTCAAATAAAGCCATAGTAGTTTTACTTTTTAAAATTCTTGTTTACGAGGAATAATGAAATGAGGAAATTAAAAACAAGCACGCCACCACAACAGGCAATGTAAAAAGCCAGCCAAGGCTTTTCCTCCTGAAAGATGAAATAAGCTATAAGCGTGCTTACCACCGTTATCAGGATTAGCCCGAGGATAATGCGTGTCAATGTTTTCTTATTCATTCCGAGGATCGATATATTTTACTGCGTCCTTAAAGCGACCATAAGACCCTTTAGCTTTTTCCAAAGCTTCATTGGCATCCATGCCTTTCTTTACCATATCCATGAATTTGCCTAAATGGACAAATTCGTAACCTATGACTTCATCGTTCTCATCCAAAGCCATACGAGTGCAATAGCCTTCTGCCATTTCAAGATAGCGTGTACCTTTCGCTAATGTTCCGAACATCGTACCTACCTGGCTACGCAAACCTTTTCCTAAGTCTTCCAACGATGCACCAATCACCAATCCGCCTTCAGAGAAAGCCGATTGCGTACGACCATACACTATTTGCAGGAATAATTCCCTCATAGCTGTATTGATAGCGTCACAAACCAAATCGGTATTCAATGCTTCCAGCAATGTTTTGCCAGGAAGAACTTCTGAAGCCATAGCTGCCGAGTGTGTCATCCCTGAACAACCGATAGTCTCGACCAATGCTTCCTGGATAACTCCATCCTTAACGTTCAGCGTCAGTTTGCAAGCCCCCTGCTTCGGAGCGCACCAACCGATGCCATGTGTCAGACCTGAAATGTCTGAAATTTGAGTTGCCCTAACCCATTTCCCTTCTTCCGGAATCGGAGCGCAAGGGTGGTTAGCGCCTTTTCTAACAACACACATGTGTTGCACTTCTTGAGAATAAATCATAATCGCTAATTTATTATTACATTAATGATAATAAAAACTATTTACGTAAGCATTTTCCAAAAACTCCACAAAGGTATGACTATAAATTCATCCCTGCAAGGAGACATGCAGGGATAAAACAGATTTATTTCAACAGTTCACTCAACTTATCCGATATTTCTTTCCCATGCAGACCTTTAGCTATGATTGTGCCGTCTTTATCCACGAGTACAGTATGAGGAATACTGTTCACCTGATAAAGTTTAGCCCCTTCATTTTTCCAACCTTTAAGGTCAGAAAGTTGCGTCCACGTTATGTTCAAGTCTTTTATGCCTTTTTCCCAGTCTTCCTTCCTGCTGTCCAGTGAAACTCCCACAATTTCAAAGCCTTTAATCTCATACGTCTTGTAAGCCTCCGCCAAGTTCGGCATATCACGCCGGCAGGGAGGACACCAGCTTGCCCAGAAATCAACCAGCACAATGTTTTTGCCGTTACCTACGAATTCAGACAATTTGTGCATCTTCCCGTTAGTGTCAGCCATCTCAAAATCGGTGAACTTCTGCCCTACAGCCACTGCTTTCAGCGCCTCCAGACGTTCAAGGATGTCAGGAACACCCGGAACCTGTTTAAAAGCATCTCCTGCCTTGGACACGATGGCGTTTTGTGCCTCCTCACTCAAATCATAACGGAAATCATAAAATAATTTAGCCGTCGAAAGATTATTGATATTGGCATTGATGTAAGCAGCTGCCTTTTCCGTTATCTGACGGTCGATTTCATCATATTTAGCTTCAGCCTCACGGCGTATCCCTTCGTCTTCAGACTTCAAATCCCCGGCAAATTTTTCCTGCTCCGCCCTCATCTGCCGGAATTCATCGCGCAACTTCTGCACCGCATCATTTTCGGGCGTCCCTGTAACGTCGGTATCCTTTTCACCGAGGGTTACATTCAGATTCCCGTTTTCGAGGGTGAATACCGCAGTATACGGGCTTGTATTCCCCGACAAAGCCCGTTGGGGCTTCACTACATCAGCCGAAAAGCACACCGTGCGCAGGGCAGGGACATCTTGCGTCCCTTTCATGGCAAACGAACCATTTTCCACCAGGGCACTGTCCAGCGCGGGAGCTTCCGCATTCCCATAAGCATAGAGGTAAACATATTTCCCATCCAACTCCGAATTGTTTGCCACTTTCCCGGTTATCGTATATCCGGGTTTTTCATTGCAGGCAGCCAGCAACATCGCAGAGCCCGCAACAATCAGCATTTTCTTTATTTCCATTTCCATATTTATATTAAGTAAGACTTTTTCCTCCGTATAGCAAGAAGCAACGGTCTGCAAAAATACTGATTCCTTTCGAAAATATTCCGTACATTTGGCGAAACTTTTTTACTGTTGAAAAAACGATAAACGCAATGGATTCAAACAATTATTGCATCATCATGGCTGGCGGGATAGGCTCGAGGTTCTGGCCCCTGAGCCGGGATGAGAAGCCGAAACAGTTCATCGACGCACTCGGCACAGGGAAAACATTCATCCAACTTACCTACGAACGTTTCGCCCCGTTCATTCCGGACGCTAATTTCCTCGTAATGACAGGTGAGGCTTATAAAAACCTCGTCGCAGACCAGCTCCCGATGCTGGAGCCAGGGCAAATCCTCACCGAACCCTGCCGCAGGAACACTGCCCCGTGCATTGCCTACGCGACATTCAAGCTCCTGAAAGAAAATCCGGAGGCTGTCGCCGTCGTAACGCCAAGCGACCATTATATCGGGAACGAAACAGTGTTCCGAACCGTCATGGAAGAATGTTTGGCATACGTGGCGGGGAATAAAGTCCTGATGACAGTCGGCATCTCCCCCACTTATCCCGCCACAGGCTACGGATACATACAATGCCACAGGGAAGCGGGGCGGAAATTCGCGCCCGTAATGCATTTCAAAGAGAAACCCGACTTAGAAACTGCCGCCCGGTACCTTTCCGAAAAGAATTACTACTGGAATTCCGGCATATTCGTCTGGTCCGCACAGGCCGCAGCCGAGGCATTCCACAAACACCTCCCCGACGTGGGGAACCTTTTCGCGAAAATAGATTCCTACGGCACGCAGCGCGAGCAAGCCGACGTGGATGCTGCCTTCCAAGCGTCGCAATCCATATCTATCGACTACGGAATAATGGAAAAAGCGTCGAACGTCTGTGTCCGCTGCGCGGAAGACCTTGCGTGGAGCGACGTGGGCAGTTGGAACACGCTCTACTCCCTCTTGGAAAAAGACGGGCAAGGCAACGCCGTCTCAGGCTCCCATGTCTTGCTTTCAGGCGCAAGGCACAACCTTGTAAAGGAAACAAACGCGGGCAAACGGGTGGTAATCGACGGGCTATCCAACTTCATGGTAGCCGACACGGAGGATGCGCTCATGATTTGCCCCCTCGGAGACGAAGAAAGGATAAAAAAGCTCGTGGAAAGGGGCGCAAAACTTTGATTCCGGGCGGTTGCAAGGCAGCAACGTGTCTCTGTAAAGGTTTTCCGAGGGGTTTGCCCAACGCGACATACCGGAAAATTTTTACAAAAGGAGGTTTCAACCTTACAAGCGTTAATAAACATTTCACAAAGGCGTTTGCAAGCCTGTTTTGTTAAGGAAAACTTTTACAAAAGCCACTTTCAAGTTTGAAACCTACAAAAAAAACTTTTTCAGAGGCTGCACGGGGCTTTGCAATCACTTTTTGAAAAAGTTTTTTGAGTGGTTGCGGCTGCGTAAACTGCGAAAAAACATATCACATACAAGTTAGCAACGATAAAAAGAAAGAAATATGGTATTAGGAGACAATTGGTTCTACGGATTGGCAGAAAACGAAGAGGGAGAAGTCATAACCATACAAGGAAGGGACGGGTTGGAAGAATTCATAAAGTGTGGCAAATACCCCGAGCGGGTGGAAATCTCGTGGAAATATGATGGCGACGCCAACGGAATGCCCTCCGAAGAGGTTTCGGAAAAGATGATGCTGATGGAAACTACCCTCAGAAAAGCAATGGAGAAGAAAGACAAGCTGGGAATACTCACCGGAGTTTACACCGGAGGCAATGAAAAGACGTGGGTCTTCTACACACGGATTGTAAGGGTGTTTGGCGAACGGCTGAACGACGCCCTAAAAGAACTTGAATTGTTCCCGATTACGATTTATACCGAAAAAGACCAAGACTGGGCGGAATACAAGGAAATGACGGACACTAAAAATGAAGAACTTTAGGCTGAAAGCCGCAGCCACCCGGGAAAATCCTGACAGAAAAGATGTACCTTTGCGAAAATTTTGAGCAGAATGATACAATCTATGACCGGGTTCGGCAAGGTTACAGCCGAACTTCCTTCTAAAAAAGTAACCGTCGAGATAAGAGCACTAAACAGCAAACAACTGGATTTGTCGATACGCATCCCGTCAATTTACAAAGAAAAAGAACTGTCCCTCCGGAGCCACCTATTGCAAACGCTCGAACGCGGCAAGGTGGACATCGGAATCTTCACCGAATACATCGGGAAAGAAGGTTCGGCACAAATCAACCAGGAAATGGTAATCAATTATTTCGAGCAACTAACCGAGCTATCCTCAAAATTAGGAATCGCGGCACCGAGCAACTGGATGGAAATAGAGCAACTATTGCGTTTCCCCGACGTTATCAAAACGGAAACTGCCGAAGCCGACGAAGAAGAATGGACTGCGGTGATGGAAGTAATCGACAAAGCCATAGGGCAAGTGCAGGAATTCCGGATACAGGAAGGATTGATGCTGCAAAAGCTGTTCGCACAGAAAATAGAGAACATCGCAAGGCTTTTGAAAGACATTGAACCCTACGAAAGGGAACGTATCGAAAAAATAAAAAACCGTATTACGGACAATATTGAGAAATTAGTGGGACAAGACTATGATAAGAACCGCTTTGAACAAGAAATGATTTACTACATAGAGAAGCTCGACATAAACGAAGAGAAAGACCGTTTGGATAACCATTTGAAGTATTTCATAGAGACAATGGAAACCGGACATGGTCAGGGTAAGAAACTGGGATTCATCTCCCAAGAAATTGGAAGGGAAATCAACACAATGGGTTCTAAAAGCAACCATGCAGAAATGCAGAAAATCGTCGTAAAAATGAAGGACGAACTGGAACAAATAAAGGAACAAGTCTCAAACGTGTTGTAAAATGGCTGGGAAACTCGTTATCTTTTCGGCACCTTCCGGTTCAGGGAAATCGACGATAATCAACTACCTCCTAGAACAGAATCTCATGCTTTGTTTTTCCATATCTGCAACCAGCAGGCTCCCTCGCGGAACGGAAAAAGACGGTGTGGAATATTATTTCCTTACTCCCGATGAATTCCGGCGACGTATCGCCGCCGGAGACTTCCTCGAATATGAAGAGGTCTATGCCGGCAAATTCTACGGGACACTAAAAAGCGAGGTGGAGCGTATTTTGAATGAAGGAAAGAATGTGATTTTCGATGTGGACGTAGTAGGCGGCTGTAACATCAAGCAGTTTTACGGTGAACGCGCCATGTCCATATTCATCCAACCCCCGTCAATCGACGAATTGCGCCGCCGCCTGGTTTCAAGGAATACAGACACGCCGGAAATCATCGAAAAGCGCATATCCAAAGCAGAATACGAGCTGGGTTTCGCAAGTAAGTTCGACATCATTATCGTAAATGACGATTTGGAAAAGGCAAAAGCGGAAGCCCTAAATGCCATAAAACAATTTATCGAGAAATAACCGACAAATAAATCACACTTATGAAAGCCGACGACAAAGTATCGAAGAAAGTTTTCATTTTCAGCATTGTCCTTGTGGTGATTGCCATTATAGTAGGCGTTGCTGCCATCTATATGAAGGATTATGTCATCGGTGCAGCCATGTTGTTTGTCCTTTTGCTGCAAGTACGCAACATTGTATTATACAAACGGCAGAATGGTTGAGAAGGTTCGCACGGGCATATATTCCGGTTCATTCAATCCGATTCACATCGGGCATCTTGCATTGGCTAACTGGCTGTGTGAATTTACCGGATTGGATGAAATTTGGTTTGTCGTATCCCCTCACAACCCGTTCAAGCATCGTGATGACTTGCTGGAAGATTCTTTCCGGTTGGAATTGGTACGGAAATCCATCTGCAAATACCCTAAGTTCAAAGCTTGCGACTTGGAATTCCGTCTCCCACGCCCTTCTTATACAATCAACACGCTGAAAACCTTACAAAAAACTTATCCGGAGAGGGATTTCTACCTTATTATCGGTTCGGACAATTGGCTGAAGTTCGACCAATGGAAAAATTCGGAAGAGATTGCCGCACAATACCACATTGTCATTTATCCACGTCCCTCTTATCCTATCACCAAACAGCCCAACTCTCCGAATATCATCATCGCAAATGCCCCCACATTGGAAATATCTTCGTCTTTTATCCGCAAATCCTTCAGGGAAGGGAAAGATCTGCGCTTTTTCCTATCCGAAGCAATCTGGCAGGATATTCCCCTGCTGTCATCCATCTTGAAATAAGGAAATAATGGGCAAAAGAAAGGGGACACAGTTGAAAACTGCGTCCCCAGAGAAAATCAAACATCTTTAAATTTACAATTATGCTTCAACAGCCCAATTTCCGGCAGCCAAACGCTTGTAACTACGCAGACGCCATTTAGCGTTTTCTTCTGCAGCAGCAAACAATTCTGCAGCCTCGGCGGGATATTGCTTCATTACAGATGCAAAGCGTACTTCGCTTTTCAAGAAATCTTGGAACTTGCTCCAATCCGGCTCTTTGCTATCCAAAGTGAACGGATTCTTGCCTTCTTTTTCCAACAATGGGTTGTAACGCCACAAATGCCAATAACCGCATTCAACGGCAGCCTTCTCTTCAGCCTGAGACTTGCCCATTCCTTTCTTCAAACCGTGGTTGATACATGGAACATAAGCGATAATCAATGACGGACCATCGTATGCTTCAGCTTCACGAATAGCCTTCAATGTTTGGGATTGGTCAGCACCCATGGCAATCTGGGCAACATAAACATAACCATAAGTCGTAGCCATCAAACCAAGATCCTTTTTGCGTACACGCTTGCCTGCAGCAGCAAACTTGGCAATTGCACCAATAGGAGTTGCTTTGGAGGACTGACCTCCTGTATTAGAATATACTTCAGTATCCAACACAAGGATGTTTACATTCTTCCCAGAAGAAATCACATGATCCAGGCCACCGTAACCTATATCGTAAGAAGCTCCGTCACCACCTATAATCCACTGGGAGCGTTTAACAAGGAAATGAGATAAGCCTGCGATTGTCGCGCAGAACGGACAACTGTCTTTGGCTGCTTCTACCATCGGGATAATCTTCTCTGCCAATTCTTTTGACTTGTCGGCATCATTCTGATTATCAATCCAAGCCTGGAATACTTCCTTATATTCTGCCGGAGCGTCTTCCTTTGCAATTGCTCTTTCCATTGCCTTTTGTATGCGGGCACGCATCTTTTCATTAGCAAGTTCCATACCTAAACCGAACTCACAAAAATCTTCAAACAAAGAGTTTGCCCATGCAGGACCGTGTCCTTTTTCGTTTGTCGTATAAGGAGTGGAAGGAACTGAACCGGAATAGATAGAAGAGCAACCTGTCGCATTCGAAACCATCTCGCGGTCTCCGAACAACTGGGAAATCAGTTTCACATACGGAGTTTCTCCACAACCGGAACAAGCACCGGAGAACTCGAACAGCGGAGTAGCGAATTGCGAGTTCTTTACATTCATCTTTATATCGACAAGATGTTGCTTGCTTTTCACATTGTCTACACAATAATCCCAATTTGACGCTTCTGCAAGCTGAGTTTCCAAAGGAACCATAGACAGTGCTTTGTTTCCTCTGAATCCCGGACAAACATCCACACAGTTACCGCAACCCAAGCAATCCATAACATCCACTTGCATGCGGAACGCCATACCTTTCATCGTTGCCGGAGCTTTCACTGCGATTGTGGCCATTTCCGAAGCATTCTTCTGTTCTTCTTCATTGAGGACAAACGGACGGATTGCTGCGTGAGGACAAACATACGCACACTGGTTACATTGTATACAATTTCCACCATTCCATACCGGAACAAATGCAGCCACGCCACGCTTTTCATATTTAGCTGTCCCTTGATACCAAGTACCATCTTCAATGCCCTTGAATGCTGATACCTTCAACAAGTCTCCATCCTGTGCATTGATAGGACGAACCACTTCGTTGATGAATTCCGGGTCATCGTTAGCAGCTTTTTTATCTTCCGGAAGATTTGCCCAAGCCGGATCAATTGTCAATTGATGGTACTCACCTCCACGATCAACTGCCGCATAGTTCTTATTTACGACATCTTCACCTTTCTTTCCGTAAGACTTTACGATGAACTTCTTCATCTGCTCAATAGCCAAATCTACCGGTATCACACCCGTGATACGGAAGAATGCAGACTGAAGTATGGTATTTGTGCGGTTACCCAAACCTATCTCTTGGGCAATCTTAGTGGCATTGATGTAATATACCGTGATATTTTTCTGTGCGAAATAACGCTTTACGTTGTTCGACAGATTCTTTACCAAATCTTCTCCTTCCCAGATAGTATTCAACAGGAAAGTTCCATTCGGACGAAGACCGCGTGTCACGTCATACATATGCAAATATGCCTGGACATGGCAAGCCACAAAATTCGGTGTATTTACCAAATATGTAGAACGAATAGGATGATCTCCAAAGCGCAAGTGAGAGCAAGTGAAGCCTCCGGATTTCTTTGAATCATAAGAGAAGTAAGCCTGACAATATTTATCGGTATTGTCGCCGATTATCTTCACAGAGTTTTTGTTAGCACCTACCGTTCCGTCTGCTCCCAAACCATAGAACTTAGCCTCAAACATTCCATCGGCATCCAATGCAATTTCTTCTTTCTTAGGAAGAGAAGTGAAAGTCACATCATCTTCTATACCAATCGTGAACTGGTTCTTTGGCATTGCCATTGCCAAGTTCTCATAAACGGCAAGAATCTGGGCAGGAGTTGTATCTTTAGAACCCAAACCGTAACGGCCGCCTACTACCAACGGAGCGCCTTCTATACCGTAGAAGCAATCCTTAACATCCAGATACAATGGCTCGCCATTAGCTCCCGGCTCTTTCGTGCGGTCTAAAACGGCAATCCGCTTTGCTGTCTTAGGAACAGCTGCCAAGAAATGCTTAGCGGAGAACGGACGATACAAATGGACTGAAACCAAACCTACTTTCTCTCCTTTAGACATCAAGTAGTCGATAGTTTCGCGGATAGCTTCCGTTACAGAACCCATTGCGATGATAACTCGGTCTGCATCTTCTGCACCGTAGTAATCGAACAAACCATGTTTGCGACCCGTTATTTTGGATATTTCATTCATGTATTCTTCCACTATAGCCGGAACTGCATCGTAATATGCATTCGAAGATTCACGATGCTGGAAGAAATGATCAGGATTTTCAGCCATGCCGCGTGCTACAGGCTTCATCGGGTTCAAAGCACGGGCGCGGAATTCAGCCAATGCCTTCCGGTCGATAAGCGGAGCAAGGTCTTCATTCTCCAACATTTCGATTTTCTGGATTTCATGGGATGTACGGAACCCGTCAAAGAAATTAATGAACGGCACACGGGATTTGATTGTCGCCAAATGCGCCACGCCAGCCAAATCCATTACTTCCTGCACCGAACCCTCGCATAACATTGCAAAACCTGTCTGACGGCAAGACATCACATCCTGATGGTCGCCAAAGATGCACAATGCGTGGGAAGCCAATGTGCGGGCTGATACATGGAATACGCACGGCAGCAATTCACCGGCGATTTTATACATATTCGGAATCATCAACAGCAAGCCTTGGGATGCCGTGTAAGTCGTCGTCAATGCACCAGCTTGCAATGAACCGTGAACTGCTCCGGCAGCTCCGCCTTCTGACTGCATTTCCTGCACCAAGACTGTCTCGCCGAATATATTCTTACGTCCGGCTGCAGCCCATTCATCCACGTGCTCCGCCATCGTGGATGACGGCGTGATGGGATATATAGCCGCTACTTCGCTAAACATATAAGATATATGCGCCGCAGCCTCGTTTCCATCACAAGTGATAAATTTCTTTTGCTTTGTCATAGACTTATAAACTATTAGTATTAAAATGCTTCCATTATATCAAACGCTTCCGGCGTTCGTCCGGCAAAGATAAATAACTTCTTCTGAATTGCAATGTATAGATTGCAATTTTGTCTTTTAGTACAAAAAACCGAAAAGCCAGAGAGGTATGGCGTTCTCTCCGCCGACCTCCGCTTTTTCCACGGCATAATAAACATCCGGATTAACACGGGCGGGCACATTCTCTTCCACCCGGAAATCGTACTTGCCGTCCACAAGGAAGTGGGCGTTCCTCCGCCCTTGGTTCAGAGAGCTGCCTTTCTGCAATTGGTTATAGAAATATGCTTCACGTACGGTTCCCTCGTCCACTTGCATGGGCCGTATAGGGTACATCAGGTTGGAATTGTACATGTAAACTTTCGCAGGCTTCTTCGGGAAGGTCTCCCCCTCCGGGTAAAGCATATTGACAAGCCTCGCGTCTGCCAAATATTTGATGTAATTCATTATTGTCGCCCGCGAGGTCTCTATTTCCTTGCTGAGCTGGCTGACATTTGGCGTAGCCGGGGCATTCACAGCCAAGAGGTAGAGCAACCTGCGCAGTTTCGGCAAATAGCTCTGCACTATCTGCTTTATGTAAAGGACATCCACTTCCAGCGTCATGTTCATGGTTTTAAGAAGGTTCTCCGAGAAATTCCTTTTTTCGAGAAAGAAAGGGTAAAAGCCGTGGTGGAGGTAGCTGGAGAAATAATCCAGAGGCTTTACAACCGAGGATATTTCGCGTGCGATATCAGTGTGGTGCGCGAGGACTTCTTCCAGTGTGTAGGCTTGGAACGCATTGCCGGAAAGGAGGTTCAGGTATTCGCGGAAAGAGAAGCCCCGCAAATGGTAGGACGCCACCTTCCCCGACAGGTCGGGGTTTTCTTCTTTCAAACGCATCACCGACGAGCCGGAGAACACGATTTTCAGGTCCGGCAAGTTGTCGTAGCAGTAGCGCAGTTCCTTCGACCAATTCGGGTACTTGAACACCTGGTCTATCAACAGCACCTTGCCTCCACGCTCGCAAAACCTCTCCGCGAACTCCGCCAGCCCGCATTCCGTGAAGTAAAAATGGTTCAGATTGACATACAGGCATTCCCTGTTATCCGCCCCGAACCTCTCGCGGGAGTACGCAAGGAGAAAAGTCGTCTTCCCGATGCCGCGCGAACCTTTGATTCCAATAAACCGGTCGTTCCAATCGATTTCATCCATCAGTCCCCTGCGCACAGAGGCTTGCAAATGTTCCACCAGGTATTTATGTGTCCTATAAAATGCTTCCACGATGTTAAATGAATCAGCCTTTTCGAGCAACAAATATACATAAGTTCTTCCAAATAGCAAGAGGATGCCCGGCAAGGCGTTCCGCAGCTTTGGCGATGCACGTCAGCTATATATAATTAATGTAAAAGCAATCCCCCGCACCTTTGAATTGGCTTGGAAAACCGCCCAGAAGCTTTGCGAACTCTTTTCGCCGGGTGTTCAGGGCGGTATTCTGGTTTAATGCAAACCATAAGGAAAGCTGAAGGAAACGTATTTATGACAAATATCCGGATATTT
>CAYZTO010000015.1:0-16682 GCA_964481365.1 uncultured Parabacteroides sp. | reverse complement strand
GCAAACCATAAGGAAAGCTGAAGGAAACGTATTTATGACAAATATCCGGATATTTATCACGAATAACTATTTTTATATGACATATATGCATATATTTATGATGAGAAACTAATCCGATATTACAAATATCCACATATTAATCATAAAATATTAGTTTTATATAATAAATACCCGAATATTTGTCTTAAAAACCACCCCGGACAGCCGGCAGACATGCCCCGGCTCTTCAAACTTTTCGCAAGACAGCCCCGCTTGCTTACGTTTTGAAGCAACCGAAGCAAGAAAGATTACGAATCATTCCTATTTTCCTAAAAAATAACATACCTTTGCCCCGCAAATAGAGATAAAGGAATAAAAATATATGTCAGACAGATTATTTATCTTTGATACGACACTCCGCGACGGCGAGCAAGTGCCGGGGTGCCAGTTGAACACGGTAGAAAAGATTCAGGTGGCACGCGCGCTCGAAGCCTTGGGGGTAGATGTGATAGAAGCCGGTTTCCCGATTTCCAGCCCGGGGGACTTCAAGAGCGTGGTCGAAATCTCGAAAGCCGTTACGTGGCCTACGATTTGCGCATTGACCCGCGCGGTGGAGAAAGACATAGATGCCGCGCATGAGGCACTGAAATACGCAAAACGCGGCAGGATTCACACGGGCATAGGAACATCGGACGAGCACATCAACTACAAATTCAACTCCACGCGCGAGGAAATTATCGAGCGCGCCATAGCTGCGACGAAATATGCCAAGAAGTATGTGGAAGACGTTGAGTTCTACTGCGAAGATGCCGGGCGGACGGACAACGAATACTTGGCTCGCGTGGTCGAAGCCGTCATAAAAGCCGGCGCCACGGTAGTAAACATCCCCGACACCACCGGCTATTGCCTCCCCGACGAATACGGCGCGAAGATTCGCTATCTCATGGAGCACGTCGATGGCATCCACAAGGCTGTAATCTCCACGCATTGCCACAACGACTTGGGTATGGCGACAGCAAACACCGTGCAGGGAGTGCTCAACGGGGCACGGCAGGTGGAAGTCACGATAAATGGAATCGGCGAGCGCGCAGGAAACACCTCGTTGGAAGAAATCGCCATGATTTTCAAGTCCCACAAGGAACAAAACATAGTAACGAACATCAACACGACGAAGATTTACGGCATAAGCAGGATGGTGTCGAGCCTGATGAATATGCCGGTGCAGCCAAACAAGGCAATCGTGGGGCGCAACGCATTCGCCCACTCGTCGGGTATCCACCAGGACGGCGTATTGAAAAATGTCCAGACCTACGAAATCATAAATCCAAAAGACGTGGGCATAAACGACAATGCCATCGTCCTGACGGCACGCAGCGGACGGGCGGCGTTGAAGCACCGTATGCACGTGCTCGGCATCGAGGTGGACCAGGAACGCCTGGATAAAATCTATGAGGACTTCCTCAAACTGGCGGACAAGAAGAAAGAAATCAACGACGACGACGTCCTTGTGCTGGCAGGTGCCGACCGTTCGCAGAACCACCACATCAAACTGGAATACCTGCAAGTTACCAGCGGTGTGGGCGTAAGGCCGGTGGCAAGTTTAGGTTTGAACATCGCGGGAGAGCGGTTTGAAGCCGCGGCATCGGGCAACGGTCCAGTTGATGCGGCAATCAAAGCCTTGAAGCAGATCATCCACCGCCAGATGACATTAAAGGAATTCACGATACAAGCCATCAGCAAGGGTAGCGACGACGTCGGGAAAGTCCACATGCAGGTTGAATACGACAACAGGATATACTACGGATTCGGAGCCAATACCGACATCATTGCGGCATCGGTCGAAGCATATATAGACGCGATAAACAAGTTTGTGAAATGAATACGCTATTCGACAAAATCTGGGACGCGCACGTAGTTCAGCAAGTACCTGACGGACCGACCCAGCTTTACATAGACAGGCTCTATTGCCACGAAGTCACCAGCCCGCAAGCTTTTGCCGGACTGAGGGAACGCGGGTTGAAGTGTTTCCGTCCCGACCGCATTTATTGTATGCCCGACCATAACACTCCGACACACGACCAGGACAAACCCATAGCCGACCCTGTATCCCGCACACAAGTCGATACGCTGGAAAGGAACGCAAAAGAGTTTAACCTTCCTTATTTCGGGATGATGGACAAGCGAAACGGCATTATCCACGTCGTAGGTCCGGAACGCGGCTTGACTTTGCCAGGAATGACTATCGTATGCGGCGATTCCCACACTTCCACGCACGGAGCGATGGGCGCGGTTGCGTTCGGCATTGGTACAAGTGAAGTGGAAATGGTCTTGGCATCGCAATGCATCTTGCAAACACGGCCCAAGACTATGCGGATTACCATCGACGGCAAACTGGGAAAAGGAGTTACTGCAAAGGATGTGGCACTCTACATGATGTCGCGCATGACTACAAGCGGAGCGACAGGCTACTTCGTGGAATATGCGGGCGAGGCTATCCGGAACCTGACAATGGAGGGCCGCCTCACGCTGTGCAACCTCTCTATCGAGATGGGCGCGCGCGGAGGCATGGTGGCTCCCGACGAGACAACTTTCGCCTACATCAAAGGACGCGAGTATGCCCCTAAGGGTGAGGACTGGGACAAAGCTGTGGCTTACTGGCGTACACTGAAGAGCGACGATGATGCCGTCTTCGACAAAGAGGTTTCATTCGATGCTGCCGACATCCAGCCGATGATAACTTACGGAACCAATCCCGGAATGGGCATTGCCATAACATCCAACATACCCTCCACAGACGGAATGGAGGATGCCGAGAAAGTTTCCTTCAGCAAATCACTGCGGTACATGGGCTTCCAACCCGGCGAGAGCCTTTTGGGGAAGCCGGTGGACTATGTTTTCCTCGGTGCGTGCACTAACGGACGCATAGAAGACTTCCGGGCGTTTGCATCGCTGGTCAAAGGGCACAGGAAAGCCGCTCACATCACTGCATGGCTTGTTCCCGGCTCTTGGATGGTAGATGCGCAAATCCGCCAAGAGGGTTTGGACAAAATTTTAGAAGAAGCCGGTTTTGAAATCCGCCAACCGGGATGTTCGGCGTGCCTTGCAATGAACGACGACAAGATTCCGGCAGGGAAATATGCCGTATCGACGAGCAACCGTAACTTTGAAGGAAGGCAGGGACCGGGTTCGAGGACATTATTGGCAAGTCCGCTGACAGCTGCGGCTGCTGCAATCACCGGAGTCATTACCGACCCACGCGAATTATTGCCTGCATAGCCTGTGCGTTACCAATCATTTTCCATGAAGATAGCTTGTTTTCCATCGGATATGTGCCCCATGTGCGGGAATACCGCCTGCAAAACATCAGGTTGTGCTCCTGTTTCCGTGGCGGGTGCTTTTATCCGTTTTCCTGATTCAACAGGGCATTGTAACACAACTTCCATCATGGAAATTCCATTATCGACTAATTAAACATAGAGTAAAACCGGAAATGAAACAGAAATTCAACATCATAACAAGCACGTGCGTCCCGTTGCCACTGGAAAACGTCGATACAGACCAAATCATCCCGGCGCGTTTCCTGAAAGCAACCGACAAAAAGGGATTCGGAGAGAATTTATTCCGTGACTGGCGTTATAATCCCGACGGTTCATTGAATAAAGACTTCGTCCTGAACGACTCCAAGTATGGCGGACAAATTTTAGTTGCCGGCAAGAACTTCGGTTCGGGGTCGAGCCGCGAGCACGCAGCCTGGGCAATCGCAGGATACGGATTCCGCGTGGTTGTATCAAGCTTTTTCGCCGACATACATAAGAACAACGAGCTGAACAATTTCGTCCTGCCCGTGGTAGTGAGCGAAACATTCCTGAAGGAACTGTTCGACTCCGTGTTCGCCGACCCGAAAACTCTGGTGGAAGTGAACCTGCCGGAGCAAACCATCACCAACAAGGCGACAGGGCATTCCGAACATTTCGAAATCAATGCCTACAAAAAACACTGCCTGATAAACGGTCTGGACGACGTTGATTTCCTCGTAGAGAACAGAAACAAAGTCGAGGCTTTCGAGACCAACCGCAAATAGCAACAGTGAACACCGGCAGCGCATGACCTACGCTAACAGACGCATACTTTCCACTCCTTTTTGTTATCATATTAATTTTTATAACCAGCGTCCGGGAGCGGGGTCGTGCATCGCCAGAACATCAAAGACATGACAACATGATAGAAATAATGGACACGACCCTGCGTGACGGGGAACAAACTTCGGGAGTATCGTTTGCTGCCAACGAGAAGCTCGGTATCGCCCAAGTTTTGCTGGGAGAATTAAAGGTAGACCGTCTTGAGATTGCTTCCGCAAGGGTTTCGGAAGGGGAATTCGATGCCGTGTGCCGTGTAGCACAATGGGCAAAGCGTACAAACAATCTCGACAGGTTGGAAGTGCTCGGTTTTGTGGACGGGGACGTATCCGTGAAATGGATAGAGTCTGCCGGATGCCGGGTGATAAACCTCCTGTGCAAAGGTTCATACAAACACGTGACGGAGCAACTCCACCGTACCCCGGAAGAGCATATCGCCGACATACGGGTTGTCATCAACGAAGCTAAAAAGCGGGGCATGAAGGTGAACCTATACCTCGAAGACTGGTCGAACGGAATCCAAAATTCGCAGGACTATGTTTTCCGGATGGTAGATGCACTGAAAGACGAGGCAGTAGAGCGTTTCATGTTGCCCGACACACTCGGAATCATGAACCCTTCCGACACGTTCCGGTATTGCAAACTGATGATTGAACGATATCCCGGCATCCACTTCGATTTCCATGCCCACAACGATTACGACCTTGCCGTGGCAAATGTTTTCTCTGCGATACAGGCGGGAATACACGGCATACATACTACCGTGAATGGTTTGGGAGAGCGGGCAGGCAACGCGCCCCTCAGCAGCGTACTTGCAGTCTTGAAAGACCAGCTCAAGGAAGAGACAAGGCTATGCGAAGAGAAGATAAACAGTGTCAGCCGGTTGGTAGAGACATATTCAGGCATTCGGATACCGCCCAACAAACCGATAATAGGTGAACACGTCTTTACGCAATGCGCCGGCATCCATGCAGACGGAGACAGCAAGAATAACCTTTACTTCAACGATTTGTTACCCGAACGTTTCGGCCGTGTGCGGGAGTATGCGCTTGGGAAAACATCTGGCAAAGCAAATATCCGGAAGAATCTGGAAGCGTTAGGCATTGATTTGGACGAGGCAGCTATGCGCAAGGTCACGGAACGCATTATCGAACTCGGCGACCGGAAGGAAATAGTTACGCAAGAAGACCTCCCGTACATCGTAAGTGATGTCCTGCACCACGACAATACACAGGAAGAACCGAAGATACGCATCCTCAACTATTCACTGTCTCTCGCACAGGGCCTGAAGCCTGTCGCTTCCCTGAAAATAGAAATCGACGGCGAGGTCTACGAGCAATCGGCTTCGGGAGACGGGCAATACGACGCGTTTGTCCGCGCTCTGCGCCGGATATACAAGAATCTCGGGCGGGCGTTCCCCATGCTGACAAATTACACAGTGTCCATCCCGCCGGGAGGACGCACCGACGCTTTCGTACAGACTGTCATTTCGTGGAACTTCAACGGCATCGATTTCAAAACACGCGGTTTGGACGCGGACCAGACCGAAGCGGCTATCAAAGCCACAATAAAAATGTTGAACAAGATAGAAAACAAATAGAAAATAGGTATGGATTTCAAAATAGCTGTTTTGGCAGGCGATGGAATAGGACCTGAAATCTCGGTGCAAGGTGTCGGGGTCATGTCTGCCGTATGTGAAAAGTTCGGGCATAACGTAAATTATGAGTATGCCCTTTGCGGAGCGGATGCGATAGACAAAACCGGCAATCCTTTCCCTGATGAAACATTTGAAGTATGCAAAAACGCCGACGCAGTGCTATTCTCAGCCGTGGGAGACCCCAAATACGACAACGACCCGACTGCTAAAGTCCGTCCGGAACAGGGCCTGCTCGCGATGCGCAAGAAACTCGGGTTGTTTGCTAACATTCGCCCGGTGCAAACATTTAAATGCTTGCTGCACAAATCCCCCCTGCGCGCGGAATTGGTAGAAGGAGCCGATTTCCTTTGCATCCGCGAACTGACAGGTGGAATGTATTTCGGGGAGAAATACCAAGACGATTATAAAGCATATGACACAAACCTGTACACACGCCCTGAGGTTGAGCGAATACTGCGCGTAGGCTTCGAGTATGCCATGAAGCGCAGGAAACACCTTACCGTAGTGGACAAAGCTAACGTCCTCGCCTCGTCACGCCTATGGCGGAAGATAGCGCAAGAGATGGCGCCGCTGTATCCCGAAGTCGCAACAGATTACATGTTCGTCGATAACGCGGCAATGCGTATGATTCAAGAGCCGACATTCTTCGACGTGATGGTAACGGAGAATACATTCGGCGACATACTCACCGACGAAGGTTCATGCATAAGCGGCTCGATGGGGCTGCTCCCTTCAGCTTCGACAGGCGAAAGCACACCGGTGTTTGAACCCATCCACGGTTCGTGGCCGCAGGCAAAAGGCAAGAACATAGCCAACCCGCTTGCGCAAATACTGTCGGTAGCCATGCTATTCGAGCATTTCGACTGTAAAGAGGAAGGCGCATTGATACGAAAAGCTGTCGATGCTTCGTTAGATGCTTGCGTACGCACGCCGGAAATACAAGTCGAAGGTGGAAAGCATTACGGCACACGCGAAGTAGGTGCCTGGATTGTGGATTACATACGCGAATCCTAACGAAAAAGCTTCCCCGTGAGGGAAAGTATATATTCTAAATAATTGATTTACTCTCTAGAACGTGGAGAGCCACTGCCAACAAAGCAGTCCGGTCTCCACGTTCGTTTTTATATACCAAACCGTTAGCAAATACTATTTTCAAATCTGAAAATACTTCCTGCAAGATTGGAAATAGGTCTCCCCAATCTGAAATTACTATCCGCACAAGTGGAAGTAGGTCTCCCTAATCTGAAATTACTATCTGCACAACTGGAAATAGGTATTCCTAATCTGAAATCACTATCCGCACGATTACAAGTAGACATTTCAAAACTGAAACACCTATTTGCATCAATGCAAGTACATATTTCAAATCGGGAATACCTGTTTACATCAATGCAAATAGCTTTTTCAAATCTGAAATACCTTTCCGCAAACTTGCAAATTACTATTCCAAATCTAAAATAGTAATCTTCAGATTAAAACATAAACATTACAATCTGTGGAAATCTTGCCCAAACCATTTTTGTCACCATTCGCTTATTCTTAATGTTTTTCTTATTTATTCAGGAATATATTTGTGTATATTGAAAATAAAGAATATCTTTGCAGCAACAATAAATATTTTTAATTATGAAAAAGTCCTATATAACAGTAGAGAAAATATCTCTGAAGTACTTAAACAAAGCTGAGTTCTTAGGTTTCCTGATGCGTGTAATAGCACGTCTTCCGGAAGAAACGGCAGGTGGAGACACAGATGATGGTGGTCCTGTTGTGCAAAGCAACGAACTGACTGGTTTGGATGCACTTTACATTAGCGATGAGCTTCTACAGGCTTTGCAAGAGTGTATCGACAAACTTTCGCAAATAACCCGTGAAACGAAATCGAGTGTCCTGACTGCGGAGCTTGCAGAAATTGACGAGACACGCAATTCTTTAGTTTCTTACATCCTCTCTATCGTTTCGCAATCCATAAACCTGCCTTTTGAAGAGCAAAGCCAGGCTGCGGTATCGCTATACAACGCATTGAAAGTTTATAACGGAGCAAACAGACTGCCGTTAAAACAAAAGACAGTTGTCATCAAGGGTATGATAATTGATTCTGAAAGCGAGGAGAATGCCGCCTACGTGGAGACATTGGGTATAAAAAAGCATATTGATGAGTTGAAACGCCTGAATGACCTTTACGAAGAAATGACGATTGCCCGCAGCGACGGGAATTCTGTTCCCTCAGAAACGACAGCTGAGTTGCGCGAGCAGGCAACACTGCTTTACGAGGAATTGGCAGACCGTGCGTTTGCCGCAAACCTGCTTCACGGGACAGAGGAAACAAAAAAATTCCTGTTATCATTAAACCAGGAAATCAAAGATACCAAAACGGCTTATAACAGGCGTATGGCACAAGGGAAGGTTGATGACGAGGATTCCGGAACATCAAGCCCGGACGATGAGATATCCGGCGGCGATGACAAACCGGATGACGGACCGGTGGTGCAATAGGTCTTATACTTATGATATATCAATTTGTTTGGTTTGCAGGCGGATTGCAGTTCAGTTTTGCGAGTAGCAAAAGTTCAGGCATCCGCCTGATTTTGTTTTTGTCAATACGACAACTTTTTAATTACTTTCGCGGGGACGCCACCCACTACCGTATCGGCGGGAACGTCTTTCGTGACTACGGCACCGGCTGCAACAACCGAGTTATCCCCTATTCTCACCCCTTGAAGGATAGTTGCATTCGAACCGACCCATACTTTTTTTCCTAAAATGATAGGCGCAGGATAGGTAGTAGCCCTGTCTTCCGGATTCATGCCGTGGTTGAGCGTTGCGAATACCACATTGTGCCCGATTTGGCAACCG
The DNA here is from genome assembly GCA_964481365.1 of uncultured Parabacteroides sp. GTDB lineage: Bacteria > Bacteroidota > Bacteroidia > Bacteroidales > Tannerellaceae > Parabacteroides. The sequence continues at coordinate 8,057 of CAYZTO010000015.1, read as the reverse complement.
TCGCCAAGCACAACGCCTCCGTGGTCTTGGAAATGGCAGCACGCATTGATGAAGACATTCTCCCCCACTTCGATGTTTTTCCCGAAATCGGTGTAAAAGGGAGGAAAGATTCGGAGAGACTGCGGGACGGGTTTCCCGAACAGTTCAGCAATGAAGGCACGCACCTCGTCGGGCGTATGGTACCCGGCATTGAGGCGGAAAGTAATCCGCCGTGCCTCGTTGCTCATATCGTCCATGAATTTGTGTATCTCCGGAGTGTCAAGTGCCTTGCGCGTTTTCACGAAAGCTAAGAAATCTTCTAACGTCATTGTTTTCTGTTTTTAAAAGTTTACGGCAAAGGTAAAAGAACCATTCCGACGGATATTTACCATGATTACGTTTTTTGCCGGTTGGTTTCAAAAGATGTGGAAGGCAACTAAGAAGAGCGGGAGTAATGCAAAAAAAAATGTCCGCCCTACTATCTTTCCCGGACGGACATCTTTCGTTCAAAATCAGTGTTTGTTACTGTCTATCTGTTCCTGTACGATGGCATCGACGACAGCTACCGTGGTGAGGTTTACTATGTCGCGAGTCGAACTCTCAACGTCGATGAAATGGATTGGCTTGTTAAGACCCATCTGTATCGGCCCGATACATTCGGCAACGCCCATCTCAAGCAGCAACTTGTACGCCATGTTTGCAGAGCTGAGGTTCGGGAATACCAAGGTGTTCACGTCTTTTCCTGCAAGGCAGTTGAAGGGGAACATCTCGTCGCGCAGCTTTTTATTCAATGCAAAACTAACCTGCATCTCCCCGTCGATTTGTATTTCGGGGTAATTCTTGTGGATATATGCTATCGCGTCGTGTACGGACTTGGGACTTCCGTCCTGGTCTGCCCCGAAATTCGAATAAGACAGCATAGCCATGACCGGTTCATGGGCAAAAAACTTCACAGCATCATGTGTAAGACGCGCAATGTCTATCAGAACTTCCGTATTTGGGTGTTGGTTAATCATAGTATCAGCTAAAAACAGCGTGCCTTTCTTTCCCGTGATGATGTGCATCGCCCCGAAATGTTTGTACGATGAACGGATTCCTATAATCTCCGTTGCCATCTCGCTGACTTCGGAGTAACGGCTGTAAACACCAGTTATGAAAGCGTCAGCATCGCCGGTCTCGACCATCATCATACCAAAACGGTTGCGGTCGTACATTTTCTCGTATGCTTCAGCATAAATAACGCCTTGGCGTGCCTTTTTATCGGCAAGGATAGAAGCATAACGCTGGCGGCGTTCGGTTTCCCTGTCGGAGCGGGTATTTATGATTTCGATACCATCCAGTTTCAAGTTTTCGGTAGCAGCTAATTTGTGGATATAATCCCAATTGCCAAGCAGGATGGGTTGGCAAATGCCTTCAGCTTTCGCTTCGATGGCTGCTTTAAGCATATTGATATGGTTAGGTTCGGCAAACACGACACGTTTCGGCGAAGCCTTTGCCATATCAGTGAATGAACGGAGTAGTTTGTTGTCATAACCCATCATCTCTCTCAAATGGTTGGCGTATTCATCCCAATCAGAGATGTGCTTCCTTGCAACGCCCGATTCCATCGCAGCTTTGGCTACGGCGCATGATACGCGGGTCAGCAAACGTGGGTCGAGAGCTTTGGGGAGGATGTAATCACGCCCGAAAGTGGTACGCTTTAGTTTGTAAGCCGCATTCACAATGTCGGGAACAGGCTCTTTTGCGAGACTGGCAATCGCATAGACGGCAGCGAGCTTCATTTCTTCATTGATTGCCTTCGCGTGTGTGTCCAAAGCCCCTCTGAAAATGTAAGGGAAGCCGAGCACGTTGTTAATCTGGTTCGGATAATCCGAACGTCCTGTTGCAAAGATTATATCATCTCTCGACGCCATTGCATCTGCGTATGAAATTTCCGGATTAGGGTTCGCAAGGGCAAAAACTATAGGATTGGCATTCATGGAACGTACCATATCCTGCGTAAGTACATTGGCAACGGAAAGACCGAGGAATACATCCGCTCCGACTAAAGCTTCAGCAAGCGTAGAGATATTTCGGTCGGTCGCAAATTGTTTTTTTTCTTCGTTGAGGTTAGTTCTATGTGTTGAGATTACGCCTTTGCTGTCGCACATTATAATGTTCTCTTTCTTGGCTCCAAGCATAAGGTAGAGCTTCGTACATGAAATTGATGCTGCTCCTGCCCCATTAACCACAATCTTGATATCCTCTATTTTTTTCCCTGCAATCTCAAGCGCGTTAAGTAATCCCGCCCCTGAAATTATGGCTGTGCCATGTTGGTCGTCGTGCATCACCGGAATATCAAGCTCTTCCTTCAAGCGAGTTTCTATTTCGAAGCATTCAGGTGCCTTTATGTCTTCAAGGTTGATACCTCCGAAAGTCGGGGCGATAGCTTTCACGGTCCGGATGAACTTGTCAGGGTCTTTCTCATCCACTTCGATATCAAAAACATCTATTCCCGCAAAAATTTTGAACAGCAAACCTTTTCCTTCCATTACCGGCTTTCCTGCAAGCGGCCCTATGTCTCCAAGGCCAAGTACTGCAGTACCGTTGGATATGACGGCGACCAAGTTTCCTTTTGCTGTGTATTCATAAGCATCGTGCGGGTCGTTCTTAATTTCAAGACAAGGCTCAGCAACACCTGGCGAATAAGCTAAAGACAAATCTGTCTGTGTGCTATGTGGCTTTGTCGGGATGACTTCAATCTTTCCTGGTTTGCCCTCTGCATGATAGCGGAGCGCATCCTCTTTCGTTATTTTTGCCATAGGTTATATATTTATGAAATACGTTAGATGTCTTAAATCACCTGATATTCTAAATTTGAATCGCACGCAAAGATAAAAAATATTGGCTGAACCTTATGCCTGACATTAGCCGATAAATATTAGAAATACATACCTTTGTGTAGAATTAAAATTACATATTATGAATATACAACAACTGGAATATATACTGGCACTGGACCGATTCCACCATTTCGCTAAAGCGGCAGAACATTGCCGTGTAACCCAACCGACACTCAGCACGATGATTCAACGGCTGGAAGATGAATTGGAAGTAAAACTTTTCGACCGTTCCTCACAACCGATAGCCACGACACAGGCTGGAGCAAAAGTAGTGGAACAAGCTCGTAAGGTGTTATACCAGATTTCACTTATCAAAGACATAGTTTTGGAAGAGGAAAACAGAATAGACGGTATGTTTCGCCTGTCTATATTGCCTACAATAGCCCCTTATCTTCTGCCACGCTTTTTACAAACGTTGCAAGAGAAATGCCCGGAACTCGATTTGCGGATTGAGGAGATGCAGACAGCTCCTACATTGCGGGCTTTGAAGGACAGGGAAATCGATGCTGCCATCATAGCAAATATACCACTGGATGAAACATTCTTGTGTGATACATTATATTATGAAGAGTTTTTCGGATATGTTTCTCCAAACGAACCGGTATATAAAAAGCCGCTCCTCCGGACGGCGGATATTAACGACGAACGGTTATGGTTACTTGACGAGGGACATTGCTTCCGCGACCAACTGGTACGTTTCTGCCAACGAGAGAAAGTAAAGCTCCACCAAGCTGCATACAAGTTTGGCAGTCTTGAAACGTTCATGCGTATGGTGGAAAGCGGGAATGGAATAACTTTTATCCCTGAGCTTGCGGTTTCACAGCTGAATCAAACACAGCGGGAATTAGTACGCCAATTCGCTATTCCACGCCCTGCCCGTGAGATTGTCTTTGTACGCCAGAAAGATTTTGTACGCTATCGCGTGGCAAACATCCTGATTGAGCATATACGCCTTTCCGTTCCTCGGGAAATGCTTTCGCTTCGAGCCGGACAGAAAGCTGTTTGAAAAAAAGAACGATTTTATTTGGTATATTAAGGGAAATGGTTACTTTTGCCGCGTCGAAAAAAATAAGAAGTAAATGACACGATTTAGCTTTACATACGACTTTTATTACTTTTACTTTGAGAAAAAGGTAAAGGCAGGAGTTTGTATGTAGGGTTAATGATTGAGAAATACTCATGTAATTAATAACAGATATGAAGTCCTGCCGTATCACGGTAGGGCTTTTTTTATATATGTAACGAATAAACGAAATGAAAAAGAAAGTTGCCATTCAAGGAATAGCCGGTTCGTATCACGACATAGCGGCGCGGAACTATTTCGAGGGAGAAGAAATTGAAACTATCCCATGCAATACGTTTCGCGATGTCATAACAACTATCAAAAAAGATCCTTCCATCCTCGGATTGATGGCTATCGAAAATACTATTGCCGGCAGCTTATTACAGAATCACGAGTTGATTCGGGAAAGCGGGTTTTGGATTATCGGTGAATACAAGCTCCGCATCTCGCACTCGCTGGTTGCCCTTCCGGGTACGAAAAAAGAAGATATTACTGAAGTTAATTCGCATCCTATCGCACTTATGCAATGTGCCGATTTTCTTGACACAATGCCTTACGTCAAAATCGTAGAGAAAGATGATACCGCCGGTAGTGCCCAATGGATTGCAGATAATCAATTGAAAGGACACGCAGCCATTTGCGGAAAGCTTGCCGCCCAAATTTACGGCATGGAAGTTTTGGCAGAAGGTATAGAAACTAACAAGCGGAACTTTACCCGTTTCCTCGCCATTGCCGACCGCTGGACTGCCGACGAGATACAACGAGATGCCGTTAAAAACAAATCCTCTCTCGTTTTTGCCGTCCCGCATTCTCCCGGAAGTCTGTCCAAAGTTCTATCCGTCCTTTCTTTCTATGAGATGAATCTTTCCAAAATACAGTCACTCCCCATCATCGGGCGTGAATGGGAATATCGTTTCTACGTTAATCTGACTTTCAAGGATTACACCCGCTACCGTCAAGCACTCGATGCTATACGTCCATTGACTAAAGACTTACAAATATTAGGAGAATATGCAGAAGGAAAACAAAGCTTGTAATATTGTGCCTGCCGCAAGGATTAACAGCGTACAAGAGTACTACTTTTCAAAGAAACTGAAAGAAGTTGCCGAGATGAACGCTGCCGGCAAGAATGTAATTAACTTAGGCATAGGAAGTCCGGACCTCCCTCCTTCCAAAGCAACGGTGAATACTCTTTGCGAGCACGCTCACCGGGCGGATGAACACGGATACCAACCTTACGTGGGTATTCCGGAACTGAGGCAAGGTTATTCTGACTGGTACAAACGGTGGTACGGTGTAGATTTAAATCCTAAGACCGAAATCCAACCACTTATCGGTTCAAAAGAAGGTATCCTGCACATTTCCCTCGCTTTTTTGAATCCGGGTGATGGCGTTTTGCTCCCTAATCCCGGTTATCCCACCTATACATCAGTGAGTAAACTGGTAGGTGCACGTTTGATTCCTTATGAACTAAAGGAGGAACTAGGGTGGCAACCGGATTTCAATGAGTTGGAACACATGGATCTTTCCGGTATTAAATTAATGTGGACGAACTATCCGAATATGCCTACAGGTGGAAACGCTACCCCCGAACTCTACCACAAGTTAGTGGATTTCGGCAAACGCCATAATATCATAATCTGCAATGATAATCCGTACAGTTTTATCCTCAATGAACATCCGCTCAGCATACTAAGTGTTCCGGGAGCAAAAGATATTTGCATCGAGATGAATTCCATGAGCAAGGCCCACAATATGCCAGGCTGGAGAATGGCAATGCTCGCCTCAAACGCACAGTTTGTACAGTGGATTCTAAAAGTAAAAAGCAATATAGATTCAGGGCAGTTTAAACCTATGCAATACGCTGCCGTAGAAGCACTCTCTGCCCCTAAGGAATGGTATGACAACATGAATGCTATTTATCGCAGCCGCCGAATATTAGCCGGAGCTATCATGGAGGCATTGGGCTGTACGTACGATGAGAAACAAGTGGGTATGTTCCTTTGGGGGCGGATTCCGGATACAGAAACAAGCAGTGAGAGTCTTGCCGATAGGGTCCTATACGAAGCTAACGTCTTTCTCACCCCGGGATTTATTTTCGGCAGTAAAGGAGAGCGGTATATTCGTCTATCACTTTGCTGCAAGAATGAAATGTTGAAAGAAGCTTTACGTCGCATAGAACTAATGCCGGCTAAGACAAAGAATGCTTAATGCAGCAGCGTATGGAATTATGCGAGCTAAAAGAATGAATAAACCAATCATATAAAGTAGAAATAAATAAAAAAGAAAATACATCGCATCATGGAAATGAAATTAGAATCAATACTGTTGCCGGGAGTAGACCCTCAGCGTCCCATTGTAATAGCAGGCCCGTGCAGCGCAGAGACAGAAGAACAAGTTATGGAAACGGCATGCGGACTGGCTTCGAAAGGCATCAAGATTTTCCGCACCGGAATTTGGAAACCCCGCACCAAACCGGGAGGCTTTGAAGGCATCGGTATTAAGGGTTTGGCTTGGTTGAAACGAGTAAAAGAGGAAACGGGAATGTATGTAGCCATCGAGGTGGCAACGAAAGAGCATGTATTCGAGGCATTGAAGGCAGGTGTGGATATTCTTTGGATAGGTGCGCGGACAACCGTAAATCCTTTTGCCGTACAGGAAGTCGCCGATGCACTCAAAGGCGTGGATATCCCCGTGTTAGTGAAAAACCCCGTGAATCCGGACTTAGAACTGTGGATTGGGGCATTTGAACGACTCTATGGCGCAGGGTTGCATAAGCTGGCAGCAATCCACCGAGGATTCAGTTCATACGACAAAAAGATTTATCGTAACCTCCCGCTATGGCATATCCCTATCGAGTTACGCCGCCGTATGCCCAATCTGCCTATCTTTTGCGACCCCAGCCACATGGGAGGTAAACGGGAATTAATAGCTCCCCTAAGCCAGCAGGCAATGGATTTGAGTTTCGACGGATTAATGATAGAATCACACTGCAATCCGGACTGCGCGTTAAGCGATGCGATGCAGCAAATTACGCCCGACGTGCTGGATTATGTACTCAACGTTTTGGTAATTCGAGAATCAAACCAAACTACGGAAAACCTCACCGCTCTCCGCCGGCAAATAGACACAATAGACGAGCAAATGCTAGAACTTTTGGCAAAACGTATGCGCATATCTCGTGAGATAGGGACATACAAGAAGGAACACAATATGCCTATCCTCCAGTCTCCACGTTACAATGAGATTTTGGAAAATCGTTCCAGCATGGGCAAGCAAATGGATTTGAACCCAGAGTTCATAAAAAGAATCCTGCGCGAAATTCATGAGGAATCTGTGCGCCAGCAGATGGTTATCATGAACGATGCAACGGAGTAAAATAGAAACAGGACGGACAATGAAAATATTGATTCTCGGAGCGGGCAAAATGGGCTCGTTCTTCACAGACTTGTTAAGCTTTGACCACGACGTAGCCGTGTTGGAAAAAGACCCGAAGCGGATGCGTTTCATATACAATGCTGTCCGTATGCAGAATGAAGAAGAAGCAAAGGATTTTGCTCCGGAGATGGTTATTAATTGCGTAACGCTAAACCATACGCTCGATGCCTTCAATGCTATCCTCCCGTATCTGCCGGAGGGCTGTATCATTTCTGATATAGCATCAGTCAAAACCGGACTGAAAGAATATTATGATGGCTGTGGATTCCGCTATGTTTCCACTCATCCTATGTTCGGGCCCACATTTGCCAATCTCGGCCAGTTGGAGAAAGAAAATACCATCATTATCTCGGAAGGCGATTATTTAGGCAAAATCTTCTTCAAGGATTTGTATAGCAAATTAGGCTTACATATTTGTGAATATACTTTCGAGGAGCATGACAAAGTAGTGGCTTATTCATTGGGAATCCCGTTTGCCTCCACTATGGTTTTCGCTGCCACAATGAAGCACCAGGATGCACCGGGAACAACATTCAAACGCCACATGAAGATAGCACGGGGTCTCCTGTCGGAAGATGATTACCTGCTGACAGAAATCCTGTTCAATCCCCGCACACCGAAGCAAATAGAGCGCATACAAAACGAACTTGCCATATTGCTCGATGTTATCCGACGCCGGGATACTGACGGAATAC
>CAYZTO010000014.1:12574-30922 GCA_964481365.1 uncultured Parabacteroides sp. | reverse complement strand
ATTGCAGGCAGAATCCTTTCCCGCTATTTGTAGAGGTGACGCTTGATGCTCAGCTTGGGGGTCTTCTCGAACGGGGCTTCCTGTATCTCGAAAAACGACAACTTGCAATATTTCGGCATAATGGCATTCAGCTTGTCGAGGTCTTCCTTGAGCAGCGCGGGAAGGCGTTTCAGCGAGACATTGTTTTGCTTCATTTCCTGGCTGTCAGGATATATGAGTGCAACCAGTTTGTTGCCGCGCATTACGACCACTGATTCCTTTATGTAGGGCAGTTCGTTCAGCCCGCACTCAATCTCTTCGGGGTAGATGTTTTGCCCGTTCGCCCCCAATATCATTGTTTTGCATCTGCCCCGTATATAGATGTTGTTTTCTGAATCGATTACCCCAATGTCGCCTGTCCGCATCCAGCCGTCGCCGGTGAACATGTTTTTGGTAGCCTCCTCGTTCTTGTAATATCCGAGCATGGTGTTCATTCCTTTCACGAGGATTTCGCCTTCTCCGTTTACCCCGTCGCCCGGTTGGATTTTTACCTCCATGCGGTCCACCGCCCGTCCCACCGAACCGGGCTTGAAGGAGTCCCAATGTGCGAACGAAACCAAAGGCCCGCACTCCGTCATGCCGTATCCCACGGTGTATCTGAAGCGCAGCTTGTGCAGGAAGTCCTCCACATCGCGGTTGAGGGCTGCCCCCCCGATGATTATTTCGTTGAACTCCCCACCGAGGGCAATCTCCAGCTTCTCACGTATTTTACGCAAGATTATGCCACGGATGAACGGTATCCGCATCAGGTTCTTCAGTACAGGCTCTTCAAGGATTGGCTGGATTTTCCCTTTTATGATTTTTTCCAAAAGCAAGGGGACGGCGAGTATCAATTGCGGCCGTATTTCGTGGAACGCTTTCAAGATGAGCTGCGGGCTGATGATACGCGTCAATATGTGGACGTGGCAACCTTTGCAAATCCCGGTGAGGACTTCAAATTCCAGCCCGTACATGTGTGCCATCGGCAACATGCAGATGACGGGAGCCGAGGTGGTCAGGAAATAGAGATTGTCGATTGCGAACCGCGTATTGCTCCATAAGCTGCGGTAAGGGAGCATCACGCCCTTGGAGAAACCCGTCGTTCCGGATGTGTAGTTCAGGATGGCAAGCTCTTCGGGCATCTCCACGTGATAGTGAATATCCTGCGGGCCGAAGTTCAAGTATTTTCTCCTAAACAATCTGTCGGTGTCGTCCCAAGTGGTTGTTTTCCCGTCTTTAGGCAGGAGGAGGGAAAAGTCTTCCAGCAACGCCGAAATCCTGATTCCCGGCATCTTCGACGCATCAAGTCCTGCCCAATTGTTCTTACTCGCGAACAGCGCCTTTGCCTCGGAGTGGTTCACCAGATGATGCACGCTGTCGGGCTTGAAATCGTGCAGCAGCGGGACTACCACCGCGCCGTAGCTAAGTGTCCCCAAGAACGCAACGACCCAATTGATGGAGTTGCGTCCCAAGATTGCCACTTTGTCTCCTTCTACGATTCCCGCGCTTTCCATCCACAGGTGGAAACGTTCTATCAGGCGCGCCAAGTCCCTGTAGCGTATCGTACGTCCTTGGTATTCCGTCAGGGCAGACCTGTCCCAGTTGTCACGCAGGCTGTCCTCAATTAATTTTAAAAAGCGATTCCCGTTCATGGCTATCTTGTTTAAAATGCGTCTAAAGGTATGAAATAAACTTTTATGTTGCTACACGGATACAGGCAAAGTTTCCGTAAAAACTATCCCGGCGGGTTATCCATGCCCGTTTCGGCGTGTGCCATTACAAAAAGCAGGTCGGACAGCCTGTTCATGAAGCGCAGGATGTCCCCGTCTAAAGGATATTTGCGATGCAGCGTCCACAAGCGTCGTTCGGCACGCCGCGCAATGGTCCTCGCCATGTGGAACTGTGCCGCGAGCAGCGTCCCTCCCGGTAACAGGAAACCTTTTGGGGCGTGGGCTTCTGCTAATATTCTATCCATTTCAGCCTCTATGCGGAGCGTCAAACCGGCAGCATTCAGGATTTTGGGGTTTACTCTACCTTCCGGAGTGGCGATGTGGCTCATTATTACCATTATCTCCTGCTGTATTTCTTCCAAAATCCGCTGCGTGGATTCCTCTCCTTGCAGGAGTGCGCGTATTATGCCTATGGCGGCGTTCAGCTCGTCCAGCGTGCCGTTTGTTTCGATGCGTATGTCATCCTTCGGGACTTTGACTCCGCCTCGGAGGTTCGTCATTCCGCCGTCCCCGTTTTTAGTGTAGATTTTCTTCATGCTTATTTGTTATTTATTCATTGAACAATTGTATGATATCAATTTCTCCCCAATAGAGATGGGTGTAGCTCGCCACAAGGTTTTTATACCTGAAAACGGGAGTGGCAACGGGCTGATGGCGGGCATTATAAACCTGCGCCACGGAGGATGGGATTGGCGTGGCATCAGCCGTGTAAAATTGCGTGTAGTGGAACTCATGTCCCCGTAGAGCCATTCCCCGGTAGGTGAATTGCCGGTAACCGAGACTCAACTTCTTGTCTTCGGCGCGGCAAGAGATGGAAAATGGTAAGACGTTCGCAAGGGGAAGGAACGTAGGGGTTGTATCGAAATAAATGCCTCGTGACAAATAAATCATTCCGCCGCATTCGGCAAGTGCCTTACCGCCGGCTTCGATATATTCCCGTATGGAGCGCATGGAGTTCGTGGCGGCAGCGAGCTGTTCTGTGTGCTTTTCAGGATAACCGCCGGGAAGATAGAGTAAATCTGTTTCCGGTGGTACGGGCTGATTGTCGGCGGGGGAAAAGAAAGTAACGCTGCCGAGGTGTGACAGGATATCGAGGTGCTCTGTGTAGATGAAAGTGAAGGTATCGGCATCATGGGCAACCGCGATATTCAAAGATGCAGGATGTCCGGGCGGGAAAGGTGATTCTGCGGAGGAGAGTGGTTGTCTCACCGCTTGCAAGAGGCTTGAGATGTTGATAAACTTCTCTGTCTGGGCGACTAAATAGTCAAGCCACTCCTTTCCGCGTTCTTGGCTGAAGTCTAACCCTAAATACCGGGAGTTTTGCTCTAACGCCTTGTCATTGGGTAGGTATCCGAAGCACGGGACACCTACATCTTCGCATACATCGAGCAAAAGCTCGTAGTGTCGGACCGAACCTACCTGGTTAAAGAGAACACCGGCGATGCGGACATCCGGGCGGAAATGCAAAAACCCGCTGAGTAAAGCGGCAAGGGAATAAGAAGCGGAACGAGCATCAACCACTAATATGATTGGGATACCCAACAGACGGGCAATCTCATAAGATGAACCTTTCTCGCGCTCATAGCCGTCGAATAATCCCATCATTCCTTCTATTATACAAGCGTCTGCTTCACCACCGAAGGCTGATTTTGCATAGTAATGGTATAATTGATAGACGTGTGAGGCTGACGCCATGAAAGTATCTAAGTTTACAGAGGGGCGACCGCAAACAGCAGCATGGAATTTCGTGTCGATATAGTCTGGCCCGCATTTATACGGCTGGACGGTCATCCCACGACGGCATAAAGCCGCCATCAGACCTCGGCAGACCGTAGTCTTTCCGCATCCTGAGTGCGGGGCAGCAATGAGGAATTGGGGAATAGGTTCATTCATAAACTATGTTTTGAGGAGTCGTTATTATTCGGGATTAGTAATAAGGAAAAATAAGGGATACGTCGGGAGGCAATAGTTTCGGTATCGCACGTATAATATTCATCATCCATGCCTATGTGTTCAAAGTAATGGAATGTAAGTCTTGGATTCCGGCGAACGTAGGCTTGTATCATCTCTGCACATGAAGAGAGCTTCATGATGACTGCAGAATTACCTTGTGCTAACCACCCATCCAATTCCTCTTCTGAAACATTTCCCGGAAACACAGCCATACGTTGTTCTTGGAACGCAAGATGTAAGCCTGACAATGCGCCGGCTGCGATAAATGCAGGAATTCCGGGTACACGGCATACTGGTAGAGCTTGTTTTGCCAGTTTTTCATAAGCATATTGTGAGGAGGAATAGAAACCGGCATCTCCCTCTGCAGTAATAACAACGTGCAAGCCATTAGCTTGCATGCAGGATACTTCTTGGCAAAGGTCATCATAAGCTCGGATAGCATCTGCCCGTTCTCTGTTCATGGGCAAGTGGAATAGACGAATCTTTTCTTCACCAATGCCTAAAGCTCTGACTATTTCTGCAGCTTTAGAATCTTGTTTATCCGGACTACTTCCTGTAGCGGGGCAAAATATAGTATCTGCCTCATTAAGTATCCGCAAACCCTTTACGGTTATCAACTCCGGCTCACCCGGACCTAAAGAGACAAATACGATGGGATGTACAGCTGTTGCATCTGTTTCTGTATTTATTACATCTTTATTATTTGTACTTTGAACCATTTGTTACATATTCATATATTCGATATAACCGGATAAAGGTATGTTTTTATTTCGAAAAAGGTGGCACGTATTTTTATAAAAACACCATGCAGACTTGACAAGTTATATGATTTTAGTACCTTTGCCGCGTTTTGGTTCATATCCCTCATACACTATCACTTCTTGAGGGCATGATTAAAAGGGAATCAGGTGAAAAGCCTGGACAGACCCGCTGCTGTGAGTTCCTCGATAGAGTTTCAGAATCTTACTAAGCCACTGTCCGACACGCGGATGGGAAGGCATTCTGAAACGGAACAAGTCAGAAGACCTGCCAAGACAGATGACGTTTTCAAGCTTTCGGGATATAAAGCGATGAAACATTTGGTTTGTCTTTACTCTCTTTTGGTAAAAAGCATTCACCTTATCTTTTCCACTTTCCCGAAAGTCTTTATGTAAGTTGCGATTAATCGATATGCACATGAAGATATTGACTTACTGTATGGGATGCATCCTTGGCATCTGTATTTCATGCTTCGATTTGATGGGGCAAGAGGTGGTAACATTGTCCGGGCAAGTAACCGATGAAAAGGGCGTGGTTCTGGAACAAGTAGCCATTGCGGTAGAGAATACTACGATTGGCACTTATACCGATAATAACGGGCACTATACATTAAAATTAAGTGCCGGAGAACATACGCTCATCCTTTCATATTTAGGGTATCAGACGATACGGCAAACGCTGACGATACAGCAAAACACGCAACGGGATTTCATGCTAAAGGAAGATGCTTTGGCTCTGCAATCTGTTGAAGTTTATGGAAAAACCAAGTCGCAGCAGGCTCGTGAAGGTGCTTTTGCTGTTAATGCTATCGACATTCGTCCGCTGATTAATTCACTGAACAATATTAACGACCTTGTAAATCGAACTTCAGGAATAAAAGTAAGGCAGGAAGGAGGAGTAGGGTCAGACTTCGACCTTTCTATCAATGGAATGTCCGGGAACTCGGTGCGCTACTTCATCGACGGTGTCCCGCTTGATTCCAAAGGCAGTGGGGTGACTCTTGCTAATTTGCCGATAAACCTCATCGAGCGTATCGAGATTTATAAGGGAGTTGTACCTGCTTCATTGGGTACGGATGCACTGGGCGGCGCTGTTAATATCATTACTAAGCAGGAACAGAATAATTATTTGGATGTATCATACGGTATCGGCTCTTTCCATACCCACAAAGCCGACTTGAATGCGCAGTTCGTTGAGCGGAAAACCGGACTTGTATTCCGGCCTACCGTGGGTATCAACTATTCAAAGAATAATTATATGATGAAAGGGGTGGAAGTTTGGGATGAGGACAGCCGTAAATACCTTCTCCAAAACCGTCGCCGTTTTCACGATGATTACTTCTCCCTATTGGCTCAATTGGAAGCCGGAGTAAGCAATAAGCCTTGGGCGGATGCGCTGTTTCTTTCATTTTCCTACTCGAAAGAAGACAAAGAATTGCAGACGGGTTCAGTCCAAAGCAAGGTTTACGGTATGGCGGAACGCAATGCGGATGCATGGAATGTCTCTGCCCGCTATCAGAAACATGACCTTTTTACAGAAGGTTTGCAACTGAATGCTTTTATATCCCATACTTGGGATAATTCTTTAACTGTGGATACTGCCTACCGTAAATACGATTGGAATGGCGACTACATCGTCAGTTCCCGCAACGAAATCACGGGTCGGGGTAGGTCAATGCGGCACTATAAACGTCCGCTGACTATTGTACGGGCAAACTTAGACTATGAGATTAATCAGCATCACAGCCTCAACTTTAATTATATGCTTAACCGTACAGGCAATAACCGCTACGATGATGTGGATACGGACTTCGAGGCTTCTAACGATATTTTGGCTAAGCATATATTGGGCATCTCTTACCAGCAGGCGTTCTTCGACAGGCGGTTGGAGAATACATTCTTCGTGAAAAATTACATCAACCATTTGGTGGTTAGGCAGACAGACCTTTATTGGCAAACAGGTTCTGCCGATAAATTAGGCTCTAATACCAATAGCTATTGGGGAGGAGGTGTCGGTTCACGCTATAAATTCATTGAGCCTTTTTCCTTGAAAGTCTCTTACGAGCGGAGCGTGCGCCTGCCTTTAGCTCGTGAATTATTGGGTAACGGAACCACAATTTACGCCAATGTCGCTCTTAAACCTGAGAACAGCCACAATGTTAATGCCGGATTTTTCGGTACGTGGCGTCCTGCATCCGGACATACATTATATTATGAAGCAAATGGTTTCTTGCGGTATGTGGACGATTATATACAGGCGACTGTCTCGGAAAAGGAGGGGATGATGCAATATGAGAACGTGCCCGCAGTCCATATCAAGGGCGTGGAAGGAGAGATTCGTTACGATTGGAATAATCGTTTGCAGTTGTCTACCAATGCCAGCTACCAGGATGCACGAGACCAACAGCGTTACAAATCTGACGGAAAACCATCGGCTACGTACAACAACCGTGTGCCTAACCGCCCGTGGCTCTTCGGGAATGTTGAGGGGTGCTATAACTTCTACAATCTCTTCCTCCCTGAAAGCCGTCTTCGTATAGGGGCATCCTACCAATGGATTCACTGGTATTTTCTCACATGGGAGGCTTATGGGGCAAGGGAAAGCAAGGCGCGTATCCCGGCTCAGCATATCGTGAATGCGGACATTACCTATGCATGGAAGAATGACCGTTACAGTGTCTCGCTGGAATGTACCAACCTTTTTGACAAGCTTGCCTACGACAATTACAAACTCCAGAAGCCGGGGCGGGCTTTCTTCGCCAAGTTCAGATTATTCATTCACTAATCAAATATTTATTATTACAATGTACAAGTTTAAATTTTTACTCAGCTTTTTTATGGTAGCAGCCGCAGGTTTTTTCCTTCCTGCCTGCTCTGATGATGACCCGGTTACGAACGAGTCTGAGGTCACGGAGGAACCGGATGTGACGGATGAACCGGAAACTTCTTCATACCACTTCGACATCTTCATGACCATCGGTCAGCATGGAGGTATGAACAGAGGGGATGGTACTATCGTCAAGAGCGTGGATGATTTGACCGCTTCCGCCGAGCTTATCGACATAGTTAATGATGGTGTGGAGTTCCGCAGCTCGGATAACACTTATTCTATGGAGCTTATTGTCAAGGGAAAGTATTACTATCAGGTTCCTACATCCAACGACCGCTTCACAAAGCTGCAGGTGGTTGGCAATTCTGTACAGGTGATACAAGAGCAACCCTTCGTACAAAATACCTACAAAGTGCGCAGCTATACCCACGCTTGGCTGGATGATAATACCTTAATCATCATGGCAGCCAATGGTGATGCCGACCAGATTATCTGGACTAAACTCAACTCTGATGACATGTCTATCCTCGAAGAAGGGACGCTCGACCTGCCTCTTCCCGAAAATGCCACGGTGTTTACTGCTTCCGGAATCCTGACCTACAATGAAACAGCCGATAAGCTGTATTATTTTTACTACGGCAAAACCAGGTCGGGAATGGGGGGAACCGCAACCTCGAACTTCCTGACAGCGGTCATCGACCCCTCGTCTATGGAAGTGGAAAGCAACATTGTCAATTCCTTGGCTGGCGAGATGGCGGGCAGCGCCTACGGGGAATTGTTGCAAAACTGCGTGATGTATGACGAGGATGGCAACCTCTACCTGGCGGCATTCACCGACACCGGCTCCATAGAGCAGGGTCATCTTCTGCGTATCAACGCGGGTGAGTCCGATTTCGTGGCGGACTACGAGGGCTTTCCCAACGCATCCGGGAAGTTACTCACCGTCCAGTACTTGGGAGAGAATAAGGCGCTTATATATTCCCGCAACGATGCAGAGGGAACAAGCATCGACAGTTACAGCCATTACTACAGTATTCTCGACATTTCTACCGGTGTGAGCGAGCGTTTGTCCTATAATGGTGCAGAGATTCCCTACAGCGCCGGACGCTTCGCCCAGCGGACAGTTATTGTTGATGGCTTGGCTTATATTGGAGTCAATACGGAAGACAGCAACCCCTGCATCTACATTTACGACATAGCTACTGGTGAAGTTGAGAAAGGAGCAGACATTGCCGAAGGCTACTACTTCGACTCTCTCCGCCTTGTCGAGAATGATGAGTAATTTACACTATCATGTTTCCTAACTTAATACGCGGGTGTTTCTTCCTTTTCCTCCTGCTGTCTGCCTGCCATTCCGGGCAGAAAGATACGGGGGAAGGGGCGGATTCGCCCGCCATCGTGGGGGAAATGCCGGACAGCCTCGTCATTGTTTCCCCGAAATACGCCGAGGGTTTCTCGGTGCGTTACCTGTCCGGAGGCATAAAGCTGCTGGATATCCGTGACCCGCAGGAGGGGGCGGCTCCTACGACATACCGGTTCGCATTGGTTCCGGCGGGCGGGAATGCATCGGATGTCCCGGAAGATTACACTGTTGTCCGCACTCCTGTGAGCAAAACCATCTGCATGACGTCCCTCCAGCTCTCCAACTTCATCTGCCTTGATGCCTGCGAACGTGTTGTCGGCATCACCAGTACGAGGCATTTGTTCAACGAGAAAATGAACGGACAGCTGCGGGAAGGGAAGACAGCCCGCATAGGCATAGAAGGAAACTTCGACGGGGAAGTAATCATGGCCCTCGACCCTGACGTTATTTTCATCTCTCCTTTCAAACGCGGAGGCTATGACGCGATGAGGGAGACCGGCATCCCGCTTGTCCCGCACCTTGGTTATAAGGAAACCACCCCGCTGGGGCAGGCAGAATGGATAAAGTTTATCGGGCTTTTCCTCGGCTTGGAAAAGGAGGCGGATGCGCGGTTTGAGGCTATCGAACACCGGTATTTGGAACTGAAGTCGCTGGCTGACAAAGTGGAGACCCGCCCGACCGTATTCAGCGGCGAGCTTCGGGGAGGAAACTGGTACGCGGTTGGCGGCAAGAGCTTCCTCGCTCAGCTGTTCCGCGACGCGGGGGCTGATTATTTTCTCCGCCATGACGACCGCTCCGGGGGTGTGACCCTCGACTTCGAGACCGTCTACAGCCAGGCTGAATCTGCCGACTTTTGGAGGATTGTAAACAGCTATAACGGCAATTTCTCCTACGAGGCTTTGCGCGCATCCGACGAGCGATACGCCGATTTCCGCGCATTCCGTGATAAAAAGGTGCTCTACTGCAACATGAAACAAACGCCTTTTTATGAAAGTATGCCTGTGGAACCCGACGTTGTCCTCGCCGACCTGATTCACGCTTTCCACCCTGATTTGCTTCCCGACCACGTGCCCGTTTACTACAGCCTGCTGAAATGAAACACCGCGTCCCCTCGTTCATGATTGCCATTGCCCTGCTTCTCGCGGGTTGTTTCCTGCTGAACCTCTTGCTCGGCTCCGTGCCTATTCCCTTCCGCTCGGTATGTCGCATACTTGCAGGCAGCGGTGAAGAGAGCCAAATCTGGCAGAATATCATCTGGAAGTCCCGCGTCCCGCAGGCGCTGACCGCTACTATGGCAGGGGCAGCCCTCTCGGTCAGCGGTTTGCAGATGCAGACTGTCTTCCGGAATCCCCTCGCAGACCCGTCGGTACTCGGCGTGAGCGCAGGGGCGAGCCTTGGTGTGGCATTTGTAGTCCTGCTGTCCGGTACCATAGGTCACGTCGCACTCAGTCGCTTAGGCTATCTGGGAGAGCTTACAATGTCCGTGGCTGCCATCATCGGGGCGATGGGAGTTTTGGCATTAATCGTCTTTCTTTCCTCGAAAGTCCGGGGGAATGTCACCCTGCTCATCATCGGGGTGATGATAGGATATGTGGCGAATGCCATCATCGGCGTGCTGAAGTTTTTCAGCGTGGAGGAGGACATACGTGCGTACGTCATCTGGGGATTGGGCAGTTTCGCCCGCGTTTCAGGAGACCAAGTCCGGCTTTTCGTCTGCCTCATGCTCGCGCTTTTGCCCTTCTCCTTCCTGCTGGAGAAGGCGATGAACCTGCTACTTTTGGGAAATGCCTACGCGCGCAACTTGGGGTTGAACATCAGGCGGACGCGCTTCCTCGTGATACTTTGCGCCGGTGTACTCGTGGCTATCGTCACTGCCTACTGCGGGCCTGTGATGTTCCTCGGGCTTGCCGTGCCGCACCTCTGCCGGGGAATTTTCCGGACTTCCGACCACCGCATACTCCTGCCCGCCGTAGTTTTGGTGGGTGCTACGTTAGCTTTGGCGTGCAATCTGATAGCCCGTATGCCCGGATTGGAGGGGGCTTTGCCCGTAAACTCCGTCACCGCTTTGATAGGAGCACCGGTGGTAGCTTCCGTCTTATTCCGGCGCAGGAAAGAGGACACTAACGAGTAGTGGAAAAAATCCGCGCGGGTAGTTACTTTTTTCCGCGCGGGGAACTACTGCTACCCGCTCGGGTAATCACTGCTACCCGCTCGGGTAATTACAGCTACCCGCTCGGGTAATTATAGCTGCCCGCTCGGGTAATTACAGCTGCCCGCTCGGGTAATTACAGCTGCCTGCGCGGGTAATTATAGCTACCCCTGCGGGTAATTATGGTAAGAATAGCATTTAGAAGAAAAAGGATGATACGGATTGATGACTTATCCATTGGTTATAAGGAAAAAAGAGGCGCGAAGAAGGTGGCGGAACACCTCTGTGCCGAAATAAGGGACGGTGAGCTGACTTGTCTCCTCGGTGCGAACGGGGTGGGGAAGTCCACCCTCCTCCGCACGTTGTCTGCCTTCCAACCCAAACTCGGCGGCTCGGTCGTTGTGGAGGGGAAGGAGCTGGAACGGTACTCGGACAAGCAGCTGGCGCGGGTAATCAGCGTGGTATTGACCGAAAAGTGCGACATCCGCAACATGACGGCTCGCGACCTTATCGGCATGGGGCGTAGCCCTTACACCGGGTTCTGGGGGGTCTTGTCTGAACGCGACCGTGAGGTAGTTGAAGAATCCCTTGCCCTGATTGGCATAGAAAGGCTGGCAAACCGGATGGTACACACGCTGAGCGACGGCGAAAGACAGAAGGTTATGATTGCAAAAGCGCTGGCGCAGGAAACGCCGGTCATCCTGCTGGACGAGCCTACTGCCTTCCTTGATTTCCCGAGCAAGGTGGAGATGATGCAGCTCCTCCACCGTCTGAGCCGCGAAACAGGCAAGACTATCTTCCTCTCCACGCACGATTTGGAACTTGCGCTTCAGGTGGCGGACAAACTTTGGCTCATGGGGGCGGGGACGGGCATCCGCGTCGGTACGCCCGAAGACCTTGCGATAGACGGCAGCCTCAGCCGGTTTTTTATCAGAAAAGGTATAGGCTTCGACCGTGAAAGCGGGCTGTTCCGTATCGATTTCTCGTGTGATGCCCGAATCTGCCTCATGGGGGAAGGGCAGCGGTACGCCATGATGCGCAAGGCTCTGCGGCGGAACGGCATAGACGGCTGCGCGGATACCGTTTCCGATACCGTCGTCGAAGTGACGGGTTCTGCCTATATTTTAAAACACCGTGGGGCGGAAATCTTCTCCGCAACGAGCATCGAAGAGTTGCTGCTCAAGCTTCACCGCCCTGAAATACAAAGGCTTTTCCGCTCTCGGTAAGCAGTGCGATGCTTAATTCCCCGGCAGGGAAAAGCAGGCGGACGACCCGGTAGCAGTACGAAACAAGTCGGCTTGCAAATGCTTGGTGCCCGGATTCGGGGATGATTTCCCATAGTTCCCGCGCCAAAGCCATGCGGTCGATTGCCGAAAGGGTAGGGGGCGTGCAACCTGCCTCCTGCGCCACGCTGCGGATGAATGCTCGGTTCATGACGGTATGCTTGCTGTGTGTGTCGAGGTTGCCTTCGGCTAATTTCACGGCTTTGCCGAGCATCATGCCGAGGACCAGCCGGGCAACGTGTAGTTCGTGGGCTATTTTCAGTGTTTCGCCGATGAAGTTCCCGTAGTGGACAAAGGCTTGCGCGGGCAAATCCGGGTAGGTTCTCTTTAGAAAACCCTCACTTTTTGCCCCGGAGTTGATGACGATTACGGGACTGCCCGAGGCGCAGGCGACCTCCATTGCCCGTCTGATTGATTGGACAAAGGCGTCTGCCGAAAAGGGGCGGACGATGCCCGACGTGCCGATTATGGAGATTCCGCCCACTACACCCAGTCGCGGGTTGAATGTCCGCGCGGCTAATTTTTCTCCCTCCGGCACGGAAATGACGATACTGTAGCAGCCGTGGGGGGCTTCTGCCTCGGCTAAGGCGCGGGTCACGTTGGTCTCTATCATCTTCCTCGGCGTACGGTTGATGGCAGCCGCGCCTATTTCCAATCCCAGACCGGGGAGTGTTACCCGTCCTACGCCCGTTCCCCCGTCGATAACCAGCCTGTAACCGTCCTCACCTGCCGATGCAAGTTCCACCGAAGCCCGGATTTCCGTCCCGTTTGTGATGTCGGGGTCGTCACCTGCCTCCTTGATAACCGAAGCTACCCCGTTGGCTGTTTTCTCGCGGACGATGGGAACCGGGATGGTTTCCCCGTCGGGAAGCGTGATTTCCACGGCAGATGCACCCGTTTTCACGCCGAACAAACTATATACCGCTGCGACGGCAGCAGCCGTGGCACACGAGCCTGTGGTCAGCCCGCTGCGCAGGTGGAAGAAACCGGGCAGGCAAAGTTCCACAGCCCGACGCAGCCCGTGCGGACCGTTTACCGTCAGGAATGAACTTGGAATAGGCGGGCGTTTCACCGCAAAGACGCGGATGCCTAAGGATTCGGCTGCGGCTACTTTCTCCGGGAAACCGCCGCTTTCGCCGCTTTCTTTCAGGAGGATAGCTTCGGGGGACAGGCGGTGCATCAATGCCTCGTCGTCGTCTTCGCCACGGTAATAGCAGAGGAATTCAGAAGGGAATCCTTGTTTTTCTGCCAAAAGGCGGGAGCTGTCGCGGTCCAAGATGCGAAAGTAGCACGTCCTGTCCGCCCACAAAAGCTTCAATTTCCCGATAGTCTGCACGCCGGTCATGGCGAGAATCTTCCTGATACCCGCCCCCTCGATGGCACGTATTGCCTCGTCGAAATCCCTGCACCACGTGATGTTTCCCCTCGCATCTGCCGTCGGGTAAATACGTTCCATGCGGATAACAGGCAGGTTCAGGGCATCAGCGACCTGAGACACCGTCCGGTGGAGTTGTCCGGCGAAGGGGTGGGCTGCATCTACCAGCAGGCGTATCTCCTGTTCTCGGCAGAAAGTTTCCATGCCACCCGCGTCCATAGCCCCGCAAAGGCGCACGCCGTGGTGAAGCGGGACTTGCTGTTCGCTGCCCTTAGTCGAGTAGAAATAAGGTTTTCCCGCCTCCTCCAATGTCTCGATTGCAATGCGCCCCTCGGTCGTACCTCCCAATACCAATATCATTTCCGGAAGAGATGTTTGAATTCCCCGGCGTACAAGCGCGACTGTCCCGAGCGGTTGCCGATGGCATCACCCACGACAATCATCGTTGTAAGGGTCAGATTGTTATCGCGGACTAACGAGGCAAGTTCTTTCAGCCTCCCACGGAAGATGCGCTGGTCGCGCCACGTAAGGTGGTAACATACGGCAACGGGCGTATCTTCAGGGTACTCCATAAGCAATTCTTCCTGCACATTTTCCACAATAGACGCGCTGAGGAAGATGCACATCGTACTGCGTGAACGTGCCAAGAGGTGCAGCTTTTCGCGCTCAGGCATGGGTGTCCGCCCTTCTCCCCGCGTAAGGATGATGGTCTGCACCTGCTCCGGTATGGTGAATTGCGAGCGTAATTCCGCAGCTGCTGCCTGGAAAGAAGATATTCCCGGCGTGATGTGGTAACTCATGCCGTAGCGGTCGAAGTAATTCATCTGCTCCTCGATAGCCCCGTAGATGCAGGGGTCGCCCGTGTGCAAGCGGACAATAAATTTGCCTTGGTCGTAGTATTCTTTCATGAGGGCGAACTGTTCTTCGAGCGTCATCGGGGCAGAACTGCGAACCACCGCGCCGGCTTTGGCGCATAAGGTAAGCTCGCGCGGGACCAAACTCCCGGCATAAAGTATGAGGTCTGCCTGCTCGAGGAACCTCCTGCCGCGCACAGAGATGAGTCCGGGGTCGCCTGGACCTGCGCCTACTATCTCTATATGTCCTTGTTCGGGGTGCAGGATTCCTTGTTCAGCCGCTATTGCTATCGTATAATTTTCGCCCTTTTGTTTCGGCAAGACAAGCTCTCCACCGCCGGAAGACAGGAGAGCGGCAGCCTCAGACACGGAGGGCGTGCCCATATATTGCTCGACTACTTGGCTGGGTGTCGGCACGGGGACTTCAGCCAACGCTTCTGCGCTGAAGAATTGCAGCGGGAATCCCTGTTCCTGCAAAACCTGTACTACCGGCTCGTCCCGCTTTGCTTCAATCGTAGCCCAGCACTTTATTGCTTGCGGATGCAGCTTTTTCTCTAAAAGAACGCCGCGCAATGCTTGGATAACCGCCCCCGCAGGTGATGCCTGACGCGCCAATCCCAAACCAATGTGCCAGACTTTTGGGATAAAAGACAGTGAGGGAACGGTAGATTCCTCGTGAAGGAAGGGGGAAATCCTCAGCACTAATTTGTAGTTGGAGCATGTTTCTTCTGACGGGATACCACGGTGGATATGCACGAAATCGGGGGCTGACTGTATCAAATCCTCCGTTCCAGAGACGCGCGCCTCTATAGCTAACAAAGTTGGCTCCCGATTGACGAACAGGGCAATCAGCCGGTTCATGGCATCATGCGCGGAGGAACTTCCTGGGAAATGGGGGACTGCCTCCCAGCCGTAACGTTTCCCCAACGTGTCGAGCGCCCATAATCCGCTCCGGTCGCTCTGCGTCGTCACGACTGCTTCCGCTCCGATGGCTGAAGCCACCCGCACGGCAAGCTCGTTCGCCCCGCCGATATGTCCGGACAAAACAGGCACCACATACCGCCCTGAAGTATCGAGGTTAAGGACAGCAGGGTCGCGGTATTTGTCTTGGATATACGGGCAGATAAGACGGACGCAAATGCCCATTGCCCCGATAAAAACAAGGGGAGTCTTCTCTTGGAACGCTTGTTTTATGGATGAATCGTAGGCAGGAACCCGGGTACACCCCCCGGCATCTGTGGTAGTAATTATCTCGGATTCCGGAAACTCTTCCCGGATACGCAAGGCTGTCGGAAGCCCGCTTTTTGATATAAGAATAATAGTCATCTTCATGATACTTACTTGTTTTGGGAAAAACATCCCACGGGCTGCGAATCCGCAAACCCGGCTTTCATTATCGTTATAGGATTATATTCATCGAGGGCGATGCGCATGGGCGGATACAAAACCAGCCCGCATTCCTCAGCGCCCTCCTCAAACATTTGCCGGCTCTCCGGCGAAACTGAATTGAAAACCACGCATCCGCCCGGAACCAGCCGCGCTTTTATTTTCCGGAGCATCTCCTTCAATTTTCCGCCGTGCCCGCCAATGAATACTGCATCCGGAGCGGGTAACCCATCAACTTCCATCGTCAGGAAGTCACCAATGAAGGATTGGATTCCCGGAACCCCCAAACGGCGGCAGTTGTGCTCCATCAGCTGCTCGCATTCCTCCCGTACTTCAAACGAGAAAACATCGAGGTGCGGGAACTGCATTTTCGCCTCGATGCTGACCGAACCTGTGCAGAAGCCGATATCCCACAGAACGTGGCGGCGGGGTAAATCCAATGCTTGGAGAGTCAGGATTCGGATGGGCATTTTGGTAATCATCCGGCGGCGGCCGTCCAATAATTCGAAGTTTTCATCCGGAATCCCGAAAGGGCGGGCAGGAATTTCCGCTTCAGGCGGAATGTGAAGGATGATGCAATTCGGAAACTCGAAGGTCGTCTGCGCTGCCTCTTCCAATGACATCCGGCGGACACATTCACGGTCATTGCCCAAATGTTCGCCTATATACATTATATAATATGTGTATCCGTACGCGAGAAGGCGGGCCGCAATGGAAGCCGGATTGCGCTTTCGGTCGGTGAGAATCCCCAGCTTCGGAACCCGCTCTATCAGGGCGCGGTCTAATTCTTTCCACGGTCTGCCTGTCAGCGAAACAACGCGCATGTCATCGTAGCGCATCAAGAGGCGGTGCGCCAACGTTTGCAGGGAATTGAAAACAGGGTAGACCTTCAGCGAGGCATCCGGCATCTCGCGCATCACAGTATTGGCAAAACCGAAGAAAAGCGGGTCTCCCGAAACAAAAACCACTATGGGGTCTGACGCATCATCTCTGCAAGTACGGAAATAATCCACATATCTCTCGAAAACAGGCGCGAGCGGGACAGTAACCGGAATCCATTCGCTTTTTTCGGGTAACAGCGGTTTCACAATCTCGTAGTGCCGCTCTCCGCCGGAAAAAACGCGCCCGTTCCTTATGCACGCCCGTATTTCGTCCGTAAAATCCGGGGAAGGATTGTCGTCTATCCCGATGAGGGTAAAACGCGGCTTCATACGTCCCTCCCGGGTTTTAATTGGGAAGCGTCGTTGAAACATAATATCGCATTGACCAATGTCGCCGCCAGATTGCTTCCGCCCTTCCTTCCTTCTATTATAATCTTCGGTACATTTCTGAAAGCCTTTACCCGCTGCTTCGATTCCTCAACGTGCACGAAACCTACCGGTGCCGCGATGATTCCTGCCGGATGAGCCTTCCCCTTGTGTATAAGTTCGCATAGTTCCATCAATGCAGTGGGGGCATTACCGAAAACGAAGAGCGCGTCGGGGTGTTCTTCCACCGCAAGGCGGATGCCGGCTTGTGTGCGGGTGATTCCCTTCTCAGCAGCTAATCCCGATGTGCGGGAGTCGCTGAGATAGCATTTTACCTCAACGCCCAACCGTTGCAACGCTCCCTTCCGGATTCCTGATGCCGCCATCGTAACGTCGGTTATTATCGTGCGGAGTTTCCCCGAAGAAATTGCATTATATAGCGTAACAGCCGCGCCTTCGTCCATTTTCAGGAGATTCTCCATTTCGAAATCCGCCGTAGTATGGATGGCGTGGAGGAGGAGCCACTTCCGTTCCGGCGGGATGCCGGGATTCTTCAGTTCGCGCTCTATGGTCTGGAAACTGTGCATCATGATGTCCTGCCCCTTGTTTCCCCCCTGCATTCCCCGCTCGCGGTTGAAATAGCCCCTCGGCGTGATTATGCTGTTCCCCCGGCGGAAAGATTGGGAGTTCCCTATCAGGATAATGGTAAACATGTCGATGGATTCGGGATTCAAATCCCCCAAAGTAGTGAGGCAGACCTCCTGGCCGTCCCGTCCGGCTTGGCGCACATAACCTACGGGAGTTTCGGGCGAACGCTCTTCGAGGAACAGCTCCCGCAGGCGGTAAAGCTGCCAATACCGTTCGTTACTCCTCGGATTGTACACCGCAGTCACGAAGTCGCCCGTCGCAGCCGCCCTGATTCTCCGTTCAATCTGTTCCCAGGGGACCATAAGGTCGCTCAGGGAAATCACGCAGAAATCCGTGCTGATTGGCGCGCCGAGCAGCGATGCAGCCTTTTGGAAAGCACTTATCCCCGGGAGGCACACGATTTCGGTCTTTTCGTCCCCCCGTTCATGCTTCATTTCATAAATAAGCGAAGCCATGCCGTAGATTCCCGCGTCGCCGGAACTAATCACGCAAACCGTCAGCCCTTCGTCCGCAAATTGGAACGCCTGCGCCGCGCGCGCCATTTCATTCTTCATTCCCGTGTCCACGCAGCGAGTATTTTCTTGCAAAAACTGCTGTACGAATTGGAAATAGTATTTATATCCCACCACCACGTCGGCACGCCCGAGGGCGGTTTGCACGGCGGGTGTAACATCGTCTGCGTTTCCCGGACCTATTCCCGCAACTATTATTACCCCTTTGTCCATGAAATTTATTGCTTTATGTGGCAAATATA
>CAYZTO010000014.1:8524-12474 GCA_964481365.1 uncultured Parabacteroides sp. | reverse complement strand
GTCGAAATTTTCGAAAGCATATTGTATCGGAAAAACCATGCGTTTTCGAACAAGTTGAATCAATTTACCGTTAAAAAAGAGAAACCTGTTGCATTTCTACTCTTGTTTCTATATGTTTGCTGTCGATTTAGCAAAAACAAGATGACTACAAACAGCGGATACAGAAAATTGTACAATTGCTTGATGTATTACCATTAAGCAACGCTTCCCTCCTTATTCCGGGGCAGTTCCGTCCGTCGCGCCCCATATCTTATATAATTGCTTACAAACTTAATATTTACACATATTTTATGGAAACAAAAACAGCTCAGCGCGCTCCAAAAAGCGCGTCGAACTTCGCTCCTGCCGTAGAAGCGAATGTTTGTGGTATGAACGACCGCATCAAGAGGCTTCGCAAAGAATCTTTCGAGGCCGAACCGTCGTTGTCAATAGAAAGGGCAATGATAGAGACGAAATTTTACAAAGAGAACTATGGAAAGTACCCAATCCCCATTCTCCGGGCGTTGAACTTCTATCAAATCTGCAAAGAAAAGACAGTTTACATCGGAAAGGATGAATTAATCGTGGGGGAACGGGGACCGAAGCCGAAAGCTGTCCCTACTTTCCCGGAGCTTACGTGTCACAGCGTGGAGGACTTGCACGTCTTGAACACACGCGAATTGCAACGCTACACGATTAGCCAAGAAGATATTGACACTTACGAGCGCGAGGTCATCCCTTACTGGAAGGGGCGTACCCAGCGCGAGCGGATATTCCACCATGTGCCGAAAGAATGGCGTGCCGCTTACGAGGCGGGCTTGTTCACCGAATTTATGGAACAGCGCGCCCCGGGACATACGGCTATGGACGGGAAAATGTACCGCACGGGGCTTTTGGACATGAAGGCGCGCATCGAAAAGGAAATCGAGAAGCTGGACTTCATGAACGACCCGGAAGCGACCGACCGTCAGGAAGAATTGCAGGCTATGTCTATTTCGTGCGATGCCGCAATACTTTTCGCGGAGCGCCATGCCGATTTGGCTGAGAAAATGGCAAAGGAATGCAACGACCCTGTGCGTAAGGCGGAATTGGAAAGGATAGCCGAAGTTTGCCGTTGGGTTCCCGCTCATGCGCCGAGGGACTTCTGGGAAGCAATACAAATGTATTGGTTTGTCCATCTCGGGACTATTACGGAACTGAACGGATGGGATGCGATGAATCCGGGTCATTTCGACCAGCATTTGGCTCCGTTCTACGAAAAAGGCATTAAGGATGGCACGCTGAC
This sequence comes from uncultured Parabacteroides sp., assembly GCA_964481365.1. Taxonomy (GTDB): domain Bacteria; phylum Bacteroidota; class Bacteroidia; order Bacteroidales; family Tannerellaceae; genus Parabacteroides. Next base: position 11,210 of record CAYZTO010000014.1, on the reverse strand, counting down.
GCGCGAAAAAGCAAAGGAACTGATGTCTTGCTTCTTCATAAAAGTAAACAACCACACGGCACCTCCTAAAGTGGGAATAACAGCAAAGGAAAGCGGGACATACAACGATTTCACCAATATTAATATAGGCGGAGTGAAGGCAGACGGTAGCGACGGCTCGAATGAGGTATCTTACATCATGCTCGAAGTCTTGGAAGAGTTGCATCTCTTGCAGCCGGGCTGTTCCATCCATATCAGCAGCGTTACGCCGGAGCGTTTCTTGCTTGCGGGCTGTAAAGTTATTCGCCAAGGTTTCGGTTATCCGTCTGTGTTCAATCCGGATGCTTACGTGCAGGAACTTTTGCGTCAGGGCAAAAGCCTGAAAGATGCACGCGAAGGCGGTTGCAGCGGATGTATCGAAGTTGGTGCGTTCGGTAAAGAGGCGTATTTGCTGACCGGTTACCTGAATGTTCCCAAGATTCTGGAGGTGACGCTTAATAACGGTATTGACCCGGTGAGCGGAACGAAAGTCGGCATCGAAACGGGAGACCCGAGGACATTCAAGACTTACGATGAGCTGTACGACGCTTATTTAAAGCAGCTCCACTTCGTTATAGACCAAAAGATGCGCGTAAGCAACTACATCGACAGGATGTTTGCCAAATATGCCCCGGCAACATTCCTCTCCCTGTTTATCGATGATTGCATCGCCCGTGGTAAAGACTATTACGATTGCGGACCGCGATACAACTCTACATATATCCAGTGCACAGGTCTTGGCACGACTACAGATTGCCTGTCTGTCCTCAAGAAGCACGTCTTCGAAGATAAGAAGATAGATATGGATACATTGCTGAAAGCTGTTGCAAAGAATTGGGAAGGTGAGGAAAAATTGCGCCAGTTCATTGTAAACCGTACTCCGTTCTTCGGAAACGACGACCCGTATGCCGATACGATTGCTGTGAAAGTTTATGATGATTTGGTTGCCGCTATCGATGGTAAACCTAACATCAAAGGAGGTTGTTACCGCCTGAATATGCTTTCGACGACTTGCCACGTTTACTTCGGACTTGTTCTGGGTGCAACGGTGAACGGTCGTTTTGCGACGCGCTCCATTTCAGATGGGACATCGCCTTCACAAGGGGCAGATACGCACGGGCCGACGGCAGTTATCAAATCTCTTGGCAAACTCGACCAAATCAAGAGTGGCGGAACGCTGCTGAATCTCCGGTTCTTGCCCAGTCTGCTTAAGAAAGAAGAAGACGTATCGAAACTGGCGCACCTCATCCGGACTTATTTCGGAATGGGCGGACACCATGTACAGTTCAACATCGTCGATACCGAAACGCTTTATGCAGCACAAAAGCATCCGGAAGACTACAAGGACTTGTTGGTTCGTATGGCTGGTTACAGTGATTACTTCAACGACATGAATGCCGATTTGCAAGGCGAGATTATTTCACGCACAGAGAACGAAACGTTTTAGTGATTGACAATTGATGAAAGAGCAATTGGCAATTGGAGGCTCTCCGGCTTTCTGGTTGCCAATTGTAAATTTTTTCGGTTGTCATTTTTTGTTTGAAGAAATGTCTTTAGTTTTTGATATCAAACGGTATTGCATCAACGATGGTCCCGGTATCCGCATAACTATCTTTTTGAAAGGATGCCCGCTCTCGTGTGTATGGTGCCACAACCCGGAGGGGATAGCAAACCATAAAGAGAAGCTTTATACAAAGAAAAAGTGCATAGGGTGCCTATCGTGCGTTGAAGTTTGCCCCCGCCAGGCATTGAAGCTGACGCGTGACGGAATTGTGACCGACCCGCAGCGTTGCGTCTTATGTGGCAAATGTGTTGAAGCCTGCCCAACGTTGGCGATGGAGATGTCGGGCACTGAATATTCCACCGATTACCTGATGGAGCAAATCCGGAAAGAAATTCCGGTGATGGACGGTTCCGGAGGAGGGGTTACGTTTTGCGGAGGAGAGCCTTTGCTTCATGCAGATTACCTGTTGGAACTGCTCGACCGTTGCGGCGAAATCTCGTTGCACAGGGCTGTAGATACGACATTGCTTGCGAAACCTGAAATTATCCGTCGTGTGATGTCGAAATGCGAATTGCTCCTTGTCGATTTGAAATTGATGGATTCGGAAAAGCACCGTTACTATTGCGGAGTGCCAAACGAACTTATTCTCTCCAACATCCGGATGGTATCGGAATCCGGTATGCGTTTTTTCATCCGTATCCCGTTGATAGAGGGGGTAAATGCCGATGAGGAAAACATCTCCCGCTCGGCAGAGTTCCTTGCATCATTGCCAAACAAGCCTGAAGTCGTGAACCTTTTGCCGTACCACGACATAGCGAGGAACAAACACGAAAAATTAGGCACTGTCTATAATCCAAAGCGTATCCCCATGTCTGCCCCATCGGTGGAATGGCAGCAGCATTGCGTCAATATTTTTAAAGAAAGGGGAATTAACGCTGAAATCGGTGGATGAACAAAGTTTGGTTCTTGGCAATTGCTTTTTTTGCCGTATTCAATAAATCCATAAACTCATTTCAACTTTGAAATACCTACTTGCAGAGGTGCAGGTGGGTATTTCAGTTTAGGAACACCTATTTGCAGATGTGCGAATAGGCATTTCAGATTAGGAATACCTACTTTCATGATTGCAAGTGGTTATTTCAGATTAGGAATACCTACTTTCAA
>CAYZTO010000014.1:0-8424 GCA_964481365.1 uncultured Parabacteroides sp. | reverse complement strand
GCTTCAATCTTTAGAATAAGACGTTGAGCAAAAGATTGACGGAGTAGGTCAAGGCAATAGTGGCGTAAAGGATTTTGATGTTGATTTGTTTCAGCAGCTGGTAATAAACCATAGCAAGCATGATGCTGGTAAAACTGAACACCATCATTGTGCGTAAGTCGAAATTGATGGTAAGCCCGCCATTCAGCTCCGGCGGCAAAACCGGAAGAATCAATCCGATAAGTACGATTGTCGCAAGGAATCCGGCAAAGACGCGAGTACAAAGCGTGCGGTATTCCGTCACGTAGAGAGCGTATTCTGCAATAAATATCGTGATGAACGGATAAAGTGGAATGAGGAACGAACTTTTTTTGACGGGTATTATCGCGTAAGCAACCAATAATGTAATCGTCACAACCAAGCTGAAAAGTTTTACGCCCGAAAGAGGAGACTCCGGTTTGCGGTATTTTATTCCGAAAAGGGAAAACACAAGGAATACTAACCACGGCATGAACCCTAATCCCAATATCGGGAATATGTAGAAGAAGTTGTGGGCGTTGCCGTTCTCTGTGTTCCAAAAATAGTCGAACTCAGAGCGCAGCATTTCGAAGAAAAGCTCAGTCCCGCCGTGTTTCCATACGGCAATATACCACAATGCCGGGAGGAAAAGCGATGAAACGCCTATATAAAGCAATGATTTGAAAAGCGTAATCTTGTCATATTTACGTAATAGCAAAAGGTAAATCCCGAATGCCAGCAAAGGCAGTATTACACCCATAAGCCCTTTGGTCAAAATGGCGGCGCTCAGCAAAAGCGATATCCTCAACGGTATTTTCTTTAGCTCTAAAGTTTCTTCCCATCGGTAAAGTTGGGTGAGGGAGAGGATTATGAACGTGGCAAACAGCAAATCTCCGGAATTAATCAGCAACGGGTTTTGTAAACCCAAGCACGTCAAGAGGAAGAGCGACGCGATAAATGCTTCGTGGAACTTAATCCGCCTTCCGAAGAAAATCAGCGTGCAGGTGATGATTACGATGAAAGCCAATGCACCGGGAAGGTAAACGGTGAGGTGTGAAACATATCCTTGGTACATTGACCCGAGCGAAACCAGCCAGTAAAGCATCGGGTGGTCGTAAACAACCTTGCCGTCAGGCAATGTTGGCATTATCCAATTGCCTGTTTCAAGCATGGTAACAGCAATATTTGAAGTTTGGGATGTGTCGGGTTGGAATAAATCAGGTAAATCTAACCACGGCAGGACCGAAATGAAGCAGATAACCACTATCATCAGAATCGGTTTCTGTAGGTATAGATACTGCAAAGTTGGTGTACGCATAAATATTTACATTTATAATAAAATACGGAGGGCTAAACACGATTTTCGTGCATCTTGGAACCACAAAAACAGTACTTGTCCTCCTGAAACTCTGTTGAGAGTTATTTTTCATCCAAAGGTAGGAATTTGCTGCCGTATGGGAAAGAAATTTTTTGTTTTGACAAAAAATTAAAGTAGTGTCAGACCTTTTTCTTCAGGGTGAAAAGGAAAGTAACACCTTGTCCCGGCGTGCTTTTGGCTGAAATTTGCCCGTGATGGAACAGGACACTGTTTTTGACAATGGACAAACCAAGTCCGGTTCCTCCGGCTTTGCGGCTACGGCCTTTGTCCACGCGGTAGAAACGCTCGAAGATGCGGTTGATATGTTCTTCCGGAATGCCGACTCCATTGTCAGCAAAACTGAAATAGTAATATTTATTGTCTTCTTTGTAGCAATTCACGTTGATATGGGTATTGTCTCCGGCATAAGCTATCGTATTGTCGTAAAGATTACGGAAAATAGAATAGAGCAGGGACATATTCCCATGAATCATTGCATTTTTCGGGAGATGTGTTTCAGAAGTGATGCCTTTCTCTTCCATCATTTTTGCACATTCCTTTTCTATCTCGCATAGGAGTTGGTTCAAATCTACATCTGTCAGTTCAAACATATCGGAAGCACCTTCCAACCGGTTCAGTAGTGATATGTCTTTTAATAAGTCGGTAAGGCGTTGGCATTGTTTGTAACAGCGTTCTATGAAGAACTTCCTTTTTTCTTCACTCAGATGATTGTAAGTCAAAGTCTCCAAATAACCTTGTATGCTGCTGACCGGAGTCTTTAACTCATGGGCTATGTTTTGTGTCAGTTGCCTCTTCATCTGATATTCCTCTTCTTGGCGGGTGATGTCGCTTATAGAGATTTCGTAACTGTCATTTTGGAACAAAAGGCATTCGATTAGAAATGTTTTGCCGCTCTTGTTTATTGTGGCAGTTTGTCTTAAAGCCTTTACCCTTTGCATTTGCTTTTTTTCGGAGAGGAATGTGCGGATAGGCTCCAACTCCGGAATGTCAAGCACCTCTTCTGCTGTATGGATGGCATTGTTTGATAAAATATTGGCAAATTGAATTAGTTGGATGTTTGCAAGAATCTCAACGCCTTCTTCTGTAAACATGGCGAATCCTTCTTTTGCGTATTGGAAATGCTTAATAAGTTTTTCCCGTTCCAGAGCCAATTCATTTTTTGCCTTTTGTTGGCGGCGGTATAGTTTTATGATATGTTGTGCTATGTCTCCCAATTCATCATTGGGGAAGTTGATTTCAATTTCCTTTTCAGGATTTTTTGGAACATTCTGTGAGAAATATTTGAGCTTGGCGATAGTTTGTCCTATACTGAATGTATAGCGTGACAATACGATAAAGAAAATCAAAAGCATTATCACCATGAAATAAATAAATTCTTGATTTACTTTCAAGGTGCTTTTGATAAAAGGACTGTAGGGAATGGCGCAGCGGTAGATGTATCCCTCGATATTATTTGCTGAATAGAAATATTCCTGTCCGTCTGTATCTGACGAACGGATTGCAAAAGCATTCATCTGCTTGCGGGCTTTAATCACTTCACTTCTATTATTGTGATTATCGTTGATGTTATTGATTGTGTTGTCAAACAATACTTTTCCTGACGGGTCAATAATGGTCACGCGCAATCCATGCTCAGGTATTTCTTTTACGAATGCCCCTATGACCTCATCCAAATTCAGATTATTTTGTACACGATAATGAAGCTGGTAATTATAACTGCTAAGGACACTGTTCAGCTTTTCCCTTGTAAATTCAACTTCCCGTTTATATTGGAAAACAAACACACAAGCAGTAAATCCCAGAAAAATAAAAAATACAGACCAGAATAAGCGTTGGCTGAAAGGTATCCGGCTTTGTCTCATTCTTTCTTGTGCATACATGATTTTATTCTCCCTCAAAGCAATAACCGAATCCTAAACGGGTAACGATATTTTTTCCATAGATTCCTATTTTCTTTCGTAGCCGGGTTATATTTACATCTATGGTACGGTCAAGGACATATACTTCGTCTCTCCAAACCCGCGACAGTATATCTTCCCGGCTTAATACATAGTTCCTGTTCTCCAGCAATAATTTCAATATTTCAAATTCCTTTTTTGTGAGAGGGACTTCCTGTCCGTCTATGGTAGCTTTGATACGTTTTGTATCCAGCGATAGTGTCCGATATGAAAGATGATCTTCCTCTTCTTTGCCATTTGAGTTTTGTGCTGTACGTCTCAATACTGCTTTTACCCGGGCTATAACTTGTCGTATGGAAAAAGGCTTGGATATATAATCGTCCGCTCCCAAATTGAATCCTGTCAGCATATCATTCTCTGTGTCTTTGGCTGTCAGGAAAATTATAGGCAGATGTGCTGTCTTTTCATTGTTCTTCAGCATCCGGGCCATTTTGAAACCGGAGATTTCCCCCATCATTACGTCAAGCAGCAATAATTGGTATTGGGTAAGGTCTAATTGTAGAGCATCCTCCGCACAGTGTGCTGTATCAACTTCAAATCCTTCTGTTTCCAGGTTGAATTGCAGAATCTCGCATAAATCTTCTTCATCGTCCACGACAAGGATTCGGGCTGGTGTTGCATTATTGTTATTCATTTCACAGTATGTTTATATGATGGGCAAAGGAATAATAATGTTTTTTACATCGTATGAAAAAGATATTACAAAAGCTTTACAGAATGGCAAGTTTCGGTAATAAAAGCCTGAAAGCCTCACGCCGAAACTTGCTGTAACCGTTTATTCATTCTCCAAATAGGTGTATCCGTAAAGTCCGGAGCGATAATTAGATAAAAATTCGCGTCCTTCTTCTGCGGAAATCCTTCCCTGTTTCACAGCGCTTGCCACCCACACTTCGATGGAACGGGCCATACGCTTAGGATTAAACTGCACATAATCCAATACGTCAGCGACCGTTTCACCTTCTATGATTTTATCAATGACGTATTTGTCTCCTTTTATTTTAATATGGACGGCATTGGTATCTCCGAATAAATTATGCAAATCGCCTAAAATCTCCTGATAGGCTCCAACTAAAAAGACTCCGATATAATATGGTTCTCCTTCTTTCAAAGGATGGACTGGCAAATGATAAGAGAAATTCTTGGTTGAGATGAAATTATCGATTTTCCCGTCTGAATCGCAAGTTATATCTTGTATTGTTGCCGATTTCGTTGGCTGTTCATCCAGACGGCTGATAGGCATAACAGGAAATATTTGGTCTATCGCCCATGAATCAGGCAACGACTGGAATAAAGAAAAGTTGCAGAAGTATTTGTCAGGAAGCAATTTCGAAATCTTTTTCAATTCATCCGGGGCATGTTTGATGTTTTCTGCCATTTCATATACTTCCCGGGCTATCGACCAGAAAAGACGCTCCACCTGGGCGCGTGTTTTTAAATCAATCAATCCTAAATTGAATAACTCCAATGCTTCCTCACGGCATTGAACAGTATCATGCCATGTTTCTATCAATCTTGGTTGGTTCAAGTTATCCCACAAGTTGTAAAGCTCTTTCACCAGTTCATGCGCATCCGGTTTCAACTCTTCGTTGTTGTCGCAGATAGGAAGGCTGGCACTTGCCAATACTTCAAATATTAGTACGGAATGGTGCGCTGTAAGGGAACGTCCGGATTCTGTGATAATATTCGGTTGCTCCATATTATGCTTTGCGCAAATATCGGCGAGAGATGATACTGCGTCATTTACATATTCTTGGATGGAATAGTTCATACTGTTCCCGCTCAGGGGAGAACGTGTGCCGTCATAATCGACACCCAAGCCACCCCCGATATCGAAGAAACGGATATTGAATCCCATTTTCCGTAATTGCACATAGAATTGTGTGGCTTCACGGAGGGCAGTTTTGATTCTCCGTATATTTGTGACTTGGCTTCCTATATGGAAATGGATTAATTTCAGGCAATCACCCAATCCGTTTTGCTCCAGCATGTTTAAGGCATCAAGCAATTCGCTTGAATTCAATCCGAACTTGCTGACATCTCCTCCTGACTCCTCCCATTTGCCACTTCCGGAGCTTGCCAGTTTTATCCGTATCCCGATATTGGGTCTTACATTCATCCGTTTTGCTAAAACAGCCAGAGTGTGAAGCTCCATCATCTTTTCTACGACAATGAATATTTGCCGTCCCATTTTTTGTGCTAACAGGGCAAGCTCGATATAGCTTTCGTCTTTGTATCCGTTGCATACAATCATTGCGTCACCGTCGATGTCGATGGATAAGACCGCATGGAGTTCCGGTTTGGAACCTGCCTCAAGCCCGATATTGTATTTATTGCCGTGACTGGCGATTTCCTCCACAACCGGGCGCATCTGGTTCACCTTAATAGGATAAATGATATAGTTTTTCGCATGGAAACCGTATTCCCGGGCAGCCTTGTCGAAGCATCCGGATATTTTTTCAATCCGGTTGTTTAATATATCAGGAAAACGCAACAACAAAGGTGCTGCCACGTCGTGCAACTGAAGTTCTTCCATCAACTCTTTCAGGTCGATTCCCGGTCCTCCGGGTTTAGGTTGAACTGTCACGTGCCCTTTCTCATTGACTGAGAAATAATTCAGCCCCCAACCACTTACATTATACAGTTCGGCTGAATCTTCAATTTTCCATTTTCTCATTTATCTGTCGGTGTTTTGTGTGATGATATTATTAATATTCTCTTCTTGATTTATTATCGTATGTTGATTATTTTCTGTGTTTGCAAACTCAGATTCCAATGCGGATGCTCAAGTACATATTGTACGGTTTCCTCTATGTTGCCGCAAGAACAAGGCTGAAGGTAGTAATGCTTTGCATGAATCATGTTGTGATATTTCTCCACGTCCTGACCCGTGTAAACGACCTTCACCTCGTCAGCCTCTTTTAATGCCACCGGTGCGCCTTCCTTGGGTGAACAAGTAATCCATATTTCGCTTTCCAACGGCAGGTGTTTCGTCCCGTTCGTTTCGATATAAACTGCATACCCCTCCTTGAAGAGCCGGCGCAAGAACGCTTCATCAATCCATAAGGCAGGTTCGCCTCCGGTCAATATCACGTCTTTTGTCGGGTAATCCCTGATTGCGGCGATGATTGCTTCGTCGCTCATCATCTCGCCGTCCTCATGTTGGGTATCGCAGAATCCGCATTTCAGGTTGCAGCCCGAAAAACGTATGAAGACCGACGGCGCACCCGTACGGTATCCTTCGCCTTGCAAGCTGTAAAATATCTCATTGACTTTCTTCATCTTTATTTCTGGTTTCTGTGCTTATCCGCCATTGCACCGGCGTGGGAAATGTGCCGCAAAGATATAGCAAACTATTCCAAATTCTGATAGAATCCGGAGGAATAATGCAGTCTTCAGGGAATAAATCTGCGCGGGTTTTGTCACATATCATCCGCTGGCATTATAGGTTGCCTTTTGCCGGAGGGTGTGGATGGTGCGGGATTTATCCGTAATTTTGGCACCGGGAAAGGAGCAGCCATTTCCCACTGGAATAAATAATAAATCTGTTTATGCAATCAAGCAATTACCACAGTCATTGCAATTTTTGTGACGGCAGGAGTTACCCCGAAAACTTCGTGAGGTTTGCCATATCTCGCGGCTTCAGGGCTTACGGGTTTTCCTCGCATTCTCCGTTACCATTCGAAACATCTTGGAATATGTCCCGCGACGATATGGACGAATACATCGCCGAAGTGTCGCGCCTGAAGGAAAAGTACCGCCACTTCATTGAAATTTACACCGGTCTGGAAATAGACTACCTCGATTCAACCTACAATGCATCCATACCTTATTTCCGCGACCTCCCGCTCGATTACCGCATAGGCTCCGTGCATTTTTTGCCACTCGGGGAAGTGCTGGAAGAGAAGGACATGGCGTGCATAGACGGCGATTATTCCGCGTTCGCACACACTGTAGATGTACATTTCGGGGGAGACATCCGCCTTTTGGTCTGCCGTTATTTCGACTCGGAGATGTCGATGGTGGAAGCCGGGGGTATAGACATTGTGGGCCACATAGACAAGGTTTACATGAATGCCCGGCGTTATCCCGGCTTTTCTTTCGATGCCTTTTGGTACAGGAAGCCGCTGTCCGAACTGCTCGACCTGGTAGAGGAGAAGCACCTCATTGTGGAGCTGAACACGAAGAACCTCACAAAGAAGGGCGAGACTTATCCCCATTGGCAATACCTCAAAGCTCTGCGGGAAAGGAATATCCCCATGATGGTGAATTCGGATTGCCACTACCCCGACCTTGTGGACGACGGCAGGCGGGAGGGATTCAGGCTCCTCCGTGAAGCAGGGTTCAAATCTACCGTGGAGCTTGTAGGCGGTAAGTGGGAGGAGAGGGGCATTTAATGACGGGCTTCAAGCTCCAGCAGGAAGCGCTTCCTTTCTATACCTCCGTTGTAACCGGAAAGGGCACCGCCGCTGCCGGTAATCCTGTGGCAGGGCACGAACACCGCGATTGCATTTGCCGCACAAGCATTTGCAACCGCACGGCAGGCGAGGGGGTTACCTACACGGGATGCAAGCCCGGAATACGTCAGGGTTGTGCCGTAGGGAACTTCCAAAAGATGCTGCCACACTTCTTGCCGGAAATCCGTCCCCACAGGCAGCAGGGGTATGGTGAAGTTCCTGCGTTCCTTGCGGAAATATTCATCCAGTTGGCGGGCAGCTTCGTCCGTTATGGCGGAGGGGTGTTCCCCGCACCCAGAGCGCAACAGTCGGCAGAGCCTTGCGAGAGCCTCCTCCGTGGCTGGATTGCCTGTCCACCCCGCGAGGCACAGCCGTCCGCCGAGCGAGCCGAGCAACATCTCCCCGCAGGGGGAAAGGTAGCGGCGGCAAAGTATCAGCGGTTGTTTTCCTACATTATATAATATATTCCTGCAGAGTTTCTTGTCCATGCTTTCCGTTTTTTGATGAAGGTTCTGCCACTGCAAATATATTGCAATCCGACTCATTTCTATAATGGTTATACAAACCCTCTTAAACTTTATCCCGGCATTAATGCTGTCTTTTTGCACTGCATCCAACGCGACTTGGCGTCAAGTGG
>CAYZTO010000013.1:28632-32893 GCA_964481365.1 uncultured Parabacteroides sp. | reverse complement strand
TTTTTTCGAAAGAAAATTTATACCAAACCACTATCCCGCTAATAAACAGGGACTTATCAGATAATCCCCCTGATATTTTTGCCGAAAATTTTTGACTGACTCCTTTCACAACAGTTTTTTGATTATACTATCATGCATTTTGTTGTCTACCGGAAATATCTTTTAAAAACAAATCCATCATGTGTTTTGCGGCAACAAATGAACTGATCTCGTTTCGAAGTACTTGCTGTTCTGTAAAGGCAAGCATTCGTTCAACAGCAGGATTATGGTAAAATGCACTTCGAAGTGAATCATCAATGCTTTCATACATCCAATATTTTGCTTGCTTATTGCGTTTATAATCAAAGTATCCATTCTTCTTGGTAAAAGTGATGTACTCGTTCACCATATCCCAGATTTCCTTTATACCTATATTATAATAACCCGAGTATGTCAGAACCTTTGGAGACCAACCTGACTCCGCAAGCGGGAATAGATGAAGCGCATTTCTGAATTGCGCAGCAGCTAACTCTGCCTTTTCTATATTGTCTCCATCGGCTTTGTTAATTATTATGCCATCAGCCATTTCCATGATGCCGCGCTTGATGCCTTGAAGTTCATCTCCCGTTCCTGCCAATTGTATGAGAAGGAAAAAATCTACCATAGAATGTACCGCAATCTCACTTTGCCCAACGCCAACAGTTTCTACAAATACTGTATCAAAACCTGCGGCTTCACAAAGAACTATTGTTTCCCTCGTTTTGCGTGCCACGCCGCCAAGAGAGCCTGCTGATGGAGAAGGACGAATAAATGCATTCTTGTTACGAGATAGCTGCTCCATTCGAGTTTTATCACCAAGTATGCTTCCTTTTGAGCGTTCACTACTTGGGTCAATAGCAAGTACTGCCAGTTTATGGTTTTGCTTCAACAGATGTAGTCCAAACACGTCGATTGACGTGCTCTTCCCAGCCCCTGGTACTCCGGTTATGCCGATGCGAACAGAGTTTCCTGCATGAGGCAAGCACTTTTCTATTATCTCTTGTGCCACTTGCTGGTGTTCATGTTTAGAGCTTTCAACGAGTGTCACAGCTTGGCTGAGTACTGTAATATTCCCTTTCAGGATGTTTTCGACAAATTCAGCCGGTGTATAATTTCTGCGACGGGCACGTCTTGCCATATAAGGATTAACATTAGGCATTTCTAATACACCTTGGTTCACTTTCAGTCCTTTGTATTTTTCATCGTTCTCCGGATGTTCCATATCATTATCCTCTTTTTTGCTTATTCTATTTTTCCTGTTTGCGCGCTGTCACTTTCAGCATCGAGACCGGCGATTCGGGAGCATTTGTGACGAAAGTGACTAACGTGGCAAACGAATTTTCCATTCCTTTAGCCTTTAGCATAATCTTAAATGTGACCGTCTGCCCCGGTTTGACAGTCTTCTTCCCTCCTGAAATGCTCACACGAGAATCATCGCTAGTTGCACTATAAATGTGAAGGTCAGTATCCCCACTGTTCGTTAGTTCTACTGTTCCCGAAACCTTTCTTTCATTGTCCTTCAAAGTACCGAAATTAAGGAGCGTTCCGGATAATACAGCCTTTGGTGCATGTTTCAGTTGCTCCGTCGTTAGGTGGCTGAAGTCATCTACACAATTTGCCGTTATGCGTAGTACACCATGCGCTTCTGTCCGTCCCGCCAAACGAGTTTCAAGTGGAACATATTCCACAATCCTCCCTTTCTTTTTCAGCTTTGAGGCATCGAGGAGAAATGTCAGCTCTCCTGTTTTATCGGGCATTAGTGTATCTGGTTTCATTGAGGCAATTAACCAATCAGGCAGTTTGCCAACACGTACCTCAACACTATTCATGCCGAAATTCTTTACACCGACTTTCCTTCCTAACGTCTCGTTTTCTCTTATTTCGCTAAAAATAATATCTCCTGTATGCAACTTTACACTGCCGACAGCATACATATAATTATACACCGGTTCCTTCGGCATAGATTTAACGTTGCCCTTGACAGCTAAGTTATAACGTTGCTTGGAAGCATTTGAATAGATTGATATCGTTTTGTAGAAAGGTCCGGGACGACCTTTAGGGTTATACGTCACCCGCAACGTTGTGCTATCACCCGGAGCAACAGGTTCTTTTGACCATTCCGGTTTTGTGCAGCCGCAAGAGGCTGTTACACGTGTTATCACCAGTGGAGCAGTTCCACCATTCCGTATCCAGAACACATGGCTTGCCAAGCCATCGTTCTCTTCAATCGTTCCAAAATTGTACACTTGCATATCCGGCACCACTTCCGCGACACCCTGCGACACAGCCGCCTGTGCAGAAAGAAGCAACAACACGGCAATTAGCCCACACAATCCGATACGCCTCATGTTTTTCTCCTGTTTCTATTCTTCTACGACCTTTCCGCGAATGGTCAGGATATAGCTGCCCCTTTTCCCATTGCTGTAGATTGAAATCGTCTTTGCGAACATCCCCGGCCGACCGTCAGGGTCAAATGTCACCTTCAACGTTGTACTGTCACCCGGTGCAATAGGCTCTTTAGGCCATTCCGGAGATGTGCATCCACACGATGCAATCACTCGCGTAATTACCAGTGGCATATTCCCCTCATTTTTAACGCTGAAAGAATGTGAGACAGGACCATCTGATTCATTTATGGTTCCGAAATCATACACATTCTGTTCTACTGATAGCACAGCAGCTTTCTCATTTTGTGCAGAAGCTATTCCCACCATTAGAATAGCGGCAAAAAAGAAAATTATTCTCTTCATCATCTTTTTCTTTTGAAATCTTTGTTTGGGCAAATATACTGAAAGGCTTTTTATGTGCTATTACTTTATTCTTTTTTTGCAACACACATAGTTACATACAACTTGGCAGATTAGTGCCTGCCCGCTAAAATTTGCGAACTATACATTTCGCCGGCATAGCTTTGTTTTTACCATTATAAATAGAAAAAGCCCACCGGGAATCGGCAGGCTTGGCGGAAGCTGGGGGATTCGAACCCCCGGTACGATAACTCGTACGGCAGTTTAGCAAACTGCTGGTTTCAGCCACTCACCCAAACTTCCAAGAATTGGCTTACTGTTTGAAAACGGTGCAAAGGTAGAAGTTATTTTTGAATAAGCAAGATGCCTGTGCTACTTTCTTTAGAGGAAAGATGCTACTTTTGTGCCGCTTAGTAAAAAATCAACCAATGATATTTCATATATGGACATAGGAAGTTCATTGAAGAACAAAATAATAGTAACTATAATTGTCTTGATTACTCTCCTGGGAGGCTGCACGGGATGGTTTGCCTGGCGTGTAATATATGCGGAAAATTTTACCCCAACGTCTCCTGTGCGGATTTACATTAACAAAACGGAAACATTCGACGGCGTATGCCAAATGCTGCGTGATTCCGCCTTTTGTTCTTCTATAAAAACTTTCCGTGTATTGGCAAAATGGATGAAATACCCACAATATATCAAAACCGGCTGCTACGCCATACACGGCGGGATGAACAATCTTGAAGTAGTACAAATGCTGAGAAGCGGGCAACAAGAAACCATACAACTTACCTTTAATAATATACGGACCAAACAAGACCTTGCCGCACGCTTTGATGACGTGTTGATGCTCTCTGCCGGCGAGATTTCAGGCTTCCTGAACGACTCGGCGTGGTGTGCTTCGGAAGGATTTGATACGACAACGATAAAGACGATGTTCATTCCAAATACTTATGACGTGTATTGGAACGTTTCTGCCAAGGCTTTGCTGTCGCGCATGAAGCGTGAATATGAGCATTTCTGGAGCGGGACGCGAAAACAAAAGGCTCTGGAAGTTGGTCTCACTCCTATAGAAATTTCAATCCTTGCGTCTATTGTTGAGGAAGAAACTTCAGACTTTGACGAATACCCTGTCGTCGCCGGTTTGTACATTAACCGCCTGAAAAGGGGGATGCTCTTGCAAGCCGACCCAACTGTAAAATATGCGATTGGGGATTTCACCCTCCGGCGCATCCTTTACAAGCATTTGGAAGTAGATTCTCCCTATAATACATACAAACACGCGGGACTTCCCCCCGGACCGCTGCGCATCCCGTCGATACAAGCGATTGATGGGGTTTTGAATTATGCAAAACATGATTATTTATATATGTGCGCTAAAGAAGATATGTCCGGCAAGCACAATTTCGCCCGCACGCTTGGTGAACACAACCGTAATGCGCGACGCTACCAGGCTGCTTTGAATAAACTCAAGATTCAATAGCCGGTTCAAA
>CAYZTO010000013.1:19828-28532 GCA_964481365.1 uncultured Parabacteroides sp. | reverse complement strand
AGTCCCCCTTAAAATACAAAAAGGAGAGCTTTCAAAATAAAGCCTCTCCTTCTCGGGATTTCTTGATTTACTCTGAAATATTGCAGCTTCCTTCGCCACAATATTTTCAAGGTATCATTCTTTGACAGTGCCTGTAAGTTTATTTCGTGAAATAATCTTTCACTGCTTCGTTGGGAATCATTTCTTCTTGGAAGATGTAAGCACCCGTTTTCGGTGATTTCACCATCTTGATTACCTTAGAGTAGGTGCGCCCATCGCCTTTCTTAAACGTTGCCACTGCTTTCTTTGCCATAGTTCAATCTCCTCTTATTTTATTTCTTTGTGTAAAGTCATTTTCTTCAAGATTGGATTGTATTTCATCAGTTCCAATCTTTGTGTAGTATTCTTCCTGTTCTTAGTAGTGATATAACGGGAAGTTCCGGGCATACCACTGCTTTTGTGTTCCGTGCATTCCAAAATGACCTGGACTCTGTTGCCTTTTGCTTTCTTTGCCATTTCCTATTCCTCCATTAAGCGTCTAAATAACCTTTTTCTGCTGCTCTTTTGATTGCTGCATCCAATCCGATTTTGTTGATTGTACGTAAACCGGCAGCAGACAACTTCAGGCTTACCCAGCAATCCTGTTCTACCCAATAGAATTTTTTCTTGAAAAGGTTTACATTAAACTTGCGTTTCGTCCTTCTCTTAGAATGTGATACGTTGTTGCCAACCATTGCTTTCTTTCCGGTAATTTGACAAATCCTTGACATCTCTATCTTTCTTTTTATACTTATAAATGATTCAATTAAAACTATTGCTTCCCATCTTCTGAGCTAGCATCACGAACAGAAAAGGAAGCCAATACGGGATATCTTTTCGACCTTTTATGGGGCACAAAGATAGATATTACATTAATTCCGTACAAATTAAGTCTGAACTTTTTGCTTGCAAATTAAGTATGTAGGGTTGTATGCAAGTTTTTCTGCGTTTGTCGAGCCGGCTCATTAAGTGGAAAATATGTCTTGCAATATGGATAACGATTTTATTTCGGGGAAATCAGGCAGGTGCAAGCGGTAGTATTCAAAAATGCGTTGGATGATGCGCGCCCTGTCGTGTCTCGAAAACCGGTAGAGCGACATGTTCCCGAAACTGATGCGGAGCAACTTGGAAAAAATATGGCTTTCGTCAGCGGAAAGATAATGCGTATGCACCGGGCAAGTGGATGTGAATTCCCCGTTAAGCAAATCAAAAAAGGCTGCATCCTTACGCAAACGTGTGTCGGGATAAATTCCCAAATAGTAAAGTAAGTGCAAAAGGAATACGATATGGAAATTGGCAATGCCTTTCTCTGTAGTCTCGAGGAATCCGATTGCCTTATATATATAATGGAATAGCGAAGTGTCAGCCTCTGTATTGCGCAACAAATGGGAAAGCACTTCGGAAAGGAATAATGCCAATGAACTTTTCACGGGGTTGCCGAAAATATCGGCTTGCGGGAAACAGAATCGGTATTCCTTCACCCGATGCAGGTCGCGCTTGGGCAGATGCTCGACTGTCATGTCCAAAACGGCAAATGGCATGAACAAAGCCTTCCGAACTGCAGATTTTTTCCCTTGGTTTCTTGGCACTAAGTAAGACACCCGCCCGAATACCTCTGTGTAAACCGTTACTATCGAATAATTGTCGTTGTATGAGATGGCATGCAATACTATTCCGCGTGTGTTTGACAACATAATCCATGAATTTTCTATTCACAAAGATATAAAGTTCTGCCACGCGGAAGAGTGTTTATTCGGAATGAAGAGCGTCTAAAGAGAAGTTAAAAAAGGCTCTTCCCCGCTATTTTCTTCAGGGATGCTTTGTCTGTTTGGAAAAAGCGACCTACCTTTGCGGTCGCAATCAAAAAGCAAGGTTAATAATTAAAAATAGCTAATAAAACAAGGCAAAATTTTACCTTACGGCCCATTCGTCTATCGGCTAGGACGCAAGATTTTCATTCTTGAAAGGGGGGTTCGATTCCCCCATGGGCTACAATAAACCTGATTAAAGAATTAAAGATAAAGATCTTACAATGGCAAACCATAAGTCATCAATTAAAAGAATAAGACAAGCAAGTGCAAGACGTTTGCACAATAGGTACTATGCAAAAACAGCCCGCAATGCAATGCGTGCGATGCGTGCGACAGAAGACAAGGATGAGGCTAGGGCTATGTATCCCAAAGTATGCTCAATGCTTGATAAGCTGGCAAAGAAGCACATCATTCATAAGAATAAAGCCGGCAACTTGAAGTCTAAGCTGGCTAAGCACATGAATTCCTTGGCAAAATAAGATATAAGGGAATAAGCTGGAGAGCTTGAAAATTAAGGGAGGGCCCATTCGTCTATCGGCTAGGACGCAAGATTTTCATTCTTGAAAGGGGGGTTCGATTCCCCCATGGGCTACTAAGAGGAAGGGATAAGTAAATATCTCTTCCTCTTTTCGTTTCTGACAGAGTTTTGCTTTGGTATTTTTCACCATTCAAATAAAGGCAACCACGATAAGATTCGCTACCTTTGTTGGCTTTTTGGAAACATAAGAATATTAGAAATAAAACAATACAAACTCATGATTGAAGACGCAAAAAACACCTCTCATGAATACTCAGCCGAGAGTATCCAAGTCCTGGAAGGTTTGGAAGCTGTTCGCAAAAGACCTGCTATGTATATCGGTGATATTAGCGAAAAGGGTCTCCACCACTTGGTATATGAAGTTGTCGATAATTCCATAGATGAAGCATTGGCAGGATACTGTACGCATATAGATGTTACGATAAATGAAGACAATTCTATTACAGTTACAGATAACGGACGTGGAATTCCAGTAGATATTCATGAGAAAGAGGGCAAATCCGCTTTGGAAGTGGTATTGACCGTCCTGCATGCCGGAGGTAAGTTCGACAAAGGCACTTATAAGGTTTCCGGAGGTTTGCATGGGGTTGGCGTTTCATGTGTCAATGCGCTTTCCACTTATTTGAAGGCAGAAGTTTGCCGGAATGGGAAAACATATATGCAGGAATTTGCGTGTGGAAAACCTTTGCACGATGTAAAAGAAATCGGGACATCGGATTCAACTGGTACTACTATCTCATTTAAGCCAGATGATAGTATTTTCACTACAACAGAATACAAGTATGACATCTTGGCTACCCGTCTCCGCGAACTGGCTTTTCTTAATGCCGGAATTACTCTGATTCTGACAGATAAGCGGGTAAAGAAAGAAGATGGTTCCTATCGTTCAGAAATTTTTCATTCCGAAGAAGGTCTCAAAGAATTTGTCCGTTATATAGACCGTTCCAAGGAAAAGTTGATTCAAGATGTGATTCATATAGTGACCGAGAAGCAAGGAATTCCGGTAGAAGTCGCCATGACATATAATACTTCGTACAATGAAAGTGTATTTTCTTACGTCAATGACATTAATACAATAGAAGGAGGTACGCATCTCGCCGGCTTCCGCCGTGGTTTGACGAGGACGCTGAAAAAATATGCAGAAGATTCCAAACTATTGGAAAAAGCAAAGGTGGAAATCCTCGGAGATGATTTTCGAGAGGGATTGACTGCTGTAATATCTATTAAGGTAGCCGAACCTCAATTCGAGGGACAGACAAAAACAAAATTGGGAAATAACGAAGTGACCGGTGCTGTAGACCAGGCTGTAGGGGAGGCTCTGGGTTACTATTTGGAAGAGCATCCAAAGGAAGCCAAAGCCATTGTAGACAAAGTCATCTTGGCTGCGCAAGCTCGGCATGCGGCACGCAAGGCGCGTGAATTGGTTCAACGCAAATCACCTTTGACCGGAGGTGGTCTTCCCGGAAAGCTTGCCGATTGTTCTTCAAAGGATCCTGCCCTATGTGAATTATTCCTTGTCGAGGGTGATTCCGCCGGAGGTACTGCAAAGCAAGGCCGCGATCGTAACTTTCAGGCGATTCTCCCATTGCGAGGTAAGATTCTGAATGTGGAAAAAGCTATGGACCACAAAATTTTCGAGAGTGAGGAAATCCAAAATATTTTCCGTGCTATGGGCGTGACTGTCGGTACGGAAGATGACCCCAAGGCTTTGAATCTGGAAAAGATACGTTATCATAAAGTTATTATCATGACTGATGCGGATGTGGACGGAAGCCATATTGCCACACTCATCCTTACATTTTTCTTTCGCCGAATGCGTGCATTGATTGAGAACGGCTATGTCTATTTGGCAACTCCTCCTTTGTATTTGTGTAAGAAAGGGAAATTCCAGGAATACTGTTGGACCGACCAACAGCGTCAGGCTTTTATTTTAAAGTATGGTGGTGGAGATGAAAAGCAAATCAGTACTCAACGTTACAAAGGTTTGGGCGAAATGAACGACCACCAATTATGGGAAACAACAATGAATCCGGAAAACCGTACGTTAAAACAAATCACTATTGACAACGCAGCAGAAGCCGACCAGATTTTCTCGATGTTAATGGGTGAAGACGTAGGACCACGCCGGGAATTTATCGAAGAAAATGCAACCTATGCAAATATCGATGCCTGAATCATGACCTTTATCAATCAAATGCCTCCGTTAATCGGGATTTCAGCGAATCGGAACGATAGCGGGCAATCATGTATAGCAGAAAACTACGTGAAAGCTATTCTGGATGCAGGGGGTGCACCTGTCCTGATTCCTGTCATTTCCGATGCGCAGGCTTTGACTGTCATCATTAGTGGATTGGACGGAATTCTGATGAGCGGTGGTGGCGATATAAATCCTCTCTTCCTGAATGAAGAGCCTATCCCGCAATTGCAAGATGTAGACTCGATTCGGGATGAATACGACTTCATGTTGCTCCGCCTCGCAGCCGACAGGCAACTTCCTATTATGGGTATTTGCAGAGGACATCAACTTATTAATGCGGCATTCGGAGGGTCACTGTTTCAGGACATCTACGCTCAGAGCGGATGCCCCGCACTGAAACACAGTCAGCGGATGCCCCGCAATCAGGTATCACATTCTGTTACACTCGAAGACGGGAGGAAACTCCATGTAAATTCCATCCACCATCAGGCTGTGCGTGATGTCGCCCCGGAATTCATCCCCATCGCAACCGCACCGGATGGTATTAATGAGGGAATCCGCCATGCGGAAAAGCCTATATTCAGTGTTCAATGGCATCCGGAATATCTTACTGAAACAGATGAGACTTCGCGGTATTTGTTTGAAGAATTAATCCGTCATGCAACCATGTTCAGGCAAGCACGTTTGCTTCACGAACGCATCTTAACAATAGATTCGCACACTGACACGCCTATGATTTTCCCGGGGCAGTTCGACCTCGGTAAAAAGGAAGGAGGAAAAGTCAATCTGCCGCTTATGGAAGAAGGACATATAGATGCCGTCTTCATGGTGGCTTACATTCCGCAGGGCAAACGTGACGACATATCTCTCGAAACTGCAACCACATGTGCCATTGAACGCCTTACTGAAATTAAGTGGCAGGAATTTGTCAATCACGGGAAGATGGGGATTGCATATACTCCCGACGATATCCGAGACTTAAAAGCAGAGCATAAAAAGGCAATCCTGTTGGGAATAGAAAACGGCTACGCTTTGGGGAAGAATATCGAAAACGTCAAGATGTTTAAAGACATGGGTGTTTCGTATATCACGCTTTGCCATAATGATGACAACGATATATGTGATTCAGCCAAAGGCAATAACGAATGGGGCGGGCTTAGTCCCTTCGGAAGAGACGTGGTGCGAGAGATGAACAACCAAGGGGTGATGATTGACGTGTCGCATGCAGCCGAAAGCACATTCTACGATGTCTTACAATGCAGCAGTAAACCTGTAATCGCTTCTCATTCCGCAGCCCGTGCCCTATGCAATCACCCACGGAATTTGACAGACGACCAGATTATAGCCCTTGCCGAACGTGGAGGTGTTATACAGCTTTGCCTTTATAAAGGATTTATCAATGAAGATGCGGAAAAAGCATCGCTAACGGATGCCATCCGCCATCTTGAGCATATCATCCGGCTGGTGGGGATAGATTACGTCGGTATAGGTTCGGACTTCGACGGAGACGGAGAGCTGATAGGCTGCCGCGCCGAGAATGAACTGATAAATATCACCGTCAGGCTTTTAGAATCCGGTTATTCAGAAAACGATATCGAGAAAATATGGGGTGGCAACCTGCTCCGCGTTATGTCGGAAGTCCAGGCGGCATCCTGCAAATAAAGCGAATGATGAACAAACTTATTTTTATACTGGCAACTGCCGTACTGCTCTCATGTGGCAATTCCGGGGGAAGTCCAATTCCGATAAGTGGAACTGAGACCTTGAACCGACAAGAATCTGCCACAGTTTCAGCCGATACACCCTTCAATGCCGACAGCGCATACCAATATGTAGCCAGGCAGGTAGGGTTCGGTCCGCGTGTGCCTAACTCAGAATCACACCGTGCTTGTGCCAATTACCTTGAAGCAGAACTGAAACGCCACGGAGCTAAAGTCTTTGTGCAAGAAGCCACAGTGAAAGCGTTTGACGATACTCCGCTTTCAATAAAGAACATCATCGGTTCGTTCAACCCGGACAACAAGGAACGCATCCTGCTTTTCGCGCATTGGGACTCACGTCCGTATGCCGATGCCGAACCTAATCCGAAAGACCAGCAATCTCCCATCGACGGGGCAGATGACGGGGCAAGCGGGGTAGGGGTGTTACTCGAAATCGCGCGGCAGCTCGGGTTGAACTCCCCGTCCGTCGGCGTGGACATCATTTTCTTCGACGCTGAAGACTACGGCAGACCCGACTTCGTCAGGTCATACAAACCGGACACATGGTGCCTCGGCTCACAGTTCTGGGCAAAGAACCCGCACGTCCCGAACTACACGGCCCGTTTCGGCATCCTTCTCGATATGGTGGGGGCGAAAGATGCCGTATTTTATAAGGAATATACCTCCATGCGCTATGCCGCAAGGTACGTTGAAATGGTGTGGGAAAAAGCCCGCTCGCTGGGTTACGGGAAATACTTCATCAATGGCGAAGGCGGCGCGATAACCGATGACCACCAATACGTAATCTCCGGGAGGAATATACCATGCCTCGATATCATCAATTACGACCCGGAGACGGAGAGGGGCTTCGCCGGGCATTGGCACACTCACCGGGACGACATGGGTGTAATCGACCGCAACACCTTGCACGCCGTAGGGCATACGGTGCTGGACATAGTTTACGGGCAACAATGAAAAACCACGACAGAATAAAATTCCACATATAAAATGACAATCAACGAAATTCAAGAAGAAATCATCGAAGAGTTCTCTGCTTTTGACGACTGGATGGACAAATACTCCCTTCTAATCGACCTTGGCAATGCACTGCCACCGCTTGACGCTAAATACAAAACCGAAAGCAACCTGATTGAAGGTTGCCAGAGCCGCGTGTGGCTCAACGCCGACTACGACGGCAATATCGTCACGTTCCAAGGTGAAAGCGACGCTGTGATAGTGAAAGGCATCGTATCTCTTCTCATCCGTGTGTTTTCGGGGCATACGCCGCAAGAGATACTCGATGCCGACCTGCATTTCATCGATGCCATCGGCTTGAAAGAACATCTTTCGCCCACGCGCTCGAACGGCCTTGTGGCAATGGTGAAGCAGATGCGCCTCTATGCAATGGCGTTCAAGATGAAAAGCGGCGAACAACATTGACTATTGTGAGATGGCCGGGTTCTACATCCATATACTGGGCTGCGGCTCAGCCCTGCCTACGATGCGCCACCTGCCAACATCGCAGGTAATCGACGTGCGAGACAAGCTCTACATGATAGACTGTGGCGAGGGAGCGCAACTGCAAATGCGCCGCATGCGGATACGCTTCAGCCGCCTGACGCACATCTTCATAACACATGCACACGGCGACCATTGCTTCGGTTTGCCGGGGCTGATTTCAACCCTGGGGATGTTGGGGCGGCTCGGCGACCTCTTTGTCCACGGTCCTGCCGAACTGCAACCATTCCTGCGCTCCGCGCTCGACACCTTTTGCCGGGGTATGTCGTACCGAGTCGTTTTCTGCCCCGTCAATACACACGAAGCCGCGGTGGTACTTGACGACCCTTCGCTCACGGTTTATTCCATCCCACTGAAACACCGCATCCCCTGTTGTGGCTACCTGTTTGCCGAGAAGCCGAAAGAACCGCACATCATCCGCGAAATGATAGACTTCTACCGCATACCTGTGCGAGAAATACAGTTCATCAAACAAGGCAAAGACTACGTTACCGAAGACGGTAGAGTGGTGCCTAACTCCCGCCTTACGCGCCCTGCCGACCCATCACGGCGTTATGCTTTCTGCTCCGACACGGCATATTATCCTCCGGTCGTACCGCAAATAGAAGGTGCAGACTTGCTTTACCACGAGGCGACATTTTCAGAGAAAGACTTGCCACGTGCGAACGAGACGTTCCATTCCACAGCACGGCAGGCAGCGACAATCGCACGTGATGCACACGTGAAGCGACTCATCATAGGGCACTACTCCGCACGTTACGACAATCTCGATGACATACTGCGCGAGGCATCGGAAGTGTTCCCTGCCACCACGCTTGCAGCGGAAGGTATGTGCATCAACCTTTAATCTCCCAACACACAACAAGGATTAACCCCTTTGTATTCCCCCCTACAGATGCAGGGGGGAAGAGGATGCATTATA
>CAYZTO010000013.1:8101-19728 GCA_964481365.1 uncultured Parabacteroides sp. | reverse complement strand
CTCGAAGGGTCACGCATGGGGTATTTAAGCACCCCATGCGTGGGTGTTTCCTACCATCCTATAACACCTGTCTAAGTGGGGAACAAAGGCTTCACTCGATAAATGTTATCGACTCCCTGACCAGCTCCCGGAATGACTTGGGGAACTCCTGGTTGTACAAGTCTCCTATCGAAATATACTTGGTCTTGCCATCCGCATTAAGGGTGACTTGGATTAACAAATCATTCTCGGCTATTGTCTTCCCATCAAAGCCATACGAATCGTCGAAAGAGAACAAATCGGTTTTCGTAAGCAAATTGTATAAACGCGCGTATTGTTCGTCGGTCAATACACCCGTCTTGACGTTAGTCTTCCGGCTCATATAATAGTTCCGCACTTCCGTGCGGTAGTTTTTGTCTTGGTCGAATGAGAATGTCATCCTATAGCTCGCCACGGTTTCCATAGAGAAAGTATATTCGAAAGTCCGGTAGCCTTTCCCCTTGCATCCCACGCACAGCAGGACCAAGAAAGAGACCCGGAACATCCACCGAGTAATTGCTTTCATACAAATCTTCCTATTTGATATATGCATATAACCATCATCCGGCTCGCAGGTGATTCCCCACAAGCCGGATGTTTTTAAGAAAAAGGATTCAAGATAAAAAATACTACTGCCAAGCCGAAGGTTGCACCAGATAAGGTGTTCCAGTCTCCGGGTCATTCCCCATCGTCAGGATTTCATTATCCGGTATGGGCAACATAGTTTTTGAAGCAGATAAGTAAGACGCTCCTGCAAATTTAGAGATGTATTGTTTCTCGTAATCAACGTAAGCCCTTAATTCCTGCGCCATGTAATCCCCGTCATTGCTCCAGCGAACCAAGTCAAACCAACGCTCGCCTTCCATAGCCAACTCTAGCTTGCGCTCCATCCGGATGGCTTTAATGCAAGTCTCCTGGTTGGAAAAAGCAGCATGGGTGGACGGATATTCAGAAATCAGATAGTTCGCCGCAGGCGAGCCATCATCGAGTGTGACGATATTAACTTCCAGAGCCGCGCGACGGCGGATATCGTTCACTTGCTCCATCGCTTCTGACAGCTGACCATCGTTAGCCAAGCACTCCGCGTAGAGCAATTTGATGTCACGGAAGCTCAGATACTGGATATTCATCGCGGAGCCTGGAGCCCAGCCATTGTATAACGTGGTCATACCCGCATCCGCTTCTTCCGAGCTGTACACATGCTTCTTGGGGATAAAGATGCCGCCATTGGTCGGGTTGCGTACCCAATCGCTCTGCGGCACGCCCCAATCCTTATAAGGAATCCCGTAGCGGCCTACTGCGAAATCCAAACGGGGATCCACTGCAGCATTAGTATTCAAAGCCAAATCGCCATCGCCCGAATTGATATAAGAGACAGACTCCAAGGAGCGGTACTCACCGTCCAGATAAGGCAAGCCATTCGCATCAACCTGGAACGAATTGACCAACTCATATGAAGGTTGGAAGAAACCACAGCATCCACCAGGTCCTGAATTGTGAGGATAGTTCAAGCAATAAGCTGCATTGCCGTTATCCTGGGCGGCGTTCGAGAACTGAAGCGAGAAAATAGCCTCCATGCCGTTTTCCGTCAAAGCGTTGAAATTGTTATTCAAATTATCCTCCAAGCCGTAAGCTTGCCCATTAGACGTTACGCCGCTGCTTACAATTTCCGCCAAAATGGGTTTTGCTCCGGCATAATCACGCCGGTACATCATGATTTTCGCTTTTAAGGCTCTCGCTGCCCATACATTCGCGCGTCCTACCTCGCTTTGTGTTTCCGGCAGGTTTGCAATTGCCTCGTCAATAGAGGCGATTACATTATCATAAATATCCACGTCATTGTGTACTTTCGGATCAACATCTTCTATGGTTTCATCGACCCAAGGGATATACGGTCCGAACACACGCATTCCTTCGAAATAAGCCAATGCCTGCAAGAACTTCAATTCGCCCAGACGTGTCTGGCGGGTTGTGTCGTCTATGTCATCCGCAGCATCCATGACTTGGAGAGCTAAGTTGATTCGCTTATTAAATGAGTATATCCAAACCCACTTTTGCAGGAGATACCCATTGGTTGAAACCACGTTGTACAACTCGATTTCATTTACTGTAGATTGGTCACCCGGGTCAGAACCCTTGTTCGCGTCACCACCATAAATGCTACCCCATACCCAGTTAAGTGGCGAGGCTTGATACGGGTCATATCCGGATACCGGGGTGGTAAGCGACGCATATGCGCCTGTTACCAACAATTCCACACCTTGCGCGTTCGTCAAGGCTTCCTCCGTTAGCGAGCCCTGAGGATCAATACTCAGAAAATCTTCACTACACGAGCTTAACGACAACACGCCCGCGAGCGACAATGCCAGAACATATTTCATATATTTGAAAAGACTCATAATTTAATTCCTTTTTTAATTATACCGTTTCAACATATTCATAACCGCAATAAATCAGAATTCGAAATTCACGCCAA
Source organism: uncultured Parabacteroides sp. (assembly GCA_964481365.1). Taxonomy (GTDB): domain Bacteria; phylum Bacteroidota; class Bacteroidia; order Bacteroidales; family Tannerellaceae; genus Parabacteroides. The sequence continues at coordinate 17,234 of CAYZTO010000013.1, read as the reverse complement.
ACAAGAAACGCATCGTTGTCGGCCAACCGCCCATATCGATACCACGTTGCAAGTCACCACCGCTCGTCGAGGAAGGATCCACATTGGTATATTCGGGGTCCAGACCACTATACCCTGTAATAGTCAAGACATTTTCCGCTTGCACGTAAAGACGTAGGTTCTGGATACCCGCTTTCGAGAGCATCGTCTTCGGGAATGTATAACCCAATACTACATTTTTCAAGCGTAAGAACGACGCGTCCTCCACATAGTAAGAGCTGGTGTACGTGCCCGAATAAGTATCGCCATAATCTAATATCGGCAATATCGCGTTGCTATTATCCGCTCCCGGTGTCCACGACAAATCTCTCATGCGAGTGGATTTATTCCCTTCAAACAACCAGAAATCGGTGAAGTACTTCGTGTTGTTGAACATATCGTTACCAATCGTGGAATACCAGAACATCGAGAAGTCCCAATTCTTCCAAGTAACTGCAGCATTCAAACCTGCAATCAAATCAGGATGAGGAGAGCCGATAAAGGTACGGTCGTCCTCTGTCAGTTGTCCATCCCCATTCACATCTGCGAATTTGAACTTGCCGACCCAAGTTGCTGCAGTTTCCTCATCGGTTACGGTTTGTCCTAACGGAGTCAACGCCAAAACTTCATCCACGCTCTCGTAGAATCCATCAACAACATAGCCATAGAACTCGGAAATAGCGTGTCCCTTCGTAGTACGGGTCACGTATGTTGATAAGCGCGTACCGGAACCCCATATTGAAGCATCGTCCGATTCGGAGATACGCAATACCACGTTCTTATAACGCGAGAGGTTGAGACCGAGATCCCAAGCCCAATCGCCTTTCCGATCACGATAATTGAAGTTGAAATCAAAACCAGTATTCTTGATATCACCGTAATTGATGTAAGGCTTGTCTATATCCGCTCCGGCTAACGAGGAATATTGCGCCTCAATTAACATATCAGTCGTTTTCTTCCAATACCACTCCACGTCAAAAGCGAACTTGCCACCCTGCAACGTTGCATCGAGACCGACATTCACCATCTGTGTCGTTTCCCACTTGGTATCTTCATTTCCTAATTTATCGAGGATGTAACCGGTAGTGGCCGATGAATTCGCACCCGAAAAGTCGTAATTAGAGTACGAAGTATCTGTAATGAATTCCGTCGCGAAGTTAGAAGCACGCGGGACTTCGGAGTTACCAGTCTGTCCATATCCCACACGGAGTTTCAGGTCGTCCAGCCAATCGCGGTGTTTTTCCATGAAATCCTCCGACGAAAGACGCCATCCTACGGAAATCGAAGGGAACACACCATAGCGGTTACTTTCCGAGAACCGGGAGGCTCCATCCCGACGGACAATACCGGTAAGGAGGTATTTATTATCGTAGGAGTAATCTACTCTGGCAAACATACCAAAGAGGGCAAACTCTCCATTATAGCTCGAATTCGTTAAACGCTGGTTGTCATTTTCTCCCAAATCCAAAGTCCACGTATCAACATTATCCTCATACAGATAATTATAGCGGCGTCCGCTCAAGGAACGTCCCAAACCATCTTTAATGGCCTCCGTACCCAAGAGGACGGTCAAGTTATGAACGTCATTAAATATTTTCGAATAGGTCAATGTGTTACTCCAAACCCAACGATAGTTATACTCGGAATATTCCTCTAAATAGTTTTGACCAGTAGTTTCAGAGAATTCCGGATTATTTTTCGACATATATATATAATTATAGTTCGTATAATCCAAACCGAAATTTGTCCGGAAAGTCAGGTCTTTAAACAAATCCACCTCTGCCCACAAATTACCAAAAATACGATTGTGATAATATTTGTTATCCTTACTGCGTTTCTGTACGGCAACAGGATTTTGGAAATTACCGGTACCAGCGAATTTCGAACCGGCAAAGTTTCCCGCGACATCGTAAACCGGCACATAGGGAGATGCGCGATATGTCCATGAATAAGGGCTGGCCTCATCGCTCGTCGAGTTCAAACCGTTATCTTTCGTGTAAGCATACGTTATGTTCTCACCCACACGCAACCAATCGCGGACATTGAACGAAGTATTGGCACGTACCTGATAACGCTGGTAATACGTTTCAATGACCGTACCATCTTGCTTGAAGTAGTTTGCGCTCAGGTTATATTGTCCTTTGTCCGAACCTCCCGACAAGCTGACATTATGGCTATGCATCATGGCTGGTCGGTCTATCTCATCCCACCAATCTGTGTCCGAGAATGCAGCATACGTATTATCTGGATAGCTATAATCGCTGATGTCTATGGTTTGACTTCCATTGGCACCAGCTTGGGTCATGTAATTGGGGATAGTAGGAGTCTCCCCGGTACCGAACTGCACATGGGTAGGATATCCACCGGCTCCGGTCAATGTCAACTGGTTCTTCTTGGCATCCCACTCCAAATTCAAACGATCCATTGAGTTGAGCATATCATAACTCTTTCCAGTCTTTTGAACTCCCACATACCCATCATAAGTTAAACGAGGTTGGCCTCCACGAGACCCTTTCTTGGTTGTAATCAAGATTACACCATTCGCGGCTTGCGCACCATAGATAGCAGCAGAAGAGGCATCTTTCAACACTTGCATACTCTCGATATCATTCGGGTTCAAAGTACTAAGGTCCTGGTTACGGGTTGAGACCCCATCAATTACATACAATGGGCCATTATCGTTTACCGTATTAACACCACGGATACGCACCATTGTAGGAGACCCCGGTGCACCGGTCTGACCGATATACACACCCGCTGCCTTACCTTGCAATTGCTGGGTTGCCGAAGAACCGGAAGAAGCGAGCAGTTCTTTCGTATCTACCACTGCTACCGAACCTGTGATATCCTTCTTCGCCTGGGAGCCATATCCCGTCACGACAACCTCATCCAAACTTTGGATATCCTCCCGCAAAGTGATTACCATACTCTCCGAAGGTCTTAACTCTTGTGTCAAATAACCAATGTAAGAAACCACCAACGTAGAACCCGCATCAGCTTCCAAAACAAAATTACCGTCCAAATCGGTAATTGTTCCATGCGTTGCTCCTTTTACCAGAACATTTACTCCCAATAAAGGCTCGCCCATTTCATCAATCACTTTACCTTTGATTTGTAAAGTTTGCCCTATCATACAGGTAGAGCAAAGCAACAAGGCCGAAGAAATCAACGCCGCCTTCCTGTGTTTTCCATGAAAATCATAAAGTTTTCCCATAAAATAAATCTAAATTAATAACAACTATACAACATCTTTAGTACAGAAATAAGGATAGCAATCATTTATAACTCTACCCCAATCAATAAATCAACCATAAGCTATTCATAACTGCTAGACAAATATCAAAAGAATATACCTTCATAAGTTCATTTGTCTTAAAAAATGTTTTCCCAAGAAAGTGTTTTTCTTTTATGGTGTATAAAACAATGCTCTTAGACTTTTAGATATTTCAAAGGCAAAGCTACTCGATTCAAAAAAAAGAAACAGTAAATTGTATATGTTGTAAAACAGATTATCCGTTTTTTGCTTTTCCGGTCTCCAAACAAGTGTAAATAATGTCCCTTCTTTATTGCCTCTGATGGATAAAAAGGGAAATCCCAAGGCCATTGATTGGTCGCGAAACCAGTCTCGATTGCCACTGAATTTTTTTTCTTGCCGATGCAGCAAAACAGACGCTTATCCCGTCAATATTGTTGGAAACGGTAAATGATAAGTATATGAGAGCATTTTCATCCTTATTTATAATACTGATAGGAATGTGGACATTCCAATCATGCAGCGACGACGATGATGCAGTTTACTCGTTGGATTCTTTCGTGGTTGAAATCATGACGGCAGAACCCATAAGCGAAAATTCATATTATTTCATACGAGACAATGGAGAGACTTTATGGCCATTAGCCAACAGCGACTATGGCTTCGCTCCCAAGTCCCGGCAGCGGGCGCAAGTAAATTACACCATGCTTTCCGACTCAATCCCCGGATACAGCCACGGCATCAAAGTCAATTGGGTAGATGGTATTTTGACAAAGACTATTGCACCGAACGAAAACACCCTGAACGATTCCATTTACGGTACCGACCCTATCGAATTGATTGCGATGGAAACAGGAGGCGGGTATCTCGACATACTTTTCGGGGCAAATTACGGAAATTCCGGTGAAAGCCATTATGTGAACTTAATCCCGGCAGACAGCATCAACAAAGCATCCTATGATTTGGAGTTCCGCCACAATGCATACGACGACCCACCGCTTATGTCCGCACAAGGTTTGGTTTCGTTCGACCTTTCCACACTGCCCGACACCGGCGGGGAAACCGTAACATTGAGAATCAAGTTCAACACCTTTGACGGTGAAATCATAAAGGAAATAGACTTCAACAGCATTGCCAGCACTTATTCAGGAAGCGTCTTGAGTACTTCGTTGAAGACATCACCAATACAAGAATTAAAGTAAACCTTCCCACATAATTTTTATTTTATTCATTTTCCCAAGGAAGAGTCATCGGGAGATGGCTCTTTTTTATTTCTCCCTTGCAACCTTTTGGAAAGGGCATTCGTTATATAAAGAAAAAGCAGTATCGAAAACCAAGGTCGATACCCTTTCTTCATTTTAACACAGAAGAGCCGTCGGGAGATGGCTCTTTTTTATTCTTACCTTGCAACTTTTGGGGAAGAACATTCGTTATATAAAAGTAGAATGGATAAAAAACACGAACATCTGATAGAAGGCTGCCGTAAGCGGGAACGAAACGCGCAACAAACTTTGTACAAGGAATATGCCCCTTGGCTGTACAGAGTTTGCTTACGCATCGTAACGAATCCCGCCGAAGCTGAGGAGGCTATGCAAGACAGTATAATGAAAATCTTGACCCATATCGGGGAGTATAAAGCCCCTGCGAGTTTTGAAGGGTGGATGCAGCAGATTACAGTCCGCACAGCCATCGACCATCTCCGCCTGCAAAAGGAAGAATGGGAGGATTTGCCGGAGAACTGCCAAATCATTGATGAAGACACCGATGAAGATGAAGAGGAGGCTATCCGCTACTCGGTGGAAAACATCAAGAATGCGTTGAACCTATTAGCGCCGGGTTTCCGGGTAATCCTATCCCTTTACCTTTTTGAAGGATATGACATGGATGAGATTGCATCTATCCTGAACCTGCAACCGGCAAGTGTCAGGAGCCAATACTCAAGAGGGAAAAAGAAACTTATTGAAACGTTACGACATCATGGATAAATTAAAAGATTTCATAGAACAACACCGCAGAGCTTTCGAAAACGAACCTCTGCCCGAAGGTCACTGGGAACGGTTCAACCAACGGCTGGACGAACTCAACCCTATCGTGGTTGAACAACCGAAAAAGCGGAACAAGCATCTCTACTTATGGAGCCTATTTGCCGCAGCTGCCTGCATCGCTCTGTTTATTTTCCTCCGTCCGCAAACAGAAGAGGATTACGAGGCCGACCCGATGTTCCTCCAACTTGCAGAAATCCGCCGCGAGTTCGACGAAGTGCAGTTTTATTACCAAATGCAAATAAGAAACATCTTAAGCAGGATGGAAGAGATTCATGAGGCAGAGAATACGGAAGCCAGCAGCCAATTACTTTCCGAATCGAAGCTCATAGTACAGGAGAATATCCGCTTCGAGAAAGAAATCGCCCCAAATTTGCCTTATTCCCCTGAAAGCTTGAATGCACTCAACTTGCATTACCGGCGCAGCCTAGGCAGTCTGAAACAAATGCTCCAATCAATGAAGTACGTTAAAGACCTTGATAATAGAAACAATCTAAAATAACTAAGAATATGAAACATTCCCATATTTATAAAAGCCTTTGCATCCTGTGCATGGTGCTTTTCTGCTGCCAACTATGTTTCGGCGAGAGTTTAGAGGCGCGGGAAACAAAAGAAATCAACAAATCGTTCCCTTGGAATAGGTCTAAGGAAGTCGTCATCGACAACAAGTTCGGTGAAATCACCATCACACATTGGGACAAGAAAGAAGTTGCGATGCGCATCGTCATTGAAACTGAAGCTCGCAACAAAGAAACAGCACAAAAGCTGCTCAACCGTATTTCCGTCTCTTTTTCCGAGAGAAGCGATGAAATTTCTGCCCGTACCAATATAGGTAACGACAACCAGAACCAAAACCGGAACAATCATGTGCAATTTACAATCCGTTACTATGTCAGCCTACCGGCAGAAGCCGATTGCGACATATCGCAAAAGTTCGGGAACATCCTCATGCAAGGGAAACACACGGGCAACTGCGAAATCTCGGCGAGATTCGGAAATATCGAGCTTGATGAAATAACCGGGGATTTGTCTGTCTCATCGAGTTACGGCAATGTAAGGCTTGCCAAATGCGGGAATGCCGAACTCGAACTGGGTTTTAGCGGGAGTGTCAATATCGGCTCGGCAGAAAGGCTGGAAATAGAGAGCAAATATTCCAAAATCGATATTGCAACCGTCGGGGATTTGGAACTTGAGTCCAAGTACGATAATATAAACATCGCTACTGCCGACCGGATTAGTGTCAATATGAAATACGGCAACATACAAATCGCAAAGCTCAGGGAGAGTGCCGAACTTGCGAATATGGCATACTCCAAAGTCAATGTGGCGAGGGTGAACGAGGATTTCCGTGCCATACATTTCGACGCATATTACAGTACGGCAGAATTAGCCATCCCCAAATCGGCTTCTTTCTCTGTCGAAGCAGAGGGCTTCCGCTATGCTTCGTGCGATGTTCGTGGATTCAGTAATTTGGATGTCAGGAACAGGAGCGATGATTACTACTATGGAATTATCAACAACGGGAATAACGGGAAAGTGACTTTCGACGGCAACAATTACAGCAGTCTTATTATCAAGACAACAGAGTAAGTTTTTGAGTAGTTCAAGGAGTTAAGGGGGGTATGCAAAGCTGCACGGCAGCCGGCAACTTCCCTAACTCCTTTAACTTTTCCTATTTGCATATCCGGCAATCAGCACACCGCGCCAGTTCTCCCCTGAACCGCTTCTCCACCAGTTTATGCAACCTGTCTTTGAGCGCATCCATACGGACATGGTCTATGACGTCTGCCGTGAATGCCACGCTCAGCAGCATTTTCGCCTCATCGCGGGGAATGCCACGGCTCTGCATATAGAACAAGACATTTTCGTCGAGTTGCCCGGTAGTCATGCCGTGCGAACATTTCACGTCGTCGGCATAAATCTCCAACTGCGGCTTGCTGTACATCCGGGCTTCGCGAGTGGCACAGAGATTCCTGTTCGTCTGGTAAGCCTCGGTCTTGTCCGCCCCCTCTTCCACATAGATTCTTCCGCTGAAGGCACCCGTGGCACGGTCGTTGAGGACGTTTTTGAACAATTCGTTGCACGTGCAGCATGGGGCTATATGGTTCACGAGCGTAAAGGTGTCCAAGTGCTGCTCTTTGTCCAAGACAGACATCCCGCAGAGCGACAAACCCGCACCCACGCCCTCCAACGAGACATAATAGTTGTTGCGCGTCAGCCCGTTCATCAGCGTTATGCCATTTATGACCACCTGCGAGCCTGATTCCTGCCGCGCATGTAGGGACGAGAACCTTGTGGTCGATACCGTGCTCTCCTCCAAATCGTAATAGTCCACACGGGCATCCTCCCCGGCATAGATTTCGACTACTTGCGTGGCAAGGAACTTCACATCGTCGATGCTATGGTCGCAGACGAGCATCCTGACTTCAGAATTGCGCCCGGCGATGAGCAAGATGCGGCGGTTTGCCATCAAATCCCTGTCGCTCCGGAAGATATTCACCAACTGCACGGGGCGTTCCACCACCGTGTTGTCCGGGACGTAAAGCACAAAACCGTCTTGCGCCAGCATCGTGTTCAATGCCACAATCCCGTCGGTAGATGTCTTCGCCAATTTGCCGTAATAGCGTGCCGCGACATCGGGATAAAGCCGCATAAATTCCTGCATCCCCCCGGCATACACACCTTCGGGAAGGTGCGCTTTCGGGAGGGCTTTGTCGTAAAACGTATCGTTCACCACAAAATACAGCGAGGTGCTGAGGTTCGGCACATCACAACGGAACACGTCGTAGGGGTTCACCCGCACGTCGATGCGCCTAAGGTTCAGACCATAGTCGGGCGCGAAAGCCTTATCTACGTCCGTATATTTGTAATCCTCGCCCTTTTGCGACGGGAACCCGAGCCTCTCGAAGTCCGCCAATGCCCCGGCGCGCAGCGCATTCATCCCCGCCACGCTCTTACGGCATATCAAGTCCTCGTTTTGCGAGAAAAGGTCGATATATTGTTGTTCAGCTTTCATAGGATGCTACTCCCCCATTTCTTTCTTTATCCAGTCGTAGCCTTTTTCTTCCAATTCGAGCGCCAGCTCCGGACCGGCAGTCTTCACTATGCGCCCCTTGTACAAAACGTGTACGACATCGGGCTTTATGTAGTCCAGCAAACGCTGGTAGTGGGTGATGACTATCGCCGAATTCTCCGGTGTCTTCAACTTGTTCACCCCGCTCGCCACGATACGCAAGGCATCGATGTCCAAGCCGCTGTCGGTCTCGTCGAGTATAGCCAGTTTCGGTTCCAGCATAGCCATTTGGAAGATTTCGTTACGCTTTTTCTCCCCTCCGGAGAATCCTTCGTTCACACTGCGGCTCGCCAGCTTGTTGTCCAGCTCCACGATGGCACGTTTCTCGCGCATAAGTTTCAAAAAGTCGGTGGCAGAAACGGGCGGCAGCCCCTTGTACCTCCGGTGCTCGTTCACGGCGGCACGCATGAAGTTCACCATGCTCACGCCCGGTATTTCCACCGGATACTGGAAACTCAAAAACAGCCCTTCGCGGCTGCGGTCTTCAGGCGACATGGCGAGAAGGTCTTTGCCGTTGAACGTTACTTCGCCCTCCGTCACTTCAAAAGCCGGATTGCCTACCAACACGCTGCTCAGCGTGCTCTTCCCAGACCCGTTCGGTCCCATTATTGCATGCACTTCCCCGTCTTTCACGGTAAGGTTGATGCCTTTCAGTATTTTTTTGCCGTTTATCCCGGCATGAAGGTTCTTAATCTCTAACATAAGTCTTATTTCTTTTTCTTTTTAGCTCTTGTAATTTGCAACTAA
>CAYZTO010000013.1:0-8001 GCA_964481365.1 uncultured Parabacteroides sp. | reverse complement strand
ACGCTTCCTTCAAGCGAAATCGACAACAATTTCTGCGCTTCCACGGCAAATTCCATCGGGAGCTTGTTCATTACCTCCCGCGCGTAGCCGTTTACAATCAAACCCACGGCTTCTTCGACCGAGATGCCGCGCTGCTGGCAATAAAAGAGTTGCTCTTCGCTGATTTTGCTCGTCGTTGCCTCGTGTTCCACTATGGCAGTCTCGTTCTGGATGTCCGCATAAGGGAAAGTGTGCGCGCCGCACGTGGGGCTGAGCAGCAGGCTGTCGCACTGGCTGTGGTTGCGCGCACCGACGGCACGGGGCGAAACCTTTACCAGCCCACGGTAGCTGTTTTGGCTGTGCCCTGCCGAAATTCCTTTGGAAACAATGGTGCTGCGGGTATTCTTTCCGAGATGAATCATCTTCGTACCCGTGTCTGCCTGCTGGTAATTGTTCGTTACGGCAACAGAATAGAACTCGCCGACGGAATTATCCCCCGCGAGGATGCAACTCGGGTATTTCCATGTGATGGCGGAACCCGTTTCCACCTGCGTCCATGAGATTTTGCTCCCTTCACCTTTGCAGATGCCCCGTTTCGTCACGAAATTATAGATGCCGCCCTTGCCGTCTTTGTCCCCCGGATACCAATTCTGTACGGTAGAATATTTTATCTCGGCGTGCTCCAATGCAATGAGTTCGACAATGGCGGCATGGAGCTGGTTTTCGTCGCGCATCGGTGCCGTGCAGCCTTCGAGGTAGCTGACGTACGCATCGTCGTCCGCTATAATCAAAGTCCGCTCGAACTGCCCCGTGTTGGCGGCGTTTATACGGAAATAGGTGCTAAGTTCCATCGGGCAGCGCACCCCTTTGGGGATATACACGAACGAACCGTCGGAAAACACAGCCGAATTGAGCGCGGCGAAGAAATTGTCGCGATAGCCCACCACGCTCCCCAGATATTTCTGCACCAAGTCCGGATGGTGCTGCACCGCCTCGCTGAAAGAGCAGAAAATGATGCCCTTTTCGGCAAGGTTTTCCTTGAAAGTCGTCTTTACCGATATGCTGTCCATCACGGCATCGACCGCCATCCCGCTCAAAACCTTCTGTTCTTCCAAGGGTATGCCCAGTTTGTCGAAAGTCTTGAGCAACTCCGGGTCCACCTCGCTCAAATCCTTGGGACCGTCGGCTTTTTGCCTGGGGGCAGCATAATAAATTATATCTTGGTAATCAATCGGAGGGATGTCCAGATGCGCCCACGTGGGCATCTCCAGCGTCTGCCAATGGCGGAAAGCCCGGAGGCGGAACTCGAGCAGCCACTCCGGTTCGTTTTTCTTGGCAGAGATGATGCGGATGGTCTCTTCGTCGAGCCCCCTGTGTATAGTCTCTGTATCTATGTTGGTGACAAACCCGTATTTGTACTCGCCGGTCGTCACCTCGTTTATTACTTTGTTTGAATCCTGCATATTTAATCTATTTGTAATTCACTTTCCCTACAACTTGAACAATGCCACGGGAAACAGCGTCGGAACTATTTCCACCACTACATAATAGAGGTGCGATTCCACCTTTGCCTCCTTCGGTATAAGCACCGAGCCGGAGTCGATATGCTCCACCACATTCAGCGCCAAGCTGGAGAAGAAAAGTATAAACAACAATCCTAAAAATCCTCCGCCTACGTGGTTCAAGACGCTGAGTGGGGTCGCGTCTACCAACCGGCTTATCCAACAACCTGCAATGTTGAACACCAAGAGGACCGATACGAAGCCGAGTATGTAACTGATGACCGTCACCCCGCTTTCCGGGAACCAACCCAGCGCAAGGACGTACCCCCGCAGCCACATCGCAACCTCGGCACACAACAACACGGCAGCGATGAAGGCTATAAGCGAAACAACCTGTTTGACAACACCGTCAAACAGGCCTTTCAAAAAACCGAAACCCGCGAGGGTCAGGAGGAAAATATCCAACCAATTCATATACCCGGCTGACAAACAAGAACCACTCCGAGGCACACGGCAAAACGGGTGTACCCGCCGCCCCATGCCTTCTTTTCATCCGTCAAAGGGTTTTCTTAACTTCCGTCTCCTCGTATGCCTCAATCACGTCGCCGACCTGTATGTCGTTGAAGTTCGCAATGTTCAAACCGCAGTCCTGCCCTGCGACAACTTCCTTGGCATCATCCTTGAAACGGCGGAGAGACCCAAGCTCGCCGGAATATATCACGATGCCGTCGCGTATCAGACGGACTTTGTTCGAACGCTTGATTTTGCCGTCCTTCACGATGCAGCCGGCAACCGTACCGACTTTCGAAATCTTGAATACCTGCTGGACTTCCACGTTGGCGGTAATCTCTTCCTTGATTTCAGGGGAGAGCATACCTTCCATCGCACTTTTGACATCAGCTATGGCATCATATATAATAGAATACAAGCGGATTTCCACACCTTCTTTCTCCGCGTTTCTCCGGGCGGGCAAAGAAGGACGCACCTGGAAGCCGATTATAATCGCATTGGATGCGGCAGCCAGCACCACGTCCGACTCCGAAATCTGCCCCACTGCCTTGTGGATGACATTCACCTGTATTTCTTCCGTGGACAAACGTATAAGCGAATCGGACAATGCCTCTACGGAACCGTCCACGTCGCCTTTCACAATCACATTCAATTCCTGGAAATTCCCCACTGCTATGCGGCGGCCTATATCGTCGAGCGTAAGCATTTTCTGTGTACGCAAACCCAATTCGCGCTGCAATTGCTGGCGGCGGTTTGCAATCTCACGGGCTTCCTGCTCGGTTTCAAGGACATTGAACGTATCGCCGGCTTGCGGGGCACCGTCCAACCCGAGAATCAAGACCGGCTCTGAAGGACCAGCCTGCTCCACGCGCTGGTTGCGCTCGTTGAACATTGCTTTGACACGCCCGTGATGCGTTCCTGCCAAAACGACATCGCCCATCTTCAAAGTCCCGTTCTCGACCAATACCGTAGCGATGTAACCGCGCCCCTTGTCGAGCGAAGACTCGATGACTGAACCCACCGCACGGCGCTTCGGGTTCGCTTTCAGGTCGAGCAGGTCGGCTTCCAACAATACTTTTTCCAAAAGCTCCTCAACACCTATGCCCTTCTTTGCGGAAATCTCCTGGCACTGGTATTTGCCGCCCCAGTCTTCCACCAGATAATTCATATTCGCCAACTCTTCCTTTATCTTATCCGGGTTCGCATGGGGCTTGTCTATTTTGTTAATGGCAAACACAATGGGGACTCCCGCAGCGGCAGCATGGTTGATGGCTTCCACCGTCTGTGGCATTACTGCGTCATCCGCAGCAACGATTATGATGGCGATGTCCGTCACTTTTGCCCCACGGGCACGCATGGCGGTGAAGGCTTCATGCCCCGGTGTATCGAGGAATGTGATACGGCGGCCATTCGGGAGGCTGACATTATATGCACCGATATGCTGCGTAATGCCCCCGGCTTCACCCGCAATCACATTCGCATTCCGGATGTTGTCGAGCAACGAAGTTTTCCCGTGGTCCACATGACCCATCACCGTCACAATCGGCGGGCGAGCAACCCAATCGTCTTCATTGTCGTCTTCCTCCGTATCTTTGATTGCCTCTACCACATCCGCGCTGACATATTCCGTTTGGAAACCGAACTCTTCAGCCACAAGGTTGATTGTTTCCGCATCCAATCGCTGGTTGATGGAAACCATGATGCCGATGCTCATGCACGTCGAGATAACTTTTGTAACCGGGATATCCATCATGTTGGCGAGGTCGTTAGCCGTCACATATTCTGTAAGCTTCAGGATTTTGCTTTCCTTTTCCTCCTGTTCCAACAATTCATGCTCACGTTTCTGTACAGCCTCGCGTTTATCCCTGCGGTATTTTGCGCCCTTGTTTGTCTTGGCACCTTTGCTGGTCAGGCGGGCAAGCGTTTCCTTGATTTGTTTCTGAACATCCTCTTCGCTGACTTCAGCTTTCAGCGGCTTCTTCAACCGCGCTTTCCGTTCTTCGCGGTCGCGGTGTTTTTCCGGACGGACATTCGTGCCCGGAGTATTATTTACATCAACACGGTCTTTCTTGATGCGTTTCCGTTTCTTTTTCGCATCGCCGTCTTCAGCCTGAGGCTTCGGTGCGACAGGTTTCTGCTGCGGATGGACATCCTTTGGCGTTGCCTTGAAAACAGGCAGCCCTGAACGCGGGATGCGTTGCTTCTCATCGCGTTCCTTTTTCCGTTCTTCCCTTGTTTTCTTTTTCGGACGTGTGGATTGGTTCAATGCATCCAGGTCTATCTTCCCTGTTACCTTGATATTCGACTCCAATCGCCCCGGATGCAGACGGAAAAGCTCATCCTCGTGCTTTTCTTCTGAATAATCTGCCGACAACGTATCTCCGGCTTTATCATTACCGGTTTGTTTATTTACTTCCTCTGCTTCTTGTTCGTTTGTTTCTTGCTCTCTTGCTTCATTCATATTCTCTTCTTTGTTTTCTCTCTTGGTTTCATTTCCGGAAGATGGCTCATCCAACACCGTAGAATTGACGTTTACCTCTGCTACAACATCATCTTCCTCTTTCGTTTCTTTAATTTCTTGGCTATTGGCTTTCTTCCCTGCCGATACGCTTTCCAAATCTATATGTCCTTTCGTCACGAGGCGTGGACGGAATTCCTCAGGGATGACAGTTTTGATTTCATCTGCCTCACCGCTGCTTGCAGCCTCGAAAGAAGCAGCTTTTTTCTTTTCTGCCTGCTTGCGTTCCCCTTTTTTCTCCCATTTGTTTCCTCCCTTCGGGAGATCCTTTCCGAATTCCTTAACAAGCAATGCGCACTGCTCGTCGCTAATCCGCGTGTTAGGAGTAGTGTCCTCCAAAACAAATCCTTTGCTGCGCAGGAAATCAACCACCGTGTTGATTCCTACATTTAATTTTCGTTGTACTTGTATTAACTTTATAGGCATACTCTTTATAATCAAGTTGCGAGTTATGGGCTATGTACAACCCACAACTCATAACCCGTAACTTCTATTGTTCTACATTCCCATTATTATTCTCATCGCTTCCAGCTTCTGCCGTCTCCTCATTTTCAACGCTTCCGCCGCTTTCGCTTTCAGGTTCCTCCGCATCGTCGGCATCGGCATACTCGTTCTGTTCATCATCTTCAAATTCTGCGGCAAGGATTGAAAGGACATCATCCACTGTAGTCTCTTCCAAATCGGCACGCTCTATCAGCTCTTCGCGCGGCATTGCAAGCACACTCTTTGCCGTGTAACAGCCAATATTCTTCAACGCGTCGATTACCCAACCGTCTATTTCATCGGCAAATTCGTCAAGGTAAATATCCTCCTCGTCAGCCTCGTCTATATCGCGGAACACGTCGATTGTATATCCCGTCAGCATGCAGGCAAGGCGGATGTTCAAGCCACCCTTGCCGATAGCGAGCGACACTTCTTCAGGACGCAAGTAAACTTCCGCCCTTTTCTCTTCCTCGCTTACTCGGATTGAGGAAATCTTTGCGGGACTTAACGCGCGCTGTATGAACAGCGATATGTTCGACGTGTAATTTATCACGTCAATGTTCTCGTTGCGCAGTTCGCGGACAATCCCGTGTATGCGCGAACCTTTCATTCCCACGCAAGCCCCCACAGGGTCGATGCGGTCGTCATACGATTCGACTGCCACCTTCGCACGCTCGCCCGGAATGCGCGCTATCGCCTTTACAGTTATCAACCCGTCGCTTATTTCCGGCACTTCCAATTCAAACAGACGTTGCAAGAACAGCCTGTCCGTCCGCGAGAGGATAATCTTCGGGTTGTTGTTCACATTGTCCACACGCTGCACGATGGCACGTACCGTATCTCCTTTCCGGTAGAAATCAGAAGGGATTTGCTCCGACTTCGGGAGGAGCAGCTCGTTCCCTTCGTCATCAAGCAACAGGATTTCGCGCTTCCACACCTGGTAAACATCAGCCGAAATGATTGTCCCCAGCTTGTCTTTATATTTGGCATACAGGTTATCTTTCTGCAACTCCAGAATCTTCGACGAGAGAGTCTGCCGCAAGTTGAGGATGGCACGCCGCCCGAAGTCGGTGAACTTCACTTCGTCCGTCACTTCTTCACCCTCCACGTAATCGGAATCCAGCTTCTGGGCTTCAGTCAGAGTTATTTGCCGGTTCGGGTCTTCCAGTTGGTCGTCTGCCACAACTTTCCTGTTCCTCCAGATTTCAAAGTCCCCCTTTTCCGGGTTAATGATAATGTCGTAATTCTCATCCGTACCGAATATTTTAGCGATTACGTTGCGGAACGACTCTTCCAATACGTTAATCATCGTGTCTTTGTCGATATTCTTCAACTCCTTGAACTCCGCAAGGGTATCAATCATGCTGACAGTTTCCACTTTTTTCGCCATAGTCTTCTCTTACTTGAATCTTATTAAGTATTTAGTGTATTTTATTTCATCATACGTGTAGGCAAGGTCTTCTTCAACCGTGACTTTGCGCTTCGCCCCTTCGGGTTTTACCTGCTTGGTTACCGTGAGTACCACACCGTTTTCACCGGCATCTTTCAATATGCCGGACAACTTCTTTCCCTCTTTGAGGAGCATTTCCACTTCGTTGCCTATGTTTTTCCTGTATTGCCGCAGCACTTTGAACGGCGACGTGATGCCCGACGAGCCTACTTCAAGCTCAAAATCTTCCTCGTCGCGGTCGAGATGTTCCTCAATGTAGCGGCTCAGTTCCGCGCAGTCATCTACCGATATTGCACCGTCGCTGTCTATCTCCACGACAATCACGTTGCCCGGCTTTACTTCCACATCCACAAGGAAAAATTCCGAGCCCTCCAGTTTCTCTTCCACCAAGCGGCGTATGTCCTCTTTTTCTATCATATTATCTTTCTTTTGCTTGGAAATAAAAAGGAGGGGACTGCCCGCCCCCTCCTGCTTGTCTTTCAAACCAGCTGCAAATATACTACAAATCAGCGAGCCTTCAAATGCTTAGCTTTTTTTTTGACAGAATATAGGCAAACGTGCGGTATATAACTTTTTTTCAATGCCGCTCAACAAGTGTTTTCGCTTCCAACGGTTGGTCAGTAGTGATGTAATCCACACCCATGCCTATCAGTTTCTGCATATCGGCAGTTTCGTTCACCGTCCATACGTTTACTTTCAGCCCGAGTTCCTGTGCTTCTTTCACCCATTCTGGATGCTCGTCAAATACCTTATAATAATAGTCAATGCCTGTCAGCCTTTTGGCTTTGATGTCTTTCGGGGCAATATCGCCTTGCAGGTAAGCTATTTCCGAATTTGGTGCGAGGCTGGTAAGCTGTTCGCAAATGTTCATGCTGAACGAAATGTATTCTATTTGCCCGCCCATGCCCATATCCTCCACCATTTTCACGACAGAGGAAGTTATCTCGTCTTCTTGTTCTTTTGTCTTGTGGGGTTTGATTTCGAGTATAAGTTTGATGTCCTGCCGTTTCCCTTCCTCCAAATAATCTGCGAGGGTGGGCAAGGCTTCACCGTTCCCCAACTTCACTTGCCTTAATTCCGCGTAGGGCGTTTCACTGATAAACTTCCCTGCCAGGGTGTCGTCGTGGTTTACAATCACCACCCCGTCCCCGGTGAGCTGCACGTCAAATTCCGAACCATATAGTCCGGCTTCGGCAGCCTTCTTCAAAGCCGCAAGGGAGTTTTGTGCCGAGCCTTCGGCTTTCCAGAACCCGCGATGCGCAATCACTTTAGTCTGTGCGTAACCTGCAAGTGCGAAGAGCACACAGGCGCAAACGATGAAAAATTTTCTTGCACTCATTGCCTGTTGTTGTTTTAGTTTTATATGTTATCATTGCTTATCAGAATAGCCGGGAACTCCGGCAGTTGTACTTACAGTGCATCTGTTTACCCCGCCTTGCGTCCAGCCACTTTCCCAAAACTTTTGCGAATATAGTCTTTTTAAAAACGGCAAACTACCTTCCACGCGCGCGGATGAACCTTTGCGCGCCGGAAAAATGCCATCAACGGGTGTTTCTGAC
>CAYZTO010000012.1:26368-33277 GCA_964481365.1 uncultured Parabacteroides sp. | reverse complement strand
AATCTTATTTGAATACGAACCGGTAAATCCATTGAATGAAAAATGATATACGAAGAACTGCACGAAATATTGAAAGACGGCATTCTGGCACTCGACGTGAAGTACGCGAGGCTTTATGCGGCGTTCATCCGCCTCATGGAGGAACAGACAGCCCATACGGGCATAAGTTTCTCCGGCGCGTTCCCACGGATGACGTATGTATGCAAAGACCACGGCTTCAGCGACGTCGAACTGTGCCGCCTCAACCGTTTCCGCCTTCATTGCCTCGGGGTGATGCGCCGGCACGACGTTCCCGGCTTCCCAGCTTTCCTGTATGATGTCAAATCGCTCGCATCTGCTGCTGCGCTCATCTATGGGGAAGAAATACCGCCTGCGCTCGCTTCAATGCTTCCCGAAGATGATGCCCCTGTCGATTTCCGTCCCCTTCACAAAGGTGCGAACGGGCGGATGGTGGTGGATTCGTGGGACGGGCAGTATATATATGGTTACATGGAAGACGAAGATGCGGCTAAAGTGCGGGCAGATTACCACGCCCGTGCGGTGGACGAGGATTTATGCTACATACCGAAAATCCTCGTGAAGGGTTCGCAACTCTACCTGCTCGACGTGGAAACGACGGGCGACGGTGTCCTCCTTCCGAGGCAAATCATCTTCGAGCCTGATTACATGGTCGATATTTCGTCGGTAGCCGCCTGCTGGAAGGAATACGGTCACCTGCCGTACAACAACCTCGTCCGCAAGCTGATGCCTTCTGCCAACACGGCTGCCATACAGCTTGGGAACATCGCAAGCCAGTTCCTCGACGAGGCAATAAACAACCGTAGCGGAAAGCCTTTGGATTATGCGTCGTCTGTACGCCGATTCTTCCAATCGTCTGCGCTGGAACTCCTCACGTGCGACGACCTCGGCGAGTTCCATTCCGAGGCTCGCAGGCAATTGCAAAACATCGAGCGGTTTGTTGGCGAGGTCTTCGGCGGTGTGCATCATATCAAACCTGATAAGCTCGTCCTTGAACCGTCTTTCATTTGCGAGGAACTCGGGTTGCAAGGGCGGGTGGATTTGTTGCAAGACGATTACAAGGTATTGATGGAGCAAAAATCAGGCAAGCGCGCCTATGGGACGAACAGCCACCGCGAAGAACACTACATCCAAATGCTTCTCTACCGTCTCCTCCTGCTATACAATTTCGGTATTGAAGGAAACGATGCCGAGCAGTACCTGCTATACTCGCGTTTCCCCGACGGGCTTCTGCTCGAGAGCGCGTTCAACCCGCTTCTTATGCGCGAGGTATTGAAGCTCCGCAACCAGATGGTAAAATGCGATTTCCTTTATGCCGAAGGGAAGGTGGGGGCGATTTTGGAGAAACTTACCCCCGAGCGGCTGAATTCAATGCAGTGCAGGGATGTTCTCTGGACGCGCTACCAAAAGCCGCAGCTTGCAGAACTGCTGGATGTTTACAAACGCGCGAGCAGTCTGGAGAAGGCGTACTTCACGCGCTTCTTCACGTTCGTGGCAAAGGAACACGTGTTGTCGAAGACGGGGAACTCCAGCCACACCCACGGATTCTCGAGCGTGTGGCGATGCGACGCGGCGGAAAAGAAATTGCTGGGCGACATCCTCTCGGGGATGAGGTTATCCGAAAAACTCGAAACTACGGAGGGCGCGGGATACGACATAGTGCGGTTTTCCGTTCCGCCGCAAGGCGATGACTTCTTGCCAAACTTTCGTGCCGGCGACGTGGTTATCCTCTAC
Organism: uncultured Parabacteroides sp.; assembly: GCA_964481365.1. Lineage (GTDB taxonomy): Bacteria > Bacteroidota > Bacteroidia > Bacteroidales > Tannerellaceae > Parabacteroides. The sequence continues at coordinate 31,525 of CAYZTO010000012.1, read as the reverse complement.
GCATACACTCAAGGTACGGAGCCACGAGCCAATAAAGCCAAGATATTGAGGGGAAATATCCGCGAAATCTTGCCCGATGAGGTGTCGGTACAACTGCGTTTCCCCCAACGGAACACGTGTATCTTCCCGGAAGACAAAGTGTGGGCTGTCGAACATGATTTCATCGAGTCGTCATATACGTTATTGTATCGCGGGCTTTACGCTTTCCTGTCGGCAAACGAGGAGCGGCGTAATTTGTTGTTGGATGTGCGCAAGCCACGCCGTGATGCCACGCGGAAGCTCAACGGGTCTTACGACGATGGCAATGTTCCCCTGAGTCCTTTTCTCCTGAAAGCGAAGCAAGCGGAGGACTATTTCTTGCTTGTCGGTCCCCCGGGAACAGGCAAGACATCCTATGCACTGGTCGCGATGGTGAAGGAAGCCCTGACTGAAGAGGGAATCTCCATCCTCCTGATGGCATACACCAACCGTGCGGTGGACGAGATTTGCGAGAAGATGCAGAAACATGGTATTCCGTTCATACGTATCGGGACGGAGCTGTCGTGCGACCCGCGTTTCCATGAGAGCCTTTTGGGGCGGAAAGTACGGGCTTGTGCCAATGCGAATGACATCCGCCGGCTGCTCGCGGGAACCCGTGTGTTCGTAGGGACTGCTGCTGCTGTGTCATCGAGGCTGAATATCTTCAAACTGAAACGCTTCGAGCTGGCGATAATCGATGAAGCGTCGCAGATACTCGAACCGCACCTCCTCGGAATCCTTTCAGCCCGTCATGAGGGTCTCAATGCCGTGGGGAAATTCATTCTGATTGGCGACCATAAGCAGCTGCCCGCAGTAGTCCAACAACCGGAGGAATCGTCGAAGGTGACGGAGCCGGCATTGCTTGGCATAGGTCTCACGGATTGCCGCGACTCCCTGTTTGAACGTTTGATACGGTTGCAGCTGAAAAGCGGGAGCGGCGATTTCATCTACCAGCTTTCACGGCAGGGGAGGATGCACCCGGAAGTGGCTTCATTCGCAAATCATGCTTTCTACCACTCGTCGTTAGAGCCTATCCCCGTAAACCATCAGCTCCGGGCGCTGCATTTCCCTTTCTGCGAAAATGGGAATGGTCTGGAACGGCTGGTATCCGGAAACCGTTTGGCATTCATTGCCTCGCCCGGTGATTCGGGCTTTGCATCGTCGGAGAAGGCAAACAAGGACGAAGCCGTGCGCGTTGCAGCTCTTCTGAGGGCAATCTATGAGCTGGCGGAACGGAATCAGAAGGGTTCGTTCTTGCCTTACCGGACTGTAGGCGTGATTGTCCCGTATCGGAATCAGATAGCTATGATACGCAAGGAAATCGCCCGTCTCGGAATCCCTGAACTGCAGGGCATATCCATTGATACCGTAGAGCGTTACCAAGGAAGCGAGCGTGATAGCATTATCTACAGCTTTACCATACAGCATCCCTATCAATTGGAATTCCTTGCTGCCAGCACCTTCGAGGAACGCGGGATGATGATAGACCGCAAACTCAACGTTGCCCTCACCCGCGCGAGGGAACAAATGTTCCTGATTGGGAATCCGGTCTTGCTGGCGAAGAATAAAATCTTTTGCAACATGATGGAAAACATAAAGCGGGCAGGAGTTTGGATAGATGTCGATACGGGACGTTTCATTAAGGGCGAATTCTAAAAATATTCGTTACCTTTGCCAACATATAAAAGATACACACATGGATTTAGCACGACACATAGCGAAAAAGTTCTCTGAAAACAGTGTGCCGATGAGCGATGCCGCCTTGGATAAGCTCGCGTCAATTCTTTCCCGTACCGATTTAAAGAAAAATGCAATGTATCTGAAAGAAGGAGAAGTAAGCCAGCATATAGGATATGTGCATAAAGGAATGTTACGTCTCTTTTACTATAAGAACAAGCGTGACCTGACAGAGCATTTCGCCTGTGAGGGGACTAATTTCTTCAGCATAGAAAGTTTCTTCCTCCAAAAGCCGTCACACCTTATGATAGAAGCTCTGGAAAGCAGTGTCGTTTTCGGTCTTCCGCGCAAGGAATTGCTGGAACTGGCAATCCATGATTATGAAATAGAGGTAATGTACAGGACACTGATAGAAAACTCCCTTATCCTTTCCCAACAAAAAGCTGATATGCTCCGCTTCGAATCAGCCAATGAGCGTTACAGGCGTTTGCTCCGTGAACATCCGGAGATTATACAACGAGCCCCGTTATCGCACATTGCATCCTATTTACTTATGACTCCGGAAACTTTGAGCCGCGTACGCGCCAGCTTGTTATAAGGAAAAGATTGATATAAGTCAAATAATTGGAGGTAGCCGGTTATTGTTATCATTAATCAGTCTGATATTTCGAGAAGTTAGCGCATCTTTGCATTGGTTTTTTGATAAGATTGTTTGCTTGGACATCCAAAAGCAAGCAGGTGTTTGGTAAAGAGTAAATGATTTAGGTTGTTTTTGATGGAAAGGACAGGGCATCCAGCTTTGTCCTTTGTTATTTTATATACGAAACGTAAGTATTGGAAACTTAAAAGAGAAACGATGTTTGAAGAGTTGGAAAGCAGAGAAAAAAAAGTAGCAATCATAGGCTTGGGTTATGTAGGGCTGCCTTTGGCGGTGGAATTGGGAAGACGTGTTTCCGTCGTTGGTTTTGACACCGACGAGCAAAAACTGGAGCAATTACGCCAAGGTCATGACCCTAACAGGGAATTGCCCGATTCAAGTTTCGAGGGGACGGACATATATTTTTCTTCATCGGTTGAAGATTTGGGTAGGGCATCGTTCTTCATAATTTCCGTGCCTACACCCATCGACAGCCACAACGAACCGGATTTGCAACCCCTGCTTTCAGCAACGCGGACAGTAGCGGGCGTCCTGAAGCCGGGAGATTGCGTGGTTTACGAGTCCACCGTTTATCCGGGTTGCACTGAAGAGGATTGCGTGCCCTTGCTGGAAAAAATATCAGGTCTCAAAGCCGGTAGGGACTTCAAATACGGTTATTCTCCTGAGCGCATCAACCCGGGAGACAAGGTGCACACGCTCCGGAACACTGTAAAGATAGTATCCGGGTGCGACGCGGAAGCGAGCGAGCTTATACGCCGGGTTTATGCCCTCGTCGTGGAGGCGGGGTTGCATGTAGCGCCGTCGGTAAAGGTTGCAGAAGCTGCGAAGATAATAGAAAACACGCAGCGGGACGTAAATATCGCCCTGATGAACGAACTCTCCATAATTTTCGACCGAATGGGAATCAACACCTACGACGTACTGGAAGCAGCAGGCACAAAATGGAATTTCCTCCACTTCTCACCGGGATTGGTAGGAGGCCATTGCATCGGGGTGGACCCATATTACCTCGTGCATAAGGCTAAAGAATTGCAGTACCACCCGAAGATGATAAACTCAGGGCGGTTTGTGAACGATTCGATGGGACGTTACATAGCAAAGAAGATTGTGAAGAAAATCTTGTCCCAAAACAAGAACATCCTGGGGGCGAGAATCCTCGTACTCGGCATAACCTTCAAGGAAAACGTCTGCGACATCCGCAATACCAAGGTTGTCGATATGGTGAACGAGTTCCGCGACTTCGGGGCTTCTGTTGATGTGGTAGACCCCTGCGCTTCGTCCGTGGAGGTACGCTCGATGTACGGTTTTTCCCTCTCAGAAAGTCCGGAGGGGCCTTACGACGCGATTGTCGTTGCCGTTGCACATTCGCAGTTCCTTTCCTTCACGGAAGATTACTTCATTTCGCTTTCGTCGGACAAACCCGTCCTCGGGGACGTCAAAGGAATTTTCCGCAACCGCATCCGACGGATGATATATTGGAGCTTATAAATTCTAAAGTTCTATTTCGCTGGAAAAGCGGTAGTTGTAAAAAATATGTTGTATAATATCTTTTTTTATTTGGAGGGTATTATAAAATCCTTTTTCTTTGTGCGGAGATAACCTAAACAATCTTTTTGCCTTAATGCTAGTACCAATTAAAACCGATGGGGTGTAACTTTTTTTCGAGGTTACACCCCGCCTTTTTTCAACCTTCCAGCTCCTGGAGGAGCTGCATACGTTCCAACGAGAAAGTCATATCATTTTTCTGCACGTATTCTATCAATTCACGAGCCTTCCGGCGGAGCGGAGCACCTTCTTCGCGGCGATAACTCTCCTCTATTAACGTTTTGGCTGCAAGCTCCGTACGTTCAAGCCCGCAACCGTCGTCGAGGTCCAGATGTTCGCGGATTTCGGCAGGAGAATGTTCCATGAGGTACTCCGTCGTCGTGTGCAGGGACTTGTAAATCGTATCGAGCAGTTCTTCCGACTGCGCGGGGTTCCCGTCGCCCCCGTCGTTGCCATCGTTGCGGTTGAACACCAGTTGCACAATCATTTTGCCTATCTCCTCGATTTGCACCATTATGAAATCTCTTTTTAACATAGCTGTTTTTGTAATTTATTGTTGCCGTTTTTCAATGGAAACACCGCGAAGCCGGCGGGCAGGACTTGCGCGTGGCAGCGCCTCCTCCGTTTCCGCGATGTAACGCCTATTGTTTGGCAAAAGTAAGACTGCACACGGTTTTTTGCAAGAAGAATTCCCCTGAGGTGCCGGCACGCGGGGCTGGGAGCGGCGTTTTGGAATTTCCGGCGATATTTTTTCGCATTTTTCTTCCAAAAAATTTGCAGGGGAACTTTTTCTTCGTACTTTTGTCTCCGGAAGACCCGCTTTCTTCCAAATATTGGCATGTGAAAATTTAAAGTGACGGGAAGCACTCACCCCTGCGGGGGCGGGTGCTTCTTCTGTTTTGCTGGTGCTGCATTTCCGGGCATAAGGATTTCAGGGAAATTTCCGCCATAAAAATTCGCGGTAGAAAGTGCCTGTAATTTTCCGGAAGTACTGATATTCGTGAGGTCAGAGCCGGAAATTTTCTACGAGCACTTCTGACTGCAGTCAATAGTACTAGAAATTTTCTACGAGCACTTCTGACTGCAGTCAATAGTACTAGAAATTTTCTACGAGTGCTTCTGACTGCGATCAACAGTGCTAAAAATTTTCTACGAGTACTTCTGACTGCGATCAACAGTGCTAGAAATTTTCTACGAGCACTTCTGACTATAATTTTTGTGCCCGAAAATTCCTGCGTGAATATTTCTTTAAAAATTTT
>CAYZTO010000012.1:10956-26268 GCA_964481365.1 uncultured Parabacteroides sp. | reverse complement strand
TGACTATAATTTTTGTGCCCGAAAATTCCTGCGTGAATATTTCTTTAAAAATTTTTCTACTTCTATGTTGTTTTAGAAAAAAACTTTTCTAACTTTGCCCCCAATAGAAAATTTATAGCGCCATTGCTCATGAAAAAGATTGCTTCTTTAAATTTGCGACGCCTCCATGTGATGGAGAGTTTCGGCTTTTTGAAAAATATAGAGCGTAAAGCCGATGAGATTGTCAGTGACGGCGGATTGCCGGGCGTGCAGTCCGCAGATTCGGATACCGACAAGTTTAAAACAGCGGTGGAAACATTCAAATCTGCCGTCAATAATTTTGACGATGCACTGAAAGACTCGGTGAGCGTGCCTTCTGCATCCACGGCGTCGGAAGCCGACTCGAAACGCGACACTTCCTGGAGAAATGCGAATGCATATCTCAAAGCGATGTGCAACAATCCGCAAGAAGAGGTGGCAACCATCGCGGCGGAAGCCAAAGCGCTTTTCGACAAGTACGGAGACGTGACGTCATTGTCACAAACAGAAGAAAGCGGAGCCTTGCACAACCTGTTCCAGGACATCGAATTGCTCGGGAGTGATAAAATCGACAAAATCGGGTTCTCGGTATGGTTCGAAGACCTCAAAACGAGAGAGGACACCTTCATAGAAGCCCAGCAGCAGCGAACTGAGGAGAAGGCAGCACGCCGCGTGGGAATTGTGGGGCAAACACGCGAAGAGGCAGAAGATGCTTACCGGGACTTCGTCTGGACCGTCAATGCTTTGGCGCAGCTGGGAAATAGCGACTATGATGCTTTCATAGACCATGTGAACGAACTTATTAACCAGCAAAAAACCGTGCAAAGAAGCCGCGACACGAATGCAAAGAAGGACGATACGGCAGATGACAAGCCGGTTGTCCAATGACGGCACTAAAATTTGGGGAATTGGCATGCTGAAAAAATGGGAAGGTTTGTGCGTCCTCTTGCTTTTATGCCTGAAATTGGATGCCCAGGTTGAATCTTCGCTGTTCAAGACTGATTATAGGATTTCGGAGGAAAACCTTAAAGAGTTAAACGTAGTATTGGATATTGCCGGGTTTTTCAAAGACAATGAATACTCGGGAGGAATTATGAAGGGCTATACCCTGCCGGGATTCCGACTGAACCCGAAGATAACGTATAACCCGCTGGACAATATAAGGCTGGAAGTCGGGGCGCACCTTTTGCGCTACTGGGGAGCAACAGAATATCCCTGCTTCGCCTACTCAGACATAGCAACGTGGCAAGGGGAACAATACCAGCGCGGCTTCCACGCGTTGCCGTGGTTACGGGCGCAAATTGGACTTGGCAAGGGGTGGAACATTGTCCTCGGGGATATTTACGGGGCTGCATCGCACGGTTTGATAGAGCCTTTGTATAATCCGGAGCTGAATTCCACTGCAGACCCTGAAGCTGGGGCGCAGGTGCTTTACGATTCGAAGTTTTTGCACCTCGATATCTGGGGAAGTTGGGACAGTTTCATATTCAAGAGCGATACGCACCAGGAGGCATTCTCCGTCGGCGTTTCGGCACGTTTAAATTGGAATGAATCATCATCACTCACACATTTTTATACTGTTATCCAAGCACTGGCCCAACATCGTGGCGGTGAAATAGACACCATTACGGTGCGGTCGGTGCAAACCTTAGCTAATGGAGCAGCCGGTTTCGGGGGGATTCATAACTTCCGTTGCCGGCATTTCCGTTCTTTAGGAGCTGAGTTTGACGTGGCAGGATACTACCAGCAGGCGGGCGACCTCCTTCCTTACGACAAAGGTTACGGGTTGTATTTCCGTACATGGGCTGACATCGACGACTTCAGGGTGAAAGCCGCGTTTTGGCACTCGAAACACTTCGTTCCCGTGTTCGGCAGCCCGTTTTTCGGGTCAATATCCCAAGCAGAAGAAGGGGTTACGTACCCGAAGCAGCAAATGTTCCACTGGGGAGCGGAATATAAACGCAGCTTCGGCAAAAACTATGCGTTGGGGATAGAAGCCGACGTTTACCACCACATTGGACTGGGGACAAGCTTTTCAGCAGGGATTTTCATGCGCCTGACCCCCGGATTCCTCATCAAGAAATTCTGAAACGGTATTATTCCAGTTCGACAACGGTGATTCCTGCCCCGCCGAACTGCACGTGCTCGTCGTGGTAGTCCCTCACGCCGGGAACTCCTGCCAGGTATTGCCGCACGAGCTGCCGCAAAATCCCGGTACCCGTCCCGTGCAGGATACGTACCCGTTCCGCGCCTACTTGGATGGCATCGTCGATGAAATACGTTACCGCCTGGAGCGCTTCGTCGCCGCGCATCCCGCGAATGTCGATTTCTTGCTTGAACCGGATTCGTTTCTCGTGCATATCGTCGGCAGTCTGTTCGCTGAGGAACGTCGCTTTCTGTGTTTCGCGCTTCAATTTGTTTTTGTCCACTTTTTCGAGGCGTTCCAGCTTCACCGTGCTTTTTATCATGCCAAACGCCACGGTGGCAGAGCTTCCGGAGATTTCCAAGACCTCACCCGCCGAACTTTGACCCTTCAAACGCACAGCATCGCCTACTTTCAGGGGATTTTGTGCTTCCTGGAGTTTTTTTGCACTATCCTTCCGCGTTTTACGCCCGATACGTTCCTGCAACTCCTGCATCTTGCGAGACAAGGGGTCGCCGGGATTTTCCGGGGCTGAAACTTCAGACTTCAGTGCTTCCAGGGATTTCCTGGCACTTTTCGTCCGCTCTTTGTCCGCTTGGGATTCTCGTATCTCCCGTATTGTGTTCTCGATGCGTGCATTTGCTTCCCGGAGGATGCGGTCTGCCTCGTCTTTGGCACCTCTCAGGATTTCCTTGCGCCGGGCATTGATGTCGGAGAGGTCGTTTTCGTATCGGGCTATCGTCTCTTCCAATCGTTTCTCCTGCCGGCGGATATTTTGGCGTTTCGTTTCCCAATATCGCTTGTCGCGGACAATATCTTGCAGGTACTTGTCCATGTTTATGTAGTCAGAACCTACTTTGGCGCTTGCGTCGGCGATTACATCCTCCGGCAGGCCTATTTTCCGTGCAATCTCTATGGCGAAAGAGCTTCCGGGATTCCCGACGGACAACTTGAAGAGAGGTTGCATCAAGTGGCGGTCATAGAGCATTGCCCCGTTCACGATTCCGGGGTTGTCCTCGGCAAAATGCTTTAAGTTTTGGTAATGTGTCGTTATCACGCCGAAAGAACCGCTTTTGTTGAAGCGCATTAGCAGTGCCTCGGCTATTGCGCCCCCGATTTGCGGCTCGGTACCGCTCCCGAATTCGTCGATGAGCAAAATAGTGGAAGGTGAGGCGTGGCGGACGAAAAATTTCATGTGCGTCAGGTGTGAAGAGTAGGTGCTGAGGTCATTTTCTATGCTTTGCTCGTCGCCTATGTCGATGAAAATATTTTCAAACACTCCCATCCGCGAGGATTCGTGGAGCGAAGGCAAAACACCGCATTGCATCATGTATTGCAGCAGTCCCACGGTTTTTAGGCAGACGGATTTCCCACCGGCATTAGGTCCGGAAATCAGGAGGATGCGCCGCTCCTCGTCGAGGGTGATGTCCAGCGGGACGACCTCCTTACCCTGCTTTTGCAAGGAGAGGAAAAGCAGCGGATGCACTGCATTTGCCCAATCGAGCTGCCGTTTGTCTTCCACTACGGGCAAAATGCCGTTTATCTTCCCCGCAAAAATTGCTTTGGCACGTATGAAGTCGATTTCTGCAAGGAATTTGTAAGAATGGAGGATATCCTTTGCGAGGGGACGGACTTCAGACGTGAACTCGGTCAATATCCTGACGATTTCGCGCTTCTCTTCGGCTTCGAGTTCTCGGATGCGGTTGTTTGCCTCCACCACGGCTTCAGGCTCGATGAAAACCGTCTTACCCGATGCTGATTCATCGTGGACGATGCCTTTGATGCGGCGTTTGAATGCCGGAGCAACCGGAATCATCAATCTGCCGTCGCGCATCGTTGGTGCCACATCTTTTTCGACCACGCCTTCCGACTGTGCAGCCCTCAAAATCGATTGGAGGCTCCGAGATATGCCGCTCATGGTAGTTGTAATTTCCCGCCGGATGTGGAACAGGTGGTCGGAAGCACTGTCTTTGATTTTCCCGAACTTATCCAGCAAAGAGTCGATGCGCCTGACGATTTTAGGGAATGTCATCGTGTCGCCTGCCAGCTCCGAAAGCGCGGGATACTTCACTTCCTCTGAATCTTGCGGCCGCAGGAATTTCAAGATGTCCTCGATGGCGACGAGCGAACGTTTCAGGTCGAAAATCTCCTTTTCATCCAGCCATGTACCTTCAGGGCGGATGCGCTTCAACGCATACCTGACATCGAAGAAGTTCCCGGCAGGAAATTCCTCTTCACCTTGCAAGATGCGGACGAACTCGGCAGTTTGGAGAAGCAAAGTCCGTATGGTTTGGTAGTCGCCGGAAAATTCCATTGCCTCCACCCGCTCTTTTCCCAACGGGCTGAGGCATTCGGCGGCAATAAAAAGACGGACTTTGTCGAAGCCCGTCTTTTCCTCAAAATTGTTCGGGTAAATCATGCTCTATTTTACTTCTATCGTTAATTCTCTTCTGATTGTTGGGCGTATGATACATTCGCTGCGCTCATTCTTCCGAAGTATGGAAAACGTGCAGGAATTGTTGCCCGTAGGATTGACGTATGGAGCGAAATTATACAAATAGGAGAACGCCGTCAGGTTGTTTTTGTCGTGGAAAGCGTCGGCAATGTTCGGGTATTGCAAAGAATTCCAGTACATGCACCGGGAGAAACCGTTTGCGTCGGTAAATACTGTCCCCGAATCCCTGTAACGCATGGTGTTCGCGATGAATTGCTTGTATGCGGTTGAAAACTCGTCCGTGCTGTATGACATCGACAGCCCGTCGATTTTTTCAATGATGTCGCCCGGCTTAATCCCTGCCTCCGCAGCCGGGGAGTTCCTGTCCACTGTTGCCACTACCTTCATATCGTCTATGTCGAAGCTGATACCCGTGTAGTTGTAACTCTTTTGCGTCACGAGGATAGGAACATTCCGTGTGTATTTGACGTAGGGGAATTGGAGGCACATCAAAGGGGTGTGGAGACGTGCATAATCTTCCAACCGGTACGGTTCACTGAGCAATTCATTGGCTTCGCATTCCCAGAGGACACGCCCCGGCTCGATACGCTGGTCGATAAATCTGAAACCGTATTGAATCAGGTATGCAGCCTCCGATTCAGACGCGGAGAGGCTGAGGAACGGCAATTCAACCATCGCATCCCTGCGGAAGCTGTAACGATACGTCTTTTCTTGCCTTATTACGACTTTGTTCTCCCCCTTATAGTTGGTATTGCGGTCAAAATAATAGAACGTCTGCACAAGCATGTCGGGATTCGTTTCATTTAATTCCAGCCCCTTTTGCTCCAGCTCGTCTTCGATGGCGCGGTTGATTGCAGTCTCCAACTTTTCGTTGTTTACGTCCACCGGGGCAAAAGCAAAGGTCTTGAAGCGGGAAAATTGCACCGTGTCATTTATGGAAGTTATCTTGAAAGGGCAGATGAACCTCCGTTCGCTTGTGGTCTCCAAGCTGTACATAGAAAAAGCCATTGCCAATTGGTCTTCGGATATGGCGTTTGCGGGTTTGCATTCTTTCCGGACTATAACCTGCCTCGCGTTGTTCTTAAAGTTAGCCAGCGTAAGCACGATATCCCTTTTGCCCGCAGGATTTAAAAGTATTTCGATTTCTGAAGCGGAAAGCTCGGTAGTTTTAATGCCCTCGATATGTGTAACGATGTCGCCTTGCCTGATACCGGCGCGTTCTGCCGACGAGTAGGGTATAATTCCCGTAATCACAGGCATCTTGGAACCCCAGTTCTTGCTTTTGCTTATATCGTATGTGAGTCCTAACCGGCAGATTGTGCTTCTTTTGCTTTGTGCCGATATGGAGAATACCGCGAAACAAAAGAAAACGGCAAAGAATAGTCTCCTCATTTTTTATTACGGATGTACATTTATTAAAGATTGCGCAAAGGTAAGGATTTTAATGGAAAAGTTTCCCGGTTCGGGCTTTATTAGTACTTTTGCTGTGCAAATGACAGCGCGATAAGATTCCTCCGCGCCCTAACACTTTATATTATAGACATTACATATTAATTAAATAACGATAGAAGGTATGAAATTTGATGTATCCAGTACCGCTTTGCTTTCACGCCTGCAATCAATCAGCAAGGTGATAGTCAATAAAAACTCTCTGCCCATCTTAGACTGCTTTTTATTCAACTTGGAAGGTAATCAATTGACAATAACCGCGTCGGATGCCGAAACCAGGATGATAACATCGGTGGAAGTAATGAATGCCGAGGGCTCTGGGCTTTTTGCAGTATCTGCAAAGATACTTCTTGACCCTCTGAAAGAATTACCGGAGCAACCGCTCACATTTGATATAGACGATGATAATTTGGAAATATTCATCCACTTCCAAAACGGCAAGTATAATTTTATAGGGCAGAGGGGAGACTCCTATCCTCAGCAGAGACCGCTGAATGATAATGCAATCACGCTGACTATTGAGTCTTCCAGATTACTTAACGGCATCAGCCGCTCCCTTTTTGCCACCGCAGATGATGAATTGCGCCCCGTGATGAACGGTATTTATTTTGATATTCTTCCGGATGCACTTACTTTCGTGGCTTCTGACGGTCATAAATTAGTACGTTTACGCAGCCTTGCAATAAAATCGTCGGAACGTGCCTCGTTCATCTTACCCAAGAAACCTGCCAACCTGCTAAAAAATATCCTTTCCAAAGATGACGAGATGGTGCTCGTCAAATTTGACGACAATAATGTGTATGTTACGTGCAATAACTTCGAAATGATTTGCAGGCTTATCGAGGGGCGTTATCCCAATTATAACAGTGTTATACCCAAGGACAATCCTTATAAGATGACCATTGATAGGGTTTCTTTCTTTAATGCCTTGAAACGTGTGTCTATTTTTTCCAACCCGGCAAGCAGTCTCGTGAAGTTGCATCTGTCTTTTGGAAAAGTGCTTGTCTCGGCACAGGACATTGATTTTTCATATTCGGCTGAGGAGGTAGTCGCTTGTCAATATGAAGGTGAAGAGTTGAGTATCGGTTTTAAAGCAACATATTTGATAGAAATTCTTGGAAATATCAGCTCAGACGAGGTAATATTAGAGCTTGCCGATCCGTCAAGGGCTGGAGTTATAGTGCCTTCAGAAAACGAAGAAAATGAAGAGCTTCTGATGCTTTTAATGCCCATGATGCTTAATGATTGAACTTCTAAAAGTTGAAGTATGCAGTTGAATTTGAGAAATCCGCTGGTCTTTTTTGATTTAGAGACTACAGGAATAGATATTGTAAAAGACCATATCATAGAGATTGCTTATGTAAAAGTGTTTCCTAACGGGAAAGAGGAAACAAAGACAATTCGTATTAATCCTGGGATACCTATACCGCCGGAATCGACGGCTATACACGGAATTAAGGATGAAGACGTTAAGAATTGCCCTACATTCAAAGAAATAGCCAAAACCTTTGCCGCGCAAATTGAGGGTTGCGACCTCGCCGGATATAATTCTAACCGTTTTGACATTCCTATGCTTGCTGAGGAATTCCTGCGGGCAGGTATAAATGTGGATTTGTCGAAGCGGAAGTTTATCGACGTGCAGACGATTTTTTATAAGATGGAGCAACGTACATTATCTGCGGCTTACACATTCTATTGCCATAAATCGCTGGAAAATGCGCATACTGCAGCTGCCGATTCGATGGCTACTTATGAAGTCCTAAAAGCGCAGCTTGATAAGTATCCCAATTTGCAAAATGACGTTACTTACCTCTCAAAATTTTCCAGTTTCAATAATAATGTAGATTTTGCAGGCAGAATGATTTATAATGACCGTAAGCAGGAAGTGTTTAATTTCGGCAAATATAAAGGGCGGCTTGTGGAAGAGGTTTTTGCCTCCGACCCGAACTATTATGCGTGGATGATGAATGGTAATTTCCCGCTAAACACCAAACAGAAACTTACGGAAATAAAGCTGAGAGGATTTAATAAGAGGTAGTATAAGTCTAAACTGTATGAGGTTTGGTATTATATGGTAGTTCCGGAAATTGTAATAATAAAGTGGTTTTCAGTTTGAATGTATGTTGGAAGGGAAGCATATCATACTCGGAATCACGGGAAGTATAGCAGCTTATAAAGCGGCTTACCTGATTCGCGGATTAGTGAAAAGAAAGGCGGAAGTACAAGTTGTCATAACACCTGCAGGTAAAGAATTCATCACTCCTATAACACTCTCTGCTTTGAGCAGCAATCCGGTTATCAGCGATTTTTTCTCTAATCGTGACGGGACCTGGCATAGTCATGTGGACTTGGGACTGTGGGCTGATGCCATGCTTGTGGCTCCGGCTACGGCATCTACCATTGGGAAAATGGCTAATGGGATAGCCGACAATATGCTTATTACAACCTATTTGTCTTGCAAAGCTCCGGTATTTGTCGCTCCTGCAATGGACTTGGATATGTTCGCCCATCCTGCCACACAATATAATCTGTCAAGGCTCCGCTCGTTTGGCAACCGCATTATTGAGCCTGCCACAGGAGAACTTGCCAGCCATTTGATTGGTAAAGGCAGGATGGAGGAACCGGACAAGATTATTGCAATATTGGAAGATTTCTTCAGCAAGAAGCAGACATTAGCCGGGAAGAAAATACTTATTACTGCCGGGCCTACATACGAAAAAATCGACCCTGTGCGCTTCATAGGCAATTATTCTTCCGGTAAAATGGGCTTTGCTTTAGCGGAGGAATGTGCACAATGCGGGGCAGAAGTGACGCTGGTTTCCGGACCTGTCCCCTTGCAGGCGCATCACCCGCTCATCCGGCGGATTGATGTTGAATCGGCAGGGGAGATGTTTGATGTGGCAAGAGATTTGTTCCCGGCGGCAGATGCAGGCATCCTTTGTGCCGCAGTCGCAGACTTCAGACCGAAGGTGCAGGCTCAGGAGAAAATCAGGCGCGAGAAAGGGGAGGAACTGCTGCTTCATCTTGTACCTAATCCTGACATCGCCGCTTGCCTCGGTTCAGTGAAGAAGGACAATCAGGTTTTGGTAGGATTTGCATTGGAAACTAACGACGAAGCCCGCCACGCTTCCGAGAAGATGGAGCGGAAAAACCTCGACTTCATAGTCCTTAATTCCTTGCGGGACAAGGGTGCAGGTTTCCGTTGTGACACGAACAAGGTTTCAATCATCCGGAGAAACGGTGACCGAACTGATTACCCGTTGAAGAGTAAGCAGGAAGTCGCCGCCGATATTGTAGAGCAATTGGTGAAATTATTATAGTATGTAATATGAATTGGAAGATGCTTTGTTGTTCGTTGGCTCTTGCTTCTTTGCCGTGTATAGGGCAGGGGCAGGAATTGAATGCGCGGGTCACGGTGAATAGCGACCAGATAGAAGGCACAAACAAATCCGTATTCAATACCATGCAGTCGTCCCTCACCGAATTCATAAACGACCGGAAATGGACCGACGCTACCTTTGCCGTGAACGAACGCATCGACTGCAACTTCACGATAATCGTGAATGAACAAGATGACAACAGCTTCTCTGCCGAGATTCAGGTGCAGGCGAGGCGTCCGGTGTACAACTCTTCTTACACTACTACCTTATTTAATTATCGTGACACGGAGTTCGACTTCGAGTACACGGAGTACGAGCAATTTACTTACAATGCCAATAATTTGTCGAGCAACCTCACCGCAACCATCATATTCTACGTTTATGTTATCCTCGGAATGGACTTCGACAGTTTTTCGCCCCTCGGCGGAAAAACGTATTTCGAGCGTGCTCAAGAAGTAGTCAGGATGGCGCAAGCCCAGAACTCGTGGAACGGGTGGAAGGCTTTTGAAAGCACGAGCAACCGCCACGCCCTGATTACTGCCCTGACGGACAATGCCTCCGAAACGTTCCGCAATATGTGGTACACCTATCACCGCAGGGGACTCGACGAGATGGCAGCCAATCCGAGTCGCGGGCGTACTACCATCATCGAAACCCTGCAATCCTTGGAGGCATTTTACAAGCAACGCCCGGTTTCGCTTCTCCTGAGGATATATTCCGAGGCAAAACTCGACGAGGTTGTTAGCATTTACTCCGAGGCTACGCGGCAAGAGAAGCAGGCAGGCTACAAGTTACTGTCCAATATTTTCCCCACTGCAGGCTCGAGACTTTCATCCCTTAACGAGTAGTTATTATGCTAAACTCCCTGTTCATCAAGAATTTTATCCTTATAGACAGCCTCGACATCCGCTTCGAAAAGGGCTTCTCTGTCATCACGGGAGAGACCGGAGCCGGCAAGTCTGTAATCCTCGGAGCCTTGGGTCTCGTTCTCGGTCAGCGCGCCGACGGGAAGAGCATCAAGCAGGGCGCCGACAAATGTGTAATAGAAGCGGTCTTCGACATCAGCCGCTACCGTCTCGAACCCTTCTTCCTTTCCAATGATTTGGAGTACGATTCCGACACCTGCATCCTCAGGCGCGAACTGTTTTCCTCCGGGAAGTCGAGGGCATTCGTGAACGACTCTCCCGTGCAACTCGCCGTGGTCCGCGAGCTTGGCTCAAGGCTTATCGACATCCATTCCCAGCATCAGAACCTGCTTCTCGGCGACACCCGTTTCCAGCTCAGGGTGGTGGACGTGATGGCAGAAAACGAAATTCCTCTCATACTTTACCGCAAGGAATTCTCGCGATACCAATCTCTGAAGCGCGAATTACGCGAACTTGAGGATAAATCCGCCCTCGCGAAGCAGGAAGAAGACTATCTTCGTTTCCAGCTCCAGCAGCTACAAGACGCAGGGCTTTCCGATGGTGAACAAGAGGCATTGGAGCAGGAGCAGGAGACGCTTTCCCATGCCGAAGAAATAAAAACTGCATTATATAAAATCGCGCAGCTGCTCGACGGCGAGGAGGCAGGCGGGCTGCAGCTAATCCGCGAAGCATCGTCGGCTGCGGCTTCGGTGGAGAAGTATTTCTCGCGTTCCGCCGAGATTTCCGCACGTCTCCGCGAAGCTTACATCGACCTCCGCGACCTCGTTTCTGAAACTTCCCGCCTTGCCGACGAGGTGGAGTTCAGCCCCGAACGGCTCGCATACGTCGAGGAACGCCTCAATACCATCTACACCCTCCAGCAGAAACACCGCGTGAATACTGTAGAAGAACTGCTGCAAATCCAAAGCAGCTACAAGGAAAAACTGGGCGAAATCGATTCATCTGATGAGCAAATCGCCGCCTTGTCCGCCCAAGTCGATGCCTCCCGCCGGGAGGTACTCCGCCAGGCAGCGGTCATCAGCAGCCAACGTAAAATGGCTTCCGGCGCCTTCGCCGAACAGCTCGCCGCTATGGTAATGCCGCTCGGTATGCCCAATATTCGCTTCCGCGTGAACATTATCCCGAAGGAAGAGCCTGACGCCGACGGCATAGACGAGGTGTGTTTCCTCTTTTCTGCCAACAAAAACGGCGCGCTGAACCCTGTGGCGGACACGGCTTCAGGCGGGGAAATCTCGCGCCTCATGCTCTGCATCAAGGCGATGATTGCCGGTTTTACGGCTTTGCCCTCCATCATTTTCGACGAAATCGACACCGGGGTTTCGGGCGACATTGCCGATAAAATGGGCAACATCATGCACGATTTGGGCACGAAAATGCAGGTCTTCGCCATCACGCACCTGCCACAAATCGCCGCGAAAGGGCAGGCGCATTACTTTGTATATAAGGAAGATGAGGGCGACAGGACAGTGACACGTATCAAGCGCCTCACCGACGAGGAGCGCACACACGAGGTGGCGCGGATGCTCAGCGGGGCATCTTTGACCGAAGCCTCCCTCGCGAACGCCAAAGACCTCCTGCGCCAGTAGCCCGCCGCACCGCCTGCCGCGCCCGTTTTCCTGCCCGGAATCTTACCATTGCCCGCACGGGGATTCACCGAATCCTGCGCTGGTATTTTTATTCCCCTGCCGGGAGAAATAAATCTGCCCCCTCGGAAAAAAGTACCTGCCTGCGCGGATATTCTTTATTCAGAACTGCTGAATGTATATTCAGAACTGCTGAACATATATTCGCCACTGTCGAACGTATATTCGGCACTGCCGAACGAAGAATTTAAAAGTATGTAGATAACTTTTCCCGCCTATCTTCCATACTTTTTCAAGGCAGGAAAATAGCTTTTTCCCGGCAGGGAAGAATGGAAATACAGGCGTGTTTATATAGAAAAAATCGCCGGGATTCTGAACAAAAAGGCACTGCCGCTTGTTTTTCCAACAGATATCTTTAAAGCAAAAAGCCATGAAGAAGAATTTTGTATTAGACACAAACGTCATATTGCATGACTACAAATGCTTGGAAAACTTCCAGGAAAACGACATCTACCTGCCCATCGTGGTGCTGGAAGAGCTCGACAAATTCAAGAAAGGCAGCGACCAGATTAACTTCAACGCGAGGGAGTTCGTGCGTGCTTTGGACTCGGTTACGAGCAACGACCTCTTCACGCGCGGGGCATCGCTTGGCGCGGACATGGGCATGCTCCATGTGGTGACGGGAGGGAAATACCACAAGAGAATAGCCGAATCATTCCCGGAACCCACCCCTGACCACCGTATACTTTCGTGTGCAATGATAGTGGCGGAACAACACCCGGATATGCGGACAATCCTCGTTACCAAGGATATAAACTTGCGCATGAAGGCGCGGTCTCTTGGCATAGAAGTGGAGGATTACATCAACGATAAGGTGAGGGACGTTGATGTTTTCGAGCGGGCGCAGGAAACTTTCGACGGCATCGACAGCAATCTTATCGACGAGATTTACGCCTCGCCTGCCGGTATCCCTGCCGAACGGTGGGAGATGTCTGCGAAGCTGCACCCCAATGATTGTTTCATATTGAAGAGCGGGCGCAATTCGGTGATGGCGCGCTACAACCCCTTCACCCGGCGGATTGTCCGCGTGGGGAAGACGAACAACTACGGGATACAGCCGCGCAATGCCGAGCAAAGTTTCGCCTTCGAAGTCCTCAATGACCCGGATATCAAGCTCATAGCCCTGACGGGGAAAGCCGGGACAGGCAAGACACTTCTTGCCCTTGCCTCCGCGCTGAAGCAGGCTTCCTCCTACAAGCAGGTGCTGCTCGCCCGCCCGATTGTCGCCCTTGCCAACCGGGACTTGGGATTCCTCCCCGGAGACGAGAAGCAGAAAGTTGCCCCCTATATGCAGCCTCTCTTCGACAATCTTAACGTAATCAAGGGGCAATTCTCCCCAAACAGCACGGAGAACCGCCGGATAGACGAGATGCAGAAGACCAACCAGCTGGTCATTGAAGCGTTGGCTTTCATCCGTGGACGCAGCCTTTCCGACACGTTCTTCATCGTGGACGAGTCGCAGAACCTGACGCCGCACGAGATAAAAACCATCATTACCCGCGCAGGTGAGGGTACGAAGATGGTCTTCACAGGAGACATACAGCAGATAGATTCCCCTTATCTCGACGCGCAAAGCAACGGGCTTGCCTATATGGTGGACAAGATGAAAGGACAGGAACTCTTCGCGCACATCAACCTGATTAAGGGTGAACGCAGCCAGCTATCCGAACTTGCATCCGACCTTTTGTAACGGAATACAGGGGACAGGCATCACGGATATGTTCTAAAGCATATAACCAGATTTGTGAGGTACTGCGAAAAGCCCTATGTTAGCGGTACTGAAACAGATGAAGCATATTAATAAACAATAAATACAAACAGCCATGACAAAGACAGTAACTTTCAATGAGTTGAGAAAGATTAAAGACAGTTTGCCCGACGGAAGCATACACCGCATAGCCGACGAGCTTGGAATGTCGGTAGAGACGGTGCGGAATTACTTCGGGGGGCAGAACTTCAATGACGGGAAGAGCTGCGGAATCCACATAGAGCCGGGTCCCGATGGCGGTATTGTAGTGCTCGACGACACGACAATCTTTAACCGTGCGATGGAAATCCTTGCGGAGAAAGACCGGCAGTAACTTAAAGGCGGAGGATTTATGGAAGACAAACTTGTGACGTTGGCTATCCATACGTATGCGAAAGCCCAGATTCTTAAGACCATACTGGAGACCGAGGGCATCGAGGTCTATATCCACAATGTGAACCAGATTCAGCCTGTAATATCGGCAGGAGTGAGGGTTCGCATAAAGGAGAGCGACCTGCCGCATGCCCTGCGAGTCATAGAAGACAGCAAGTGGTTCGACGAGGAAAAAGACAAAAAACCGGAAGAACCCCACAGGCTACGAGTCCTCATACCTGTGGACTTTTCAGACTACTCGCTGAAGGCTTGCGAAATAGGCATCAATTATGCGCACAAACGCGATGCTGATGTCATGATTATGCATGCTTATTTCAGCCCATTCTTCCCTACGGCGGCACCGCTCGGGAACTCGATGGTATATCAGCTGAAGGAGGAGGAGAACCTTGAATTCCTGCGGAACAAGGTTGTTACCGACATGGACGGTATATGCAAGACCCTGCGTGCCAAGATGGCATCCGGTGAACTGCCCGAACATGACTTCGACTATACGCTGCGCGAAGGGCTGCCCGAAGAAGAGATTATCGCCTTCGGGAAAGAGTACCGCCCGGACATCATCATCATGGGGACGAGGGGGAAAGACCGCAAAGAGGCCGACCTGATAGGCAGCGTGACGGGTGAGGTCATCGAACTGAACCGCGTCCCGGTGCTTGCCATACCCGAAGACGTCCCCTTCACCGACCTTGAAGTCGTAAAGAATGTAGCGTTCGCCACATCGTTCAACGAGAGGGACTTGCTGGTGTTCGACGCATTCATGGAAGTCTTCTCCGGATACGGAATCAACATCCACCTCTTCAACATATCCACAAGCCGCAACGACTGGAACGAGATACGCCTTGCAGGTGCCAAGGAGTACTTCAAAAAGCAGTACCCCGACGCATCTATTTCCTATACCGTCCTTGCCGACGGTGACCTGCTGCTCGCCATCGAGAAGTTCGTCCGCGACAAGCAAATCGACATCATAGCATTCAGCACATACAGGCGCAACATCCTCGCACGGATGTTCAACCCGAGCCTTGCCCGCAGGATGCTGTTCCACACCAACACTCCGCTGCTGGTAATGCACGCGAAGAACTGATTGTAAGAAGTTAAAGGAGGCTTGCCCCACAAGGCAAGCCTTTTTTAATGCCCATATACGTGCGCTGTGCCGGCAATGGC
>CAYZTO010000012.1:0-10856 GCA_964481365.1 uncultured Parabacteroides sp. | reverse complement strand
GGAAAATACAAAAGGGGTTCAAACCGGACCTCACGCATGGGCAAAAAAAGAGGGTGAACCGTTTCGGCTCACCCTCGTGTTTAAGTAAAAAAATGATTAATGACAGAGCATGTCGCCCGATACTTTCTCGAACTTGTCGGCATCTGCCTTGCGAATACTGATGGAGCCGTCGCCCCAGTTGGACGGCCAACCCCCTATAATGTGCCCCAAGAACACTGCCTTAACCTCGTGCAAGCCCTTTGCCAAAGCAACAGAGGAGTCGTGTGTAGAGAAGCGTTTCACTTCCCCGCCGTTGTTTATGAGCAACTTACCATCGAGCCATACTTCCTCAAGGTTTGAAGAGAGGTAGTAAACACCGTCTTCGGGGATGTTGATGTACCCGTTAGCCACTGCTGCATACTGCTCTACACCACGCATCGACTCTGATGTCTTAACCTGTGCCGTCAGCTCCCGTAGCTCTTTGATTACCTTCTTCGCCTTCGGTTCCGGCTTGTTTGCTTCGAAGTCTTTTACCGAAAGGTACATACCATCGTAGACCTCCATGTTGAGTCCTGCGGATGTCTGGGCTATTTCCTTTGCAGGAGCCGGTTCTTGCTTTTCGACCTGGATTGTGCGAATGGTGCCCATCTTCCCCGAAGGAAGGACGGAAGCAATCTTAAGGGTGGTGGTTTCCGTGATGTCTATAGGAGCGGTGTATGCGGTGGATGAAGGGGTCGGGGTGCTGCCGTCGAGCGTATAGACCATCTTCATCGGGCGGCTGGTGGTGAACTCAAGCGAAGCTTTGTCGGTGAAAGCCACGAAGTTGCACGAGCCTTTGGGTTGTTCGGGCATTGGGATGTGGTAGTTGAGGTTGTGCTCGTCGAGACGGACATAAGCGTTCTCAACCCTACGCTCGAAGTCTTTGTAGTCCTTGCGCTCCTGTTGCGTCCAACCTATTTCAGCCACGGCAATAGCCCTTGGGAAAATCATGTAGTTGCGCTTCTCTTCTGTGTACATATACTCCGACCATGTGTTGCACTGAACCCCAAGGATGTAATCACCTTTGCCCATACGCGCCAAAGTGTCAGGTACCGGGTTGTAGTTGTATGTCTTCTCCAATGGTGTGTACCCCCCGATTGTAACAGGTTCTATCTTCGCATCTCCTTGGTATGCATCCAGATACATACCATTGACACCGGGTGTCATGATGACAGTGTGGTCCATTGATGCAGCGGCGATTCCTCCGGCTTCCCCGCGCCAAGACATCACAGTTGCCGTGGGAGCCAACCCGCCTTCAAGGATTTCGTCCCAACCGATTATCTTCTTACCCTTGGATGCAAGGTACTTCTCCATCCGTTGGATGACATAGCTCTGCAGCTTCTCTTCTGCTGAATGCTGCCTGTCAGCAGTCAAGCCTTCCTCGCGGATACGCTTCTGGCAGAGAGGACAGTTCTTCCAACTGGTCTTGGGGCACTCATCCCCACCTACGTGGAAGTACTCGCTCGGGAAAAGAGCTACCATCTCATCAACTACATCTTCCAAGAAGTCGAATACCTCTTCTTTTCCGGGGCACATAACTATGTCTTCAACACCCCAGATGATGCGCGGCGTACCGGGTTCGCCTTTGCACGACAACTCCGGATAAGCGGCAATGGCAGCCATCTCATGCCCCGGGATTTCCAGCTCAGGGATAACGGTAATGAAATGGTCTGCTGCATATTGAACTATTTCCTTAACCTCTTCTTGAGTATAGTAACCTTTGTGTTCCGTGCCTTCACCGTCGATGCGTGTAGCTCCCACTTCGGTCAGCTTCGGATATTTCTTTATCTCGATGCGCCAGCCTTGGTCGTCTGTCAGATGCCAATGCAGGCGGTTGAATTTGAACAGAGACAGTACGTCGATATATTTCTTCACATTCTCTACCGGCATGAAGTGCCTGCACGGGTCGAGCATGACACCACGATACCCGAAGCGCGGTTCATCTTTAATGCTCACAGCCTCAGCTGTCCACGCTATTCCCTTTACGGTAGTAGGACTTTCTATCTCGGCAGGCAGAAGTTGCATGAACGATTGCATACCATAGAAGAGTCCTTGGGGTTTCTTCGCCTTAACCACAACGCCCGATGCTGTCACATCAAGAGTATAACCTTCGTCATTCACGTCAAAAGCATCGTCAATGGCAAGAGTTATGTCACCTTTGTCTGCAACCTTGATGTCGTAGCCGGTAGATGCCTTCATCTTGTTTGCGAAAAACTCTGCAACAGTCTTTGCCTCAGGAGTAGTAGCCCCAAAGGTGGAGTTCCGATTCAACTTGTAGATTCCGTCATTCTGTACCAAGCTGAGTGGGGTAGGGATGATGTTTATCCCCATATTGTAGCTTTTGACTTCTCCTGCAGGTTCGCCACATGACGTCAGGAGCCCGAAAGCTACGCTCGAGCATAATGTTACAATAAAATTCTTTTTCATATAGATGTTCTTTTATACAATGTGTATGGTTTCTGATAAGAACCAATATAATTCCTTGACATTTGGTATCGGTAATGTTGATAGTATTACCATGCGAAAATGGGGTAATCTTTCATCGTGGAGTTCACTTTTTCCCGCACGGCAGTTATTGTCTTGTCGCACTCAGGGGAGGAGAGTACGGTGTCAATCATTTCCACGATTTCATACATTAAATCTTCTTTCGCACCACGTGTGGTAATGGCAGGAGTGCCAATGCGGATACCGGATGTCTGGAATGCCGAGCGGCTATCGAAAGGTACCATATTCTTGTTTACTGTTATATCGGCAGCAACCAGCGCACGCTCTGCCACTTTGCCGGTCAGGTCCGGGAACTTGGTACGCAAGTCAATTAACATGCTGTGGTTGTCAGTCCCTCCCGAAACAACCTTATATCCTTTATCAATAAATGCCTGAGCCATTACAGCCGCATTCTTCTTCACTTGCTTCTGATAGTCTACATATTCTGGTTCAAGGGCTTCACCGAAAGCAACGGCTTTAGCTGCGATTACGTGCTCCAGCGGGCCTCCCTGTATACCGGGGAATACGGCAGAGTCTAACAGTTGAGACATTTTCTTTATTACACCCTTCGGAGTAACCTTACCCCAAGGATTGTCAAAGTCTTTTCCCATAAGAATGATGCCTCCCCGTGGTCCACGCAGAGTCTTGTGAGTTGTGGAAGTGACGATGTGGGCATATTCCAGCGGGTTATTCAGCAAACCTGCAGCTATAAGCCCCGCTGGATGAGCCATATCAATCATAAGCAATGCCCCGACTTTATCAGCTATCTCACGCATTCGTTTATAGTCCCAGTCGCGAGAATAAGCAGAGCCTCCGCCGATGATGAGCTTCGGGTGTTCGCGTAATGCAACTTTTTCCATGAGGTCGTAATCCACTCTTCCGTTATCTTCACGCACATTGTATTCAGTAGCGTGATACAGAATGCCGGAACTATTTACTGGTGAACCGTGTGAAAGATGCCCACCATGCGCTAAGTTCAATCCGAGGAAAGTATCACCGGGATTGAGGACAGCCAAAAGAACTGCTGCATTGGCTTGTGCTCCGGAGTGTGGTTGTACGTTAGCCCATTCAGCATGGAATATCCGTTTGACACGTTCTATTGCTATGGTTTCACTCTGATCCACTACCTCACAACCACCGTAATAGCGTTTGCCCGGATAACCTTCGGCATACTTGTTAGTCAGGCAGCTTCCCATAGCTTGCATGACTTGGTCACTGACAAAATTCTCGGAAGCAATCAATTCTATACCCTTCAACTGGCGTTGATGTTCTTTTTCGATGATGTCGAAAATTGCATGGTCTCTTTTCATGATTTGTTCGATTGTAAAAAACTTAATCTATTGAATACTATTTACTGCAAAAGTACCACAATAATCCATATAGTAGGCAAAAAGAAACGCATATTGCATAAGAAAGGGTGGCAAAGTTTTTTAATTTATTCGCGCAACACCCTTATTCTTTGCAATATGCACCTCTGTAATAATAACTAGATCTCTGCAGAATCAGAATCTTTACTCTTTGAAATACGGGTGACAATCTTTTGCTGTTCTTCATCAAAATCAACCACAATGGTGTCACCTTGCCCAATGGAAGCACGTATTATGAGTTCCGCCATTTCGTCTTCCAAATATTTTTGGATTGCACGCTTCAATGGTCGTGCACCAAACTGAATATCGTAGCCCTTACCGGCAATGAAATTTTTCGCTTTCTTGCTCAATTCCAGAGTGAATCCTAATTCAGACACTCGTTGGTAGAGTCCTTTAAGCTCGATGTCGATGATTTTACATATAGACTCCTTATCCAGTTGGTCAAACATGATTATGTCATCTATACGATTCAGGAATTCTGGAGCGAAAGCCTTGTTTAGTGCCTTCTGGATAACACCGCGGGAGAACTCTTTGTCTACATCATCGGATCCTCCTGTATGGAAACCAACACCTCGTCCAAAGTCTTTAAGTTGCCGTGTACCGATATTCGATGTCATAATCAAAATGGTATTCTTGAAGTCTATCCGGCGTCCGAGGCTGTCAGTCAATCTTCCCTCGTCAAGAACCTGAAGCAGAAGGTTGAAAACATCAGGGTGTGCTTTTTCAATCTCATCCAATAGTACCACAGAATAGGGCTTGCGGCGTACTTTCTCAGTCAATTGTCCACCTTCTTCGTAACCCACGTAACCCGGAGGAGCACCGATAAGGCGAGAGACGGCAAACTTCTCCAAATATTCGCTCATATCAATACGGATTAATGCATCTGCCGAGTCGAAAAGGTACTCCGCCAACTTCTTGGCAAGGTGTGTTTTGCCAACTCCGGTTGGCCCAAGGAACATGAACGTGCCGATTGGTTTGTTAGGATCTTTCAATCCTACCCGGTTACGTTGTATCGCTTTGACTACTTTCTCAATGGCCTCATCTTGTCCCACAACTTTTTCCTTTAACTCGTCTGCCATTTCCAGCAACCGTACATTCTCTGCTTTAGCTATCCGCTGTACGGGAACACCTGACATCATGGCAATAACTTCTGCCACTTGCTCTTCAGTAACGGTTTCCCGATTGGATTTCATTTCTTCGTCCCATTTCAGCGTTGCTGTATTCAACTCTTTTTCATATTGCCTTTCTTTGTCACGGAAACTTGCAGCAAGTTCAAAATTCTGTGCTTTGACGGCAGCCAGCTTATCGCGGTTGGCATCTTGAATTTTTGCTTCCAGCTCCTCGATAGCCTTAGGCGCTACTATGTTAGAAATATGGACACGAGAACCCGCCTCATCCAATGCATCAATTGCCTTGTCAGGAAAGTTTCGATCACTTATGTAGCGTTCCGTCAATTTGACACATGCTTGTAATGCTCCCGAAGAGTAAGTCACATTGTGGTGTTCTTCGTAGCGTCCTTTGATATTTTCAAGGATTTGCAATGTTTCTTCAGCCGTAGTAGGATCCACTATTACTTTTTGAAAACGTCGCTCAAGAGCACCATCTTTCTCTATATTTTTTCGATATTCGTCAAGAGTTGTAGCTCCGATGCATTGAATCTCTCCACGAGCTAACGCAGGCTTAAGCATATTCGCCGCATCCATTGAGCCTGAAGCCGAACCAGCACCGACAATGGTATGAAGTTCGTCAATGAAAAGAATGATGTTAGGATTTTTAGTTAATTCATTTAGAATGGCTTTAATACGCTCTTCGAATTGCCCTCTGTACTTGGTTCCAGCAACGATAGATGCCATATCTAGGCTTATCACACGTTTATTGAAAAGGATTCGCGACACTTTGTGTTGCACTATTCGCAAGGCAAGTCCTTCCACAATAGCTGATTTTCCTACACCTGGTTCTCCTATCAATACAGGATTATTCTTTTTTCTGCGACTAAGAATCTGAGCCAAGCGTTCGATTTCTTTCTCTCGTCCGACGATTGGGTCTAAGCGTTTTTCTTCAGCAGCACGTGTCATGTCAGTACCGAAATTGTCAAGCACTGGTGTGTCAGAAGAAGATGATTTGGAATGTTGAACTCCTCCTTGTTGCGCATTGGACGATGCATGGGATTCATTACCCTTGCGAAAAGTATAGTTATCATCATCGTCGTCTTCATCATCTTCAGCATAACCAAATTTGATATCTGTGGATTGTGAATTTCCTTCGCCACGTTCAGCATAAGCCCCTGAAAATTCGCGATAGAAGAACTCATACGTCAAACCGTTTTCAATGAGTAAACGTGCTGCCAAATTATTCTTTTCTTTTAATATGGCGAGTATCAAATGCTCGGTATCAGCTTCTTTTTTATGAAAAAGTTTTGCTTCTAATATTGTCATTCGTAAAACACGTTCTGTCAGCTTGCTTATGCTGATGTCACGTATCTCCTGTATGAGATAATCCTCGGAATTTTTAATATGTCCTTCTATCTTTTTTTTGATATCCGGGATGATAAGGAAGCGGCTGAGTACATCATAAGCTATACCTTCACCGTCACGAATAATCGCTAATAAGAGGTGTTCAGGTCCGATATAGCTATTCTGAAGCCGTTCAGCCTCTTCACGACTATATTCTAAAACATCTCTCAAGTGCTGTGAATAATCATTCTTCATGTATATATATTATATAATGTAGTAATATGGGTTATTATCTTCTTTGCTACTTTGTTTTTAATTTCAGTGTCCGCAAAAGTAACAAACACGTCTTGATTATCAATCAAAATTCATGCCATTCTTTGCAAAAATCACTTGTAAAAGGCAAGCGCATTTTTAGTACCAGAAAAAAGATACCCAAAACTTTCGCGATATTAGGAAAAAGCGTACCTTAGCGTGATTTTTTCACGAGATGAATAAAGAGTGTAATTAATATTAATTTAAATGGTTGATCAAGATAGAATTATTAAGATTAACATTGAGGAGGAAATGAAATCGGCTTACATCGATTACTCGATGTCTGTCATTGTTTCACGTGCTCTCCCGGATGTTAGGGACGGTTTCAAGCCCGTTCACCGCCGTATTCTGTTTGGTATGAATGAACTTGGAAATACGTCTGACAAACCTTATAAGAAGTCGGCAAGAATTGTGGGTGAAGTTTTGGGTAAATATCATCCGCATGGCGATTCCTCTGTCTATTATGCAATGGTGCGTATGGCGCAAAACTGGTCTATGCGATATACTTTGGTAGATGGGCAGGGAAATTTCGGTTCAATGGATAATGATAGCCCGGCTGCTATGCGTTACACTGAAGCCAGATTAAGCAAGCTTGCAGAAGAGATGCTTCGCGATATTGATAAAGACACGGTGGATTTTCAGCTCAATTTTGATGATACGCTAAGAGAACCCACTGTTTTACCAACACGAATCCCTAACCTTTTGGTGAATGGCGCTTCCGGAATTGCAGTTGGTATGGCGACAAATATGCCTCCACATAATATGAGCGAGGTTTTGGATGCTTCCATAGCATTTATTGATTCCCGTGGAGAAATCTCTGTCGAGGAATTAATGAAGTATGTGAAAGCACCGGATTTTCCGACAGGAGCTACTATTTACGGATATTCCGGAGTCAAAGAGGCTTTTGAAACGGGTAGGGGGCGCATCATCTTGCGTGGCAAAGCTGAAATTGAGCAAGACGCAAATCATGAGAAAATTGTTATCACGGAAATTCCTTATCAGGTCATAAAATCGGATTTGATAAAAAGCATCGCCGATTTGGTAAATGAGAAGCGGATAGAGGGAATTTCTAATGTCAATGACGAATCTTCCAGTCGGGGCGGCTTGCGCATTGTGGTAGATGTGAAGCGTGATGCCAATTCTAATGTCGTATTAAACAAGTTGTATAAGCTGACCGCCCTGCAATCTTCTTTCAGCGTGAACAATATCGCGCTTGTCAATGGGAGGCCGCGCCTCTTGAACCTAAAAGACTTGATAAAAGCATTCGTGGATCATCGCCACGAGGTTGTGGTTAGGCGTACAAAATTCGACCTTGAAAAAGCGAAAGAACGGGCACACATTCTCGAAGGCTTGCTTATAGCATCGGATAACATTGATGAAGTCATAGCAATCATCAAGGCATCCAAAAGTCCGAATGAGGCAGTTGAAAGATTAATGGAGCGATTCTCTCTTTCTGAACGCCAATCCCGTGCCATAGTTGAAATGCGCCTGCGGCAGCTGACCGGTCTTGAACAAGATAAATTGCATGCAGAATATGAAGAAATTGAAAAATTAATTGCATATTTGACGGAAATCTTGGAAAATGACGACCTTTGCATGAAGGTAATCAAGGACGAGCTTCAGGAAATCAAAGACAAATACGGGGACGAGCGTCGGACAGACATTGTTTATGCATCGGAAGAATTAAATCCGGAAGATTTTTACGCTGACGATGAGATGATTATCACTATTTCGCATTTGGGTTATATCAAGCGGACACCACTCAGCGAATTCCGTGCGCAGGGTAGGGGCGGAGTAGGGGCTAAAGGCTCCGAAACACGTGACGAGGATTTCGTCGAATACATTTACCCCGCATCAATGCATGCCACGTTGCTCTTCTTCACTGCCAAAGGCCGTTGTTATTGGCTGAAGGTTTACGAAATTCCTGAAGGAGCAAAGAATGCCAAAGGCCGTGCCATCCAAAACTTGCTTAACATTGAAGCCGATGACATGGTACAGGCTTTCATCCGCGTCAAAAAACTGACGACAGATACGGACTTCATAAACTCCCACTATCTGTTGTTCTGTACGAAGAAAGGCGTGATTAAAAAGACATTACTTGAAGCGTATTCCCGTCCAAGGCAAAATGGTGTGAACGCAATCACCCTGCACGAAGGCGACGGTCTGATTCAGGTATGTATGACGAACGGCAACAACGAAGTCCTGATTGCCAACCGTAACGGACGTGCTATCCGTTTCCATGAGAGCGCAGTGCGTGAAATGGGGCGTACGGCAGCGGGAGTCAGGGGAATGACACTCGATGACGACGGCGATGACAGGGTTGTAGGCATGGTTTGCATTAAAGACAAGGAAAAGGAGACAGTTCTCGTAGTATCTGAAAAAGGATACGGTAAGCGGTCGAACATCGATGATTACCGAATCACAAACCGTGGCGGCAAAGGTGTCAAGACCATTAATATAACGGAAAAGACCGGCAAGCTGGTAGCCATCATGAATGTAACCGATGAAAATGATTTGATGATTATCAATAAGTCAGGGATTGCTATCCGGACAAAAGTTGCCGATTTGGGTATAATCGGACGTGCGACCCAGGGAGTGCGCCTGATAAACCTTGAAAAGAGAAATGACGAAATTGCTTCGGCTTGCAAAGTTCTGTCTGATTCTGAAGAGAAAATCGCAGGAGAAATCTCTGACAAGGATGCCACAGATGCCTCCGCAATTCAGGATTCAGCAACCGGAGATGACAACAAACAAGAGCTTTAAACAAAAAAGATATAAGGTAATAATTAGTATTAATACAAACTTTATTTAGCAATGAAACGGATTTTATTTACAGTAGCTTTGTGCTTGGTTGCATCTGCTTCGTTCGGGCAGAAAAAAGCCGTTAAGGATGCTCAGTCAGTCGTGAAAGGAGCAAATCCGAATTTTGAGGAAGCCCGCACCTTAATCCAAGGTGCATTGGAAAACGCGGAGACGAAAGACAATGCGGAAACTTGGTATGTCGCTGGTTATGTTGAAGACCAGCAGTTCAGCGCTGAAAGAACAAAACAAATCCTTGGACAGCAGCCGGACGAAGAGGCAATGTACACGTCACTTTTCAGCGAGCTGCCTTACTTCCTGAAATCGTATGAGCTTGACCAACTGCCGGACGCAAAAGGCAAAGTCAAACCCAAGTTCACGAAAAAAATCAAAGACATTCTAAGCGCCAATCATGTATATTACATCAATGGTGGCGCTTATTATTTTGATCAGCGCGACTATCAAAAGGCGTACGACTTCTTCCAGCAGTATATGCAGATATGTGACCTCCCGATGTTCCAGGGCGAAGCTATTGCACAACGCGACTCCAACTACATGACTGTCCAGTTCTATGCAGCCGTGGCAGCAACCCAGATGAACAACTCGGAACTTGCCATCGCGGCATTGGAACGTGCCAAAACGTCAGATTTCCGTGGCAATGATGTTTACCAATATCTTTGCTACGAGTACGAACAGGCAAAGGACTCTGTGAACCTCGAAAAAACATTGAAAGAAGGTATGCAGAAATTTCCTGAGGAAAAGTATTATCTCCTGAGCCTGATTAATGTTTACATCTATTCAGACCGCAACGAGGAAGCACTTGAGTACCTGAACGCTGCGGTTGCAAATGAGCCGGACAATGCCCAGCTTTACGACGTGATAGGGCGTGTTTACGAAAGCGGTTTGAAAGATACTGACAACGCAGAGAAATATTTCCTTATTGCTTTGGAAAAAGACCCTGACAATGCTGACGTCTTGTCAAACGTGGGACGTATTTATTACAACCGGGCTGTCCAGAAACAGAATGATGCAAGTGCAATCAGCGACCAGGAAGAATACCAGAAAGAATTGGCAAAGGCTAAGGAAGATTACCAAAAGGCATTGCCTTATTTTGAAAAGGCACACGAGCTGAATCCTGACGCACGCGATGTCATGGTTGCATTGCGCGGAATCTATTACAACCTGAACATGGGTGAAAAGTTCGAAGCTATTGAAGCAAAAATGAACAGCTAATACAGTGATTCATTTCTAATGATGAGAAGTCCGTCATATTCGTATGGCGGGCTTTTTTTGTGCTGTGTCGGAGAGGCATATTTCCTATTTAACATAATGGTAATTATGTCTAAAAAGGGGTTTTTGGGAAAGGAAGCTGCGGATGCTTGGTTCCACAGGCGTTTTATGGGCAGGAATCTCCAGCTTCCGA
>CAYZTO010000011.1:27145-35896 GCA_964481365.1 uncultured Parabacteroides sp. | reverse complement strand
TTATGCAGACTTCGCAGTTTCCTGCCTGAAAAATCATTTTCCGGGTTGGAATTTGCGGATTCTTTCTCCAAAAATGGTTTTTCGGGAAATTGTCTGCGAAATCCTTGTCAAAAAATCATTTGGGGGGATTTTGTTTGCGAAATCTTTTTCAAAAAACCATTTTTTGAATCGGAAACTGCGAATTCTTTCGCAAAAAATGATTTTTCAAGAAAGAAGCTGCAAATTCCGCCTCCATAGGGAAGATTTTGGGCAGGAACTTGCAGTTTCCAGATGCCGGAAACGCATCGTAAATATTATCTTGAGCGTTTTCTCGCCTTTTCCCGGGTTTCTTTCTGCTTCCGCAGTTTTTCTTCTTGTATTTGCCGGGCTTCTTTTTGTTTTCGCAGGTTTTCCTCTTGCATTTTCTGGGCTTCTTCGAGCCTTTTCAGGAAACTGCTCTTTTTCATTGGCCGCTTCTTGTTCTCTTCCAGCTTCGCCAAAAGCTTTTCTTCGTTTACAGTGTACCGGAACAGGACAGTCTGGGCAATGGAAATTAACATAGAGAGGAAATAGTAATATGTCAAGCCTGAAGCATAGCTGTTGAAAATGAACATGAACATCACGGGCATGAGGTACATCATCATTTTCATTCCGGGCATCTGCTGCTGGCCTGTGTTGGTCATGTCCATGTTGAATTTCGTATAGGCAATGTTCGTGACGGTCATCAACAGGCAGAAAAGGCTTATGTGGTTGCCGAAGAAGGTGGAAACCAAAGGAATTTGCGCGTTCCATGTCACTATGGCATCGTAGGTGGAGAGGTCGCTTGCCCAGAGGAAACTTTCGTGCCTGAGTTCGATGGCAGACGGGAAAAACATGAATAGCGCAATGAGAATCGGCATTTGCAAAAGCATCGGGATGCAACCGCTCATGGGGCTTGCGCCGGCACTGCTGTACAATTCCATGACGGCACGCTGGCGGTCAATTGCTTGTTCTTTTTCCGGATATTTAGAGTTGATTTCTTCTACCTGAGGGCGCAAGACGCGCATCTTCGCAGATGACATGTACGACTTGTAGGTGAGCGGCAAAAGGATGATTTTCACGATGATGGTCATCAAAAATATTATCCAGCCATAATTGGCTATTGCACCGCCAAGCAAATTGAACAGCGGGATGATGAAATATTGGTTTATCCAGCGGAAAATCCCCCAGCCAAGCGGAACGAGCTTTTCAAGGTGCGGCTTTTCGCCGATGACATCGCCTTTGTTGTAGTCGTTGAGCAGAGCGAATTTATTAGGACCGAAGAAGAAGCGGAGGTTGGTAGCCTCATTTCCTTTGAGGTCGAATGGGACGGAAGCCTTCGCCGTGAAGTGTTTCATATAAATACCGCTCTTGTACACGTGGGAATCGAGTGAAACATCGTCCATTCCCTTTTCCGGAGACATCAAGACGGAAGAGAAGAACATATCTTTAAATCCTATCCAATGAGCTTTTCCCTTGAGCGATTCGCTGTCGTTACTGCTTTCGCTGAGGTAATCCGGCGAGTCGTCAAAGACTTTATAATGCAAGCCTACGTAACGGTCTTCGAACTTGCGGCCTTTTTCCTGCTGGCGGATGTCCTGAGCCCAAGTCATCGACAGCGTTTCTGTGGACGGGGAAAGGATGCCGTTCAGCCCGTTGCCCAAGATGGAAAAATCAACCATGTAATCGTCTGGCTTCAATGTATAGGTGAAGTCTAACGAAGCACCGTTTCCGGCATCGAGCCGCATAACGACAGTGTTGTCTCCCTCTTTTATTGGTGTGAAGAACAAGTCACTCGTATTCACGACGCGATTGGCAGCCGTTACCAGCGTGAAATCCATAATCGATTCTTTATCGTCGAACAATACAAGTGGGCTGCCGTCGTATGCGCTGTACTCTTTCAGGCGGACATAAGCAATCCTTCCGCCTTTTGAGTTCAATTTCAATTCGATTAAATCATTTTCGAGGGTAACGAGTTCTTCTTTGCCGGTCATGGCGCTGCCGAAAGAACCGAAGTCGTTTCTAAGGCGTTCCTCCCTGACAGAGTCGGGAAGTGAGGCAAGCTCGTCGGCAGGTGAAGCAACAGCGTTTTCCCTTAGTTCCTGCTCGATTTGTTGCTGCACAAGCATTAAAGAATCGCGGTAATACCTTTGCGCTTCTATTTGTTCTTGCGTCGGACGGTTCAACCAACTGAAAGCGAACAGCACGATGCCGATAAGGATAAATCCGATAATAGTGTTCTTGTCCATCGGTTATGCTTGTTGGATTTTCTTGTTTTCTATCGCTGCTTTCACAAAGCTGAGGAAAAGCGGGTTAGGTTTCAACACCGTGCTGTTGTATTCCGGATGATATTGGACACCGACGTACCATTTCAGCGTCGGGATTTCGACTACCTCAACTAAGTTCGTGTCAGGATTCTCACCCACGCATTTCATCCCGGCAGCTTCAAACATAGCTTTGTATTCGTTGTTGAACTCAAAGCGATGGCGATGTCTTTCCCTAATGTGTGTTTGCCCATAAGCCATGTATGCTTTTGAGCCTTCTTTCAAAATACAATCGTAAGCACCTAATCTCATAGAGCCTCCCATATTGGTTATGTTCTTTTGGTCTTCCATCAAATCAATAACCTTATGGGTAGTGTTGGGTTCCATTTCCGTAGAATTGGCATCATGTAATCCCAAAACGTCACGGGCGAATTCTATCACCATGCATTGCATTCCGAGGCAAATCCCTAAGCAAGGGACATCATTTTCACGAGCGTATTTGATGGCGGCGAATTTTCCTTCGATACCTCGTTGCCCAAAGCCTGGCGCAATAACAATACCGTCCATGTTTTTCAACAATTCAGCTGCATTGGAAGCATTTACTTTTTCAGAATGGAACAAGTGAAGGCTTAACTTGTGATGGTTGTATATTGCAGCTTGCAGAAGAGATTCGTCAATAGATTTATACGCATCTTGAAGTTCCACGTACTTGCCAACCAAACCGATTTTCACATCCTCGGTTGCAGATGATTTCAAGGCCAGGAATTCGCGCCAAGGTTTCAGTTCCGGCGTAGGACCAGCATCCAGTCCTACCTTGCGTAGAACAATTTCGTCCATCTTCTGTCGCTGCAAAACCAAAGGAACTTCATAAATGGTAGGAACGTCTATAGACTGTATGACTGCGTCGGCATCCACGTTGCAGAACAAAGCCACTTTGCGTAGAATGTTCACGTTCAATTCATGTTCCGTGCGTAAAACTAGGATATCAGGTTGGATTCCCGACTCTTGCAATTGCTTTACGGAATGTTGCGTAGGCTTCGTCTTATATTCTTTGGCAGCGGCGATGTAGGGGACGTAGGTCAGATGTACGCAAAGGCAATTTTTCCCGAGTTCCCATTTAAGCTGGCGTACGCTTTCGATGAAAGGAAGCGATTCAATATCGCCCACAGTACCTCCGATTTCAGTAATCACGAAATCGAATTTGTACTTACTTCCCAATAGCTTGACATTCCGTTTTATTTCATCTGTTATATGAGGCACCACTTGTACCGTTTTCCCTAAATAATCGCCCCGACGCTCTTTGTTTATGACGCTTTGGTATATGCGACCCGTCGTAACATTGTTGGCACGTGTGGTTGGGATATTCAGAAAACGCTCATAATGTCCCAAATCCAAATCGGCCTCGTGCCCGTCCTCCGTCACGTAACATTCGCCGTGTTCGTAGGGGTTCATCGTTCCCGGATCAATATTAATGTATGGGTCAAACTTCTGGATAGTCACTTTATAACCTCTGGCCTGAAGCAATTTACCCAACGAGGCTGAGATAATTCCTTTTCCTAACGAAGAAACTACGCCTCCCGTAACAAAAATGTATTTTGTATCTGCCACAATGAAAATATTTTAGTTTTCTGTTGTTTATTTTAGTAGCAATGTCCTTTTAAAGCGGCAAAGTTAGTTATTTCTTCCGACAGAACAAATGCTGTATTCCTTTCCTATGCAGTTTGTTTTTAGCGGTAAAAAAGGGATTGTATTTTGAAAAAGCTGTATTTTTGCTCTATCGATAACGTAGGCTAACTCAAGAATCCTTATTGTTGCCTTGGCTAACCTGGGTGGCATGATGCGTTATCGAATATAAAACAGTAACAGAAAACAATAGAAATGTCCATGAAAATGACAATAGTGAAAAGAATGTGGGGAGCAACTCTTCTGTTCGGAATTTGTATCTTCCTGTTTTTCTTTCATATATACCCTTTCCATATTTGTTACCAGGAACAGTATCAGTTGTTCCTTTTTGATTCTTCTTATGCCGCTGAGCGGCTGTCATATCCCGGTGGGTTTGCAGAATATGTAGCGACATTCCTGACGCAGTTTTTTATCTCTCCTATGGCAGGTGCATTAATCATTGCAATATTGCTCGTTTTATTGCAAAGGTTGGTATATGCCGCCTCGTCTTCATTTGGGAAGATATCCGAGAGCTTGTATCCACTGAGTTTCCTTCCGTCGGTCTATTATTGGATTCTGCTGTGTAATGAGAATTATATGTTAGTTGGATTGGTTGCTCCGCTAATGGCATTAGGTATGTTTTATTTTTGTGTAGGGAAGCAGAGACTGCTATGGTGGGGTTTTTATCTGTTGATTGTGCCATTGTTGTGGTTTTTAGTGGGCATATCTTGTTGGGTCTGGCTATTGTTGTGGGTCGCTTATGAATGGAGAATAAAAAAATGGTCTCGAAAAATATATTGGATGTGTGTTGCATGGGGAGTGATTATTTGTATTATGCTGCCTGTGTTCCTGAAATATTGCGGGTGGATGTATCCGTTGCGTTTACTTTTCTGGGGGACAAGTTTCTTCCGTTATCCTTTGCTTGGAACGTCCTCGGTGGTATTTGTTTATTTGATGCTGTTACTGTTTGTACCATTGCTAATGGTTTGTTTATCGAAGAAGAAGGTATGCGAAGGTAAACGGTCTATTATCCTCTTCACTATATTGTTCCTGTTTGTTTTCGGAGGCGGCAGTTATTCCATTTATTGTGCTATCGATTTGTCAAAAGAAGAGATAATTGCGTATGATTATTATACCTCGCACCGGGAATGGAAAAAAGTAATCGAGCTCGCTGATGAAAAAGCCCCGTCCACTCCTTTATCCGTCGCTTGCTTGAACCTTGCATTGTGCAAGGAAGGGTTGATGGCCGACCGTATGTTCAATTATTACCAGCATGGGACGGAAGGATTGCTCCCATCATTCACCAAAGATTTCACCGTGCCACTTATTGTCAGCGAAATATATTATCATATTGGGTTCGTAAATACTGCGCAGCGTTATGCCTTTGAGTCTATGGAATGCATCCCTAACCGTTACAAGAATGTGCGTGTCGTCAAAAGGCTTGCGGAAACCAACATTATCAATGGTGAATATGCTGTTGCACGGAAATATCTGAAGTTGCTACAGCACACTTTATTCTATTCACGGTGGGCAACGGAAACACTTGCTGCCCTTTCAGACGAAAAGCTGGTTGAACAGAATACCGAATGGATGCAGCTGCGTAAGTACCAGACAAAGGAAGATTTCATATTCAGCGAGAATGAGCAAAGCTCTATGCTTGGTTTTGTTTTCTCCCAAGACCCTACGAACCGTGTCGCTTATGAGTATTTGATGGCGCTATGCCTGTTGCGTAAAGACTTGAACTCTTTCCTGACGTATTACCCTATGGGGAAATCCATTGGGTATGCCAGGATTCCGGAGAGTTACCAGGAAGCGTTAGTCTATGTTTGGGGGCTGCAGCATAAAGATATGACTAGCATCACGTATCCTATAGACAGCAGCGTGTTGAGTAATGTAGCGGCTTATGGGAAGATATATACCTCTTATGCCAACGCAGAGCCGATGCTCCGCAAACAGTTCTCCGGTACATATTGGTATTATTTGCATTACAGGTAAAGTAGTAAACATATAACTAACTCATGAACAAGATAGTATTTAGTGCAATAGTTCTTGCCCTGATGTGTATTGTCTCCTGCAAAGAGGAAGTGGTTCCTTCGAAGACTGTAGGTGAGTATCCAAAGCTGTTCCCGGATTATACGGAGGTAACAGTCCCTGCGACCATAGCCCCGTTGAACTTCAGGGCAGAAGTCGAAGGTTATGAGAAGATAGATGTGCAGGTACGAGGGGAACATGGCGGCCGGATGCATATACAATCTAAATCGATAGCTTCTTTCCCCGGGAAAGGTTGGGCGGAGATGCTGGAGCAGAACAAAGGTGGGTCTTTGGAATTGACCGTATCATTGAAACAGCCGGGAGGCGAATGGGTCCGGTATGCACCGTTCAAGATTCATGTAAGCGATGCCCCGATAGATTACGGGCTTGTTTACCGTCTTATTCCTCCTGTATATGAAGTATATGGCAAGATGGGTATATATCAACGCAACCTTTCGAACTTCAACCAGAAAGCCATATATGAGAATACCCTGATTCCTACCAGTTGTGTGAATTGCCACTCCTTCTGCCGTAACAATCCCGGGAAGATGAGTATGCACCTGAGGGGGGATTATGGCGGTACTGTCCTTATTCAGGGCGACACGATAGACTTCCTCGATACCAAAACACCCCAGACAATCACCTCGTGTGTTTATCCCTATTGGCATCCGTCGGGGAGGTTTGTCGCCTATTCGGTGAATCAGACACAACAGGTATTCCATGAGGCGAGGTCCGAGCGTGTGGAGGTCTTCGACTGGGCTTCGGACGTGGTGGTCTACGACATTGAGCGTAATGTCCTTTTCTCCTGCCCCCAGCTGAAGTCGGAGCAGGCATTCGAGACATTCCCCGCCTTCTCCCCGGATGGGAAAAGCCTGTACTTCTGTTCCGCCAAGTGGCAGAAGCTGCCCAACGACTACAAGAGCGTCCATTACGACTTGTGCCGTATATCTTTCGACCCCGATACCAAGACATTCGGGGAACAGGTCGATACGCTTGTGTCAGCATCTCCTATGGGGAAGAGCGTGTCGTTCCCAAGACCCACGCCCGACGGCAAGTACCTTGTCTATACCCTCTCGGAGTATGGGAACTTCTCTATCTGGCATCGTGATGCCGACCTGTACCTGTTGAATCTCCGGACAGGCGAGTCGCGGTGCCTCGACGAGGTGAACAGCCCGGATGTGGAAAGCTACCACAGCTTCAGCAGCAACGGCAGGTGGATGGTATTCAGCAGCCGCCGTGTCGATGGGTTGTACACCCGCCCCTACATAACCTTCGTGGGTGAAGACGGAAGGATGACAAAGCCCTTCATGCTACCACAGAAGGACCCGGCGCATAATGATTTCAACCTTTTCTCTTATAATATCCCGGAGTTTGTCACCTCTCCGGTATCGCTCGACATAGGTACATTGGAAGACAAAGCTCTTAACAAGAAGTACAAGAAGGTCGGGTATGAGTAGCCCTCCCGTGCCGGAACAGGTGGCGTGGCGAGTGCCCGTGGGACGGCGGAGGGATGCACTATAGGTTTTCGTATATATGTTCATACATTAAAAATAGAGTGCCATGAAGTATAAATTATTAGTTCTCGATGTGGATGGGACGTTGCTCAACAACGAGAAAGAGCTTAGCGCCCGGAACTTGGCAGCTGTGAGGAAGGCACAGCAGACAGGAATACAGATAGTGTTGTCGTCGGGGAGGGCCCTCGGGGGAATCCTGCCGCTTGCACAACGGTTGGAGTTGAACAATTACGGCGGGTATGTCCTTGCCTACAATGGGGGGTACGTCCAAGACATGAAGACAGGCGAGGTGCTCTTCGAGAAGCATCTGGAAAAGGATGTCATTGAGTTCGTTTACAACAGGGCACGGCAGAGGGGCTTTTCTGCCCTTACATACCAAGGCGACGAGCTGTGGACGGACAACCCCGGCAATCCACACGTCATTAAGGAAGCCGAGATTAACCAGATGCGTATAGTCCCCACGAAAGACTTTGTGGAAGACATCCTTTTCCGCCCTTGCAAGTGTGTGCTTGTGAGTGACGACGAAGACAAAATAATATCTCTTGAGGCAAACTGGAAGAAGCGCCTTGCGGGGTCTGCCGAGGTGTTCAGGTCGGAAGACTTCTTCCTCGAAATCACCCCCCCTACGGTCGATAAGGGTAACACCCTCGCATTCATCATGCAGAAGCTAGGCTTGTCTACCGAAGAAGTGATAGCCATCGGCGACGGCGTGGCAGACGTGCCCATGCTCCAGCTTGCCGGTACCAGCGTAGCGATGGGTAATGCAAGGGATTCGGTGAAAGCCTGTGCGGACCATATAACCCTATCTAACGAAGAAGACGGTGTGGCGGCAGCCATAGAGTCCATGTTGCTGGCACGTATAAAGTCGGCAGAGATTCCCCTGAGCCAGCTGAACGCCCAAGGCAGGCACGCGCTGATGGGCAACCTCGGCATCCAGTACACCTACATCTCGGAAGACCGGGTAGAGGCTACAATGCCTGTGGACGAGCGCACGCGGCAACCTTTCGGCATATTGCACGGCGGGGCGACGCTTGCCCTTGCGGAGACAGTGGCAGGATTGGGTTCGATGATTATTGCCAAACCCGACGAACTTGTGGTGGGGATGCAGGTGAGCGGCAACCACCTCTCGTCCGCGCACGAGGGGGACACCGTCCGCGCCATAGGGACAATCATCCACAAAGGACGAAGCTCGCACGTGTGGGACGTGTCTGTCTACACCTCCACGGACAAGCTGGTATCTACCGTGAGGGTGGTGAACAGCATCCTCAAGAAGAGATGACAGG
>CAYZTO010000011.1:20681-27045 GCA_964481365.1 uncultured Parabacteroides sp. | reverse complement strand
ACTGTTCTAAATACCCCTCGCGTGGGGTACCGGAAGGGGTCACGCATGGGGTACCATGAAGGGTCACGCATGGGGTATTTAAGCACCCCACGCATGGGTATTCCCGGTACCTCATGGGGGAGGAGTGAGGCTCAGCGCAGAGTGTGGCGGTACAGCTCTGCCAATGCCTTCTGCTCGTCGTTGCGTAGCTGGAGGAGTGTCTCCATACTGTCGTAGAAGGTGGCGAGGTTCACGAAGTACTCCACCATCGACAGCTGCCCTGCGCCCAATGCCTTGTCGAGGAGCCGCACATTGTCTTGCGTGCCGAGCGCCCGCGCGAATTCATCTGCCGAAGCCTTTGCCTCCGATGCACGGCTGTAGAGCTGGTACAGGTTCGCCTCCGTAGTTTCCTCAGCACTCCGCAGGCGAGACTCTGCATAGAAGAGGTCGGCTTTAGCCTGCTTCACCTTGTGCCTATTGGAGAAGATGGGGATGGACAACCCCACGATGATGCCGTTGTACCGCTCGCCTCCCGACGACGGGTTCATCCTGTACCCTACCGACAGCGTTGGCAGCCACTGTTGCCTGCTGATGGTAACCTGCCGCTCTGCCGCCTCGCTTGCCTTGCGGAGCGTCTCCAATTCGGGGAGAACGCCGTACACTTCCATGCGGAAGGATTCGAAGTCGAGGGGCAGCGTGTGCGACAGCGTGTAGGTAGTGTCGTCGAATGCCAAGGACCCGCCGCCATTGAGCGCGGCAAGCTCCCTGAGCTTAGCCTCTCTTGCCGATTCGTTCTGCCTTAAACGGTTGCGGGCGTTGAGCAACTCGAGTTCCACCTTGTTGGCTTCTATGGCGTTGGCATCACCCTTCTCGAGCTTTTCGGCATAAAACCTACGTAACTCTTCGGCGTCCTCCACCCTGCGCGAAAGGAGGCATCGCAGTTGGTTGAGGTACACGAGGTCGAGGCACGTCTGCTCTGCCTGCAACAGCACTTGCTGGCGCACGGCTTGTTGCCCTGCCTCAATCGACCCGAAGCGGGAGCTGTTCTGCTTGTTCCGCTGGTAATAGAGCGTGGGGAAGTCGAACTCCTGGCTGAGTATGAACTCCC
Source organism: uncultured Parabacteroides sp. (assembly GCA_964481365.1). Taxonomy (GTDB): domain Bacteria; phylum Bacteroidota; class Bacteroidia; order Bacteroidales; family Tannerellaceae; genus Parabacteroides. The sequence goes on along the minus strand of CAYZTO010000011.1, from coordinate 25,958 downwards.
CCGTGTAGCCCATCCCTTCCTTGTTTCCCCAGAGGTGCGAGTAGCTTGCCTCGGGGTTGGCGAGGTTGTTTTCCGCCCGTGCCTGAAGCTTCAGCGACTCAGCCTCGGCTTCCCCTGCCTGTATGTCCTTGTTGTTGCGGCCTATGAGTTCGAGCACCTGCGGGATGCCTCCCTCTATCCGTGTCACCTCGCCCTGTGCTGCCGCAACGTGCGGGAGCATAATGGCGGCGAGGGATATGATAAGTGATTTCATAATGTCGATAATAGTTTGTTTGTTGGGTTCATTGTATATGAGTCTTTGCAGCCATCATTCTTTATCTTCCTTGTTCATCCACAAGTACATTATGGGGATGATGAAGCCGTTGAGCATCGTCGATGTGAGCAGTCCTCCGAGGATGACCGTAGCCATCGGGCTTTGAATCTCATTGCCGGGGAGGTTGCCCTTCAAGGCGAGCGGGATGAGCGCGAGCGCGGAGCTGAGGGCAGTCATCACGATGGGGTTGAGCCTGTCGAGCGAGCCTTGTATCACAGCCCTGTACAGCGGGAGGCCTTCGGAGCGCAACTGTGTGTAGTGGCTTATCAGCAGCATACCGTTGCGGGTGGCTATCCCGAAGAGGGAGATGAAGCCTATGATGGCAGGGATGCTCACCTCACCGGATGTCACACGCAATATCAACACGCCCCCGATGAGGGCAAGCGGAAGGTTGAGCAACACCACCCCGCTCTCACGTGCGTCTTTGAACTCGTGGTAGAGCAGGAGGAATATTACAAGGATGGACATCATGGATGCGAGGAAGAGTGTGCGGCTGGCTGCCTGCTCGCTCTCGAATTGCCCCCCGTATTCGATGTGGTACCCCTCGGGGATGGAGACGTGTTCCGCAACGGAGTCTTGGATGTCGTTCACCACGCCCCGGAGGTCACGCCCCGCCACATTCGCGCTGACTACCACTTTGCGTTGCACGTTCTCGCGGTTTATGGTGTTCGGTCCTGCCGAGGAGCGGATGTCGGCAACGTAGGAGAGGGGTATCTTCTGCCCGCCTGCGTCAATCATCATGTTGCGTATGTCTTCCATCGTGGCACGGTCATTGTCGGCTGCCTTGATGGTCAGGTCGAAGTATTTCCCGTCGTCATATACCTGGCTCACCGCTTCCCCGCCGAGCATTACATTAATATATTCGCCGAATTCGGGAAGAGGTATTCCGTACTTGGCAAGCAAATCGCGACGGGGAGTTATGGTTAGCTGTGGGCGTTCGATTTGCTGTTCCACTTTGATGTCCACCAGCCCCTCTATCTCTTCGATTGCCTCTTTCACTTCGTTCCCAAGGGAGAAGAGCTTGTTGAGGTCTGTCCCGAATAGCTTGATGGCTATGTTGGCTTCCGTTCCAGAGAGCATGGCATCGATGCGGTGGGATATTGGTTGCCCTATCTCGATGTTTGCTCCCGTGATGCCCGATAACCTGCGGCGGACATCTTCGGCTACCTCGTCTTTCGTCCTCCCGCTGAGTTCGAAGGGAGCCTCTATCTCGCTTACATTCACGCCAAGGGCATGTTCGTCGAGCTCTGCCCTGCCTGTCTTGCGGGCGACGGTCTGTATTTCCGGGACTTGGAGGAGAAGCTCTTCCGCCCTGCGTCCTATCTTGTCGGACTCGTCGAGCGATATGCCCGGCAGCGTGCTAACGTTGATGGTGAACGAACCTTCATTAAAGGGCGGGAGGAAGCTCCTGCCAAGCGTGAAGAACAGTCCGAGTGAAACAGCGAAGAGTACAAAGGTTACGCATAAAACACCTTTCCGGTTTGATATGGCGTGTTCCAGTGCTATTTTGTATGCCGAGCGCAGTTTACGTGCCACCGGGGAGTCTTGCTCCGGTTTGCCGTCCGGCTTCCTCTTTTCAAGAAGATAACTGCATAATACGGGTGTGAGGGTCAGGGCTACCACGGTGGAAGCAAAGAGTGCTACAATGAATGCTATACCGAGTGGCACAAGCATCCTGCCTTCCATTCCTGACAGGAAGAAGAGGGGTACAAAGCTCACGATGATGATGAGTGTGGAATTCAGGATGGGCATCCTCACTTCGCGTGACGCATCGAATACTACGTCGAGTATTGGTCTTTGTTCTCCTTCGGGCAAGAGCCTGTTCTCCCGTATGCGCTTGTAAACGTTCTCCACATCGACTATGGCATCGTCCACAAGCGAGCCTATCGCAATGGCAAGTCCTCCGAGGCTCATAGTGTTTATCGTCATTCCCATATAATAGAGAACGATTATGGAGACAAGCAGCGAAAGGGGCATGGCAACAAGGGAAATTGCCATTGTCCGGACGTTCATCAGGAAGAGGAACAGCACCACGATAACGAAGAAACTTCCTTCTACGAGGCAGTTCTTTATGTTGTTAATGGAGCTATCGATGAAACGGCTCTGCCGGAAGATGTCGGTAGACAGGTTCACGTCCGGCGGAAGGCTTGTGCGGAGGTCAGCGACTATGGCGTCGAGTTTATCGGTCAGTTCTATAGTGCTGGTGTTCGGCTGCTTCGTCACGGTAATCAGGACAGCCGGCTGTGCCTTCTCGGAAGCCAGTCCGAGCTTAGGGCTTTTGGCACCAACCCTGACCGTCGCGATATCACGGAGTAATACCGGGACATTGCCGGGCAAAGTCTTCACCACTCCTTTCGCCAGTTCATCTGCTTTGGTTGTGGAAAGTACTCCCCGTATTATGTACTCATTGCTGAATTCGTATAGAACCCCGCCATTCGCGTTCTGGTTCATAGACCGGCACACGGAGAGAACCTCATCGAGTCCCACGCCATAATGTTTCATGCGTGCGGGGTCTAAAAGCACTTGGTATTCCTTTATGTCTCCCCCTATTACCGCCACTTGTGCCACGCCTCCGGTAGAAAGGAGTCGCGGGCGGATTGTCCAGTCCGCTATTGTGCGGAGGTCGAGCAAACTTGTAGAGTCGGAAGTCATTCCGAGTATAAGCATCTCTCCGAGAATCGAAGACTGCGGTCCTAAGGTCGGTTTGCCTACGTAATCAGGTAAGCTCTCCGAAACTATGGCGAGCTTCTCGGAAACGATTTGTCGGGCAAGGTAGATATCCGTTCCCCAGTCGAATTCGACCCATACTACCGAGAATCCGGTGGTCGATGAAGAGCGCACCCTTCGCACGCCCGTAGCCCCGTTTACGGCTGTTTCGACAGGGAAAGTCACGATACGTTCGACTTCCTCCGGAGCCATGCCGTTCGCTTCGGTCATGATTACCACAGTCGGGGCATTAAGGTCGGGAAATACATCCACGTCAGTGTGGTATGTCGTGTAAATGCCTCCTACTATGAGCAGGACAGAGCATACAAGTACGAGCAACCGGTTGTGGAGGGAGTAATGTATGATTTTGTTCAACATAGCTGTCTGTGTTTATATTAATGGTTATGGCTGTGTGCCGGTATGGCATTCGAAGCTGACGCGAGCTTTATTTGGTATGCGCCGTTGGTAACCACTTCGTCACCCTCATGCAAACCGGCGAGGACTTGCACCTTTTCCCCGTCGTTAGCCCCGATTTTAACTTCCTGCTTCTTGTACGCCTCATCATGTACGCGGATGAAGACGAAGTACAGACCTTGTTCTTCGATTAATGCCGAAATGGGCACGGTGAGTGCTTGCTCCATCGTATTCGTCAGAAGATAGATGTCCACGAATGAACCCGGTATGATATTACCCTTGTTGTCAAATTCAAAAGTAACGGGGATATAGAATGAGGCATCGTCTGAAGATTTGCCATATCCCAAGAGCCTGCCGTGCAGGTCGTCGAGTTTGTAGAGCTTGTCGTCGTAGGGAGTCATGAAATTGGCAGACCGGATTAGAGGCAAGGCTGAATAATACTTCTCCGAAACGTCGGCGCGTAATTGCAGGCGTGCGGTCTGCGAGATTGTCGCCAAAGGCTGCCCCACCGTGACGTAATCCCCTTCCTTCACCAAAATATTTTTAAGGTAGCCGCTGATAGGCGCCGTGACTGCCACGCCTTGGGATGTTTGTTTGCCTTCGATGGCATTGTAGGCTACCCTTGCGTTCTCGTAGTTGAGGCGAGCCTGCTCGTAATCTTTTTGGGAAACGATGCGGTCCCCTACGAGTTGCTCCATCCGTTCGAATTCTTTCTTAGCCGTTTCGTAATTGTGCTTTATGCGGGCGGCTACATCCCCTTCGGAAAGAGTGTTCGAGGCGAGCGTAAGCACGGTTTGCCCTTTCCCTACCGCTGTCCCGTTGATGAATGGCAAATTTCCGAGCGTAACAACGCCAGGCACGGTTGCCACCAATGCCGATTCGTTGCCTTGCGCCGCCGATATCTGCCCGCTGGTTTTTATGACTTCCGTAAAGGGTGCGGGCTGCATTATCTGGGTTTGCAGGCCGATGGCATCGGCGTTGGCTTTTTTGAAGCTTATTTCGTCGGCGTGTTGGTGCTCCGCTTCGTGTTCGTGGTCATGCCCTTCGTGCCCGTGGTCGTGTCCTTCGTGTTCGTGGTCATGCCCCTCGTGTTCGTGGTCATGTGCAGATTCATGCGCTTCATGTTCGTGTTCATGGTCATGATTGTTTGAATTGCCGGCGCATCCGGCGAGCAGGTACGCCAAAAGTACCCACGATAAGAATATTTTTTTCATACTGTCGTGTGAAATTGTTTTTAGATATAAAATGAAAATAGAATGACGGTGGGAGGGGGGAATCCCGCCTTGCGGGTTACACTTTCCCCGTGGAAGCTGCGGGAGGAGGGGCGCGCAAGCCGGAAGCCTTCGCAATCCAGCTGTCGTGCAGGGATTCTATGTAGAAAGTGCGTTCCCGCCCGTATGCCGGGGACATCACAGCGAATATTTTCTGTAAATCTATGAAATCGAATAGTACAAGCAGGGGATAGAAGTATGCGTCGGAAACCGCGTGGTGTTCTTCCGAAGAAAAGAGCGCCTGGTTGTGCCCGAGGCATGCACCGCCGTGGGAATGTTGCGTGTGCGAATTTTCGGAAGAGCTGCTGCCGCCTGTGTCTGCTACGGCTTCGGCAAGCCAACGGTAGCACGGCGTCCCGTCATCGTGGTGGTGGTGGGGGATTACTACCGAGAGCAAAACGAGCACGCTCGCGACAAGGCTTATGTATGTGGCAATTTTTTCTTTTTGCATAGCGGAAACAAAGATACGTTTTCCCGTTTTAAAAATTGCGAAAGGCGGATGCTTTTTTTTATCGAAACGTTCCGTCGCGCGGCGCGGCGGTGCTTTTCTGCCCTGAAAAATGGTTTCGCGCC
>CAYZTO010000011.1:0-20581 GCA_964481365.1 uncultured Parabacteroides sp. | reverse complement strand
CGTTCCGTCGCGCGGCGCGGCGGTGCTTTTCTGCCCTGAAAAATGGTTTCGCGCCCCGCGAAGGCACTCTGTGGGGAAAATTGAAGTTATTTTTTCCTGCGAAGGCATTCTGCGGTTAAAATTGAAGTTATAAAACTTTTCGAAGGCATTTTGCGGTGAAAATTGAAGTCATTTTTTTCTGCGAAAGCACTCTGCGGTGAAAATTGAAGTTATTTTTTCCTGCGAAGGCATTCTGCGGGGAAAATTGATGTCATAAAACTTTTCGGCGGCACTCTGCGGGGAAAATTGATTCCCTCGAAAATTTCGACGGGGCGTATTTCCCCGGTTCTTGCAGCATTCGAGAAGAAAACCTACTTTTGCCGCCTGTAAAACCATTCTGAAATTCATTTCCGAAAATATTCACGAAGCAAAGATGAACGGTGCGCTGATTCTGCTTATCATAGCCGCGTATTTCGCGGTACTTCTTTTCACAGCATGGCTGACGGGCCGCAAAAGCTCGGGCAACGAGGCTTTCTTCCTTGGCAACCGCCAATCGCCGTGGTATATCGTTTCCATAGGGATGGTGGGCACGTCGTTGTCTGGCGTGACGTTTGTTTCGGTCCCGGGGATGGTGCGGGGCATAGACATGACGTATATGCAGACTGTGCTGGGATTTTTTGTCGGTTATATCCTGATTGCGCATATTCTCCTCCCGCTTTATTACCGTTTGCGGCTGACTTCAATCTATACCTACCTGCAAAACCGCATCGGGCAGCGCGGGTACAAAACGGGGGCGTCGTTTTTCTTTATTTCAAAAATAATAGGGGCTGCCGCGCGGTTGTACCTCGTGGTTTTGATTTTGCAGCACTATGTTTTCGACGCATGGGGCGTCCCGTTCGCCGCAACCGCAGTGACGAGCATTTTCCTTGTGTGGCTCTATACTTTCCGCTGTGGCGTGAAGACAATCATCTGGACGGACACGCTTCAGGCTGTTTGCTTCGTTGCAATGCTGCTGGTCATCATTTGGCAGGTGAAAGCCAAGTTGGGAATGGACTTCGGGGGGATGGTCCAGGCTGTTGCGGGCGACCCACACTTTAGAATCTTCGAATTTAAGGATTGGCACAGCACGCAACACTTCGCGAAGCAGTTTTTCAGTGGAATCTTCATTACGATAGTGATGACGGGGCTTGACCAGGACATGATGCAGAAAAACTTGTCGTGCCGAAGCCTGCGGGATGCCCAGAAAAATATGTACACCTACGGATTTGCGTTCACGCCGGTGAATTTCCTTTTCCTTACCCTTGGCGTATTGCTTCTGATAGTTGCCGAGAGGGAACAAATCGTGCTTCCGGTTTTGGGGGACGATATTCTCCCGATGTTTTGCACATCGGGGATTTTGGGTGATAGTATCCTCATATTTTTCACTGTCGGCATAATTGCTGCGGCTTTCAGCAGCGCGGATTCAGCCCTCACGGCGCTCACGACCTCTTTCTGTGTCGATATCCTCGATATACGGAAAAAAGACAAGCAAAGCGCAAAGCGGATACGCCTTCGCGTGCATTTTTTGGTGTCGGTGCTGTTCGCAATCATCATTCTTGTAATAAAAGAGGTGAACGACAGGAGCATAATAGACGCGATTTACATGATTGCGTCTTATACATACGGACCTTTGCTCGGACTTTTCGCGTTCGGGCTGTTTACCAAACGTTTGGCTAATGACAAGTTTGTTCCCTATCTTTGCATCGCGTCGCCGCTCGTATGTTTCGCTGCCGGCTACGTTTCAAAACAATTCTTCGGCTACACGTTCGGTTACGAGATGTTGATGCTGAACGGTGCCATAACATTTTCAGGATTGTGGCTCAGCTCCGTCGGTAGCGTGCCGCCTGTTTCACAAAGCAAAAATTAGAATGAGATATGATTATAAGAAGTGCAGAATTTGTCGTCAGTAACACGGATGTACGCAAATGTCCGGACGGGAACCTTCCCGAGTACGCTTTTATCGGGCGGAGCAACGTGGGGAAGTCTTCCCTCATAAATATGCTCACCGAACGCAAGGGCCTTGCCTTGACATCGCAGAAGCCTGGCAAAACAACCCTCATCAACCATTTCCTCATCAACAAAGAATGGTTCCTTGTCGATTTGCCGGGTTACGGTTTTGCGCGCAGGGGAAAAGAAGGGCGGGAATCTATTCGCCGCATCATAGAGGGTTATATTTTAGGACGGGAACAGCTTACGTGCCTGTTTGTATTGCTCGATTGCCGCCACGAGCCTCAGAAAATAGACCTTGAGTTCATGGAATGGTTGGGGGTGAATGGCGTACCGTTTGCCATCATTTTCACGAAAATAGACAAGATTAGCCGCTCGCGGCTCAACATAAATGTCTCTAATTACCGCGAACGCCTTTTGGAAACTTGGGAAGAACTCCCCCCGATATTTTATTCTTCTTCGGAAAAGCGGGAGGGGCGCGATGAAATCTTAGGCTATATCGAAGAAGTGAACAGCAGCCTATGAACGTAGTTGGAGTAGGCGCATTATTTGTTCGGTGATGCGTTGCACGCTCCGGCGGGTGTAACCGGCATCCAATGCTTCGCTTAAAGTGATTGGCGCCGGGTGTATGGGAAAACAGGCGGTCAGCCCTTCAGAAAATAATTCAGGACCCACATTTTCAGAATTTCCGGTGATAGCCACAACCGGAACGCCGAAAGCTTTGGCATGTCCGGCTATTCCGGATATTACTTTCCCGTGCTTGGTCTGCCGGTCTATTTTCCCTTCTCCGGTAATGACGAGGTCGGCTGCGGGGAGTAAAGAATCAAAATGAATCTGCTGTAACACAAATTCTATACCCGGTAATATTTGTGCGCCAAGGAAAGCGTGGCATATTCCGCCTAATCCTCCGGCGGCTCCGCTTCCGCTGATGTTTTGCAGGTTTATATTCTTTTCTTGCATGATAATTTTAGACAGATGGCGCATTCCTTCATCGAGCTGGCGTACCATTTCCGGAGTAGCTCCTTTCTGTGGTCCAAAAACGTATGCGGCTCCTTCTTCACCGTAAAAAGGATTATCGACGTCTGTGGCAACGGTGAAAGAGCATGATTGCAGTTCGGGGATGGCATCCCGACCATCAATAGAAACTATTTCCCGCAGATGTTCCCCTCCGGGGCTGACATCTTCCCCATTTCTATCAAGGATACGGTATCCTAATGCTTGTAACATTCCTGTGCCGGCATCATTGGTCGCGCTTCCTCCTATTCCGAGGATAATGTTACGGCAACCACGTTGCAAAGCATCGGATATGAGTTCGCCCGTGCCGTATGTGGTTGTCCGCATTACGTTTCCAGTATGATAAGGTATAAGGGAGATTCCGCTCGCTGATGCCATTTCTATGATGGCGGTTTTGTTGTCCGCAGCGATGGCATATTGTGCGCTTGTTGGATTGTTTAGCGGGTCATGCACTGTAACCGTTATTAGTTTTCCCCCTAATGTTTGCAGAAGGGATTCCACGAATCCTTCCCCGCCATCAGCTACAGGCAAAACGGATATGTGGCTTTCCGGCAAAATATACCTGATGCCGGCTTCGACAGCATTTCCGAGTTCTTTGGAAGAAAGGCTGCCCTTGAAAGAATCAAGGGCAACGATGATATTCTTCATTTAATCATTATACTTGCTCGTTGTGAGGAGCGTTGTCATGGAATCGTAGTCTTTCTTGATTCTGACTCCCGAAGGCAGCATATAATGGTTTACTTCCGTTACTGAAGTAGTGGTATAATAGTAATAGGTGCTGGACTGTGAAACGATTTCTACAGGGAAAACCAAAATACGCAAATCGTTGTCCGGGTCTTGTTCGACGTGCAATTCCATCAAACGGGAAATATTCCCGAAATCATATATATTGTCAGAGCTGTCGTATGTGCCGAGGAAAGATGTCGAAGAATCATAAATACTTCTGGACTCAAAGAAATTTTTCACAGAATCTTCCGGGAGCAGCAAAAGGTATTCAGGGCGGTCGAAAGCATAATCCCAATCTTCTTGCGGCATCGGAGTAAGAGAAAACTGCATATCATTTACGATATGGTCATCTATAATATCTTTAAGGTCATCTGCCGAAACTTCCAGTTTTATGCAAACGCCAGCTGGAGTTTTCATATAAGCATACTCATCATTCGGTTCGAGAAGTTGTTCAAGATTACCATTCTCTAAAGAGTTAAGTTGTATGATTTCTAATGTGGCATTGAAGCGTTCGGTAGTAGCCAGGATAGTATCGTTTCCCGTAGAAGAACTTTGCGTCTCATAACGATAATAAATAATCATGGACGAAGTGTTTACGTTAAGTATACTTCCTGTCCCGTACGTGGTTGTTACATAAAGTCCGGGAAAGAACTCGTTAAAAGCATCTTGAGTCGCGAAAGAAGACGGGTTGTTTATTGTTTCATCATAGATGCTTTGTCCTATTTCCAAAGGCATGCGGATTCGGACGTTGGGAGTATAATATGCAGAGTCGCTTGTATCTGTGATGTCATATATATCCTCCGGGATACTTGCGTCGTAGGCTGTGTAGGATTTGGTCCCTAAAGAAGTCTGCATATCGCAAAACTCTGCCGGGTCCACGTTGGTGTAATAATTCTTTTCCAGAGGTTTGTTTACCAAAAAGATTTGCGCCTGCATCGGAGCAAGAGAGTCTCCAATCCATGAAGACCTATCATAGGTTATTTGGAAAACCATTGAATCTATTTTCCCGTCCAGAGGTTCGTATTTGAACTCAAATTCATCCGGGCAATAGAATTGGCAGACATAATCTGATTTCAAATTCCCGTAAAGGGGGTCGTATAATTCACCTAACAATCCATTGACAGTTCTTGCGTAAATGGAGTCAAGCAATACTGTTGATGCTTGGATGTGTATGCTATCTTGGAATACACTGATTTGGTCACTTGTAGGCTGAATGCTTGGTCCTACCAAACTCGTATCATCATTACAATTGCTTAGAAGGAGCATTCCTCCTAATGCAAGCCCAACTGCGCAAAGTCCGACTTTCTTCATTTATATTTTAATATGTTATTTGGATTCCATTATTGCATCATAGAACTTGTTGTACTCCTCTATATAAGTATCAGGTGTTTGATAAGGGAGGAACGGTTTATTCTTTTTTGATGCAACATATTCGCTGATTTCCGGATTAAGTTCTTTGCTGCCTTGGATAATGCCGTCGGACATATCAATGGCAACTTTTGTCAGCGCGATATAACTGGTATCTGTTTTCAACAGTTTGATGTCGGAGTCTTTTGCCCCATCCATCTTGAGTTTCTTGTAAAAATTGGGATTGAGTGGTTGTTTGAAACCATCATCATATAGTGAATAAATGACTTTTGCATTCCGCAGGCATGGGTCATCGGCATACATCCGTTTAATATAAAGACCCGTAAGCGCGGAAATCCACCCGTGGCAATGTATCAAGTCTGGAATCCAACGCAACTTCTTTACAGTTTCCAAAACCCCGCGAATATAGAAAATCGAACGTTCGTCATTGTCTGCGTATTCATTTCCTTCTTCATCTGCCGTAACATATTTCCTTTGGAAGAAATCGTCGTTGTCTATAAAATATACCTGCATACGTGCGGATTGGATGGAAGCTACCTTAATAATCAACGGATGGTCTGTATCATCAATAATCAAATTCATTCCCGAAAGCCGGATAACTTCGTGCAGCTGGTTCCGGCGTTCGTTGATGGAGCCGAATTTAGGCATGAATGTCCGGATTTCACGACCGCGCTCCTGAACTCCTTGCGGTAAATGACGGCAAATTGTAGAAATTTCCGATTCAGGTAAATAAGGAGTTATTTCTTGGGTTATAAACAATATTTTTTTTGCATCCATTCTGTAATCCATTTAATTAAAGACGCTACAAAGATAGGGAAACTCGTCTAAATGTGCATGGATTTTGGAAGAATTATATATTCGGGTTTTCACGGTTGTCTTTATGTGAAAATAGGTTTGGAGTAAGTGTCAAAAGGTTTAGCGTCTTACTTTGAGAGTTTGGAGTAGGTGTCCAAAGGTTTGGTGTCTTACTTTTAGATTTTGAAGTAGGTGTCAAAAGGTTTTGCGTCTTACTTTTAGATTTTGAAGTAGGTGTCGAAAGGTTTTGCGTCTTGCTTTTAGATTTTGAAGTAGGTGTCGAAAGGTTTTGCGTCTTACTTTGAAAGTTTGGAGTAGGTGTCCGAATGTTTGGTGTCTTGCTTTGAGAGTTTGAAGTAGGTATCCGAAGGTTTTGACACCCGGATTATAACCTCAGACAACGCTTTGTTTTTTCTGTTAAACCATATAAAACTGCCGGGCGCAATAAATATCTGAATTTTCTTTTATTTGCAACAATTATTTCGTTGCTTTGCAGCGTCAAAAGCATCTGTATGATGAGGGTAGTAAATAAAATTCAGGACTTAAAGGCGTATCTTGCCAATGAGAAGCTTGTTAATAAACGTATCGGTTTGGTTCCTACTATGGGAGCACTGCATGCCGGGCATTTGAGTTTGGTGAAACGTTGTGTGGAGGATAATGATATTTGTGTAGTGAGCATTTTTGTGAATCCGACACAATTTAATGATAAGCATGATTTGGAAACATATCCCCGGACACTGGAAAAAGATTGTGAGCTTTTGGATGCAGCGGGTTGTGATTATGTTTTCGCCCCGTCTGTGGAGGAAATGTATCCTGAACCGGACACACGGACTTTCGATTTTGGTCCTGTAATGCAGGTAATGGAAGGCGCCCGCCGTCCGGGGCATTTCAATGGGGTTGCACAGATTGTCAGCAAGTTGTTTTATATAGTAGAGCCGGATAATGCTTATTTCGGAGAGAAAGATTTCCAGCAAATAGCGGTTATACGTGCTATGGTCAAACAATTAAACATACCTGTGCGTATTGTGGATTGTCCCATCATGCGTGAAGCGGACGGATTGGCAATGAGCAGCCGTAACACAAGGCTTACACCGGAACTTCGGCAAAAAGCACCGTTGATTGCACGTGTTTTACGGGAAAGCGTGGATTTTTCAGCAGGGAAAAGCGTGGAGGAAGTAAAGGATTTCGTGGTAAAAGCAATCGGGCAGGAACCAGCCATGAGGGTAGAATACTATGAAATAGTGGATGGGCACACCATGCAGCCTATCGGCAAATGGGATGAAACAGATTATCCGGTCGGTTGCATTACTGTTTATTGCGGAGATGTGAGGTTAATAGACAATATTAAATACACTTCAAACCATAAGTTTAAAGGCGATGTTGATAGAAGTAGTTAAATCGAAAATTCACCGGGTAACGGTGACGGAAGCTAATTTGAATTACATCGGCAGCATTACTATCGATGCAGAGTTGATGGAGGCAGCCAACCTGATTCCGAATGAAAAAGTGTCGATTGTTGATAACAACAATGGTGAACGTTTCGAAACATACGTGATAAAAGGAGAGCCGGGTTCGGGTGTGGTTTGCCTGAACGGAGCGGCAGCCCGCAAGGTCCAACCCGGAGATGTGATTATTATAATGTCGTATGCATTGATGGATTTTGAGGAGGCAAAAAGTTTTAAACCAGCCGTCGTTTTTCCGGATACGGCAACAAACAAGTTGATTCGGTAGAGCGGAATTGAAAGTCGGTAATGTCATATTGAAACGACAAGGAGCAAAATCGTTGAAATATGTAAGCCAAATGGGAGTAGTATTGTATAAATTGTAGGTTATGTATTTTATATAGATATTAACCCCAAGGAAATTAGGCTAAATATTTAAACGAAGTATTTTTGTGATAAATCCAGGTAAAGAGAAGAAATTCAGTGAGGTAAGATAAGATAAAAGTGGAAGGGTAATACTGAGATAATGTGTTTATTATATAATACTTAGTAAGTAGTAGCGCAAATAATAGTTTTTGTGGATTGTTTTGTTTTTCCTCGACTCTGCCCACTGTGAAGCGGGCAGAGTTTTTTTAAAGGTAGGAATAGGGTTCGCAAACCATATTTAACGATAGGATTGTCATTTGTAATATAGTATAGTTATGAAAGAACATTCAGCAAATCATGAAGGGCGTGTTTCTTCTGCCCGTATAGAAATCTTGAAGCCATGCGAGATTTTTGTTTTCGGAAGCAATTTGAGCGGTCATCATGGTGGTGGCGCGGCATATCTTGCTTACAAGAAATGGGGTGCAATTTGGGGACAAGGAGTCGGTTTGCAAGGACAGACGTATGGTATTCCGACGATGCATGGCGGCGTGGACGCTATCCAACCTTACGTTGATGAATTTATCAACTTTGCCAAAGAGCATCCGGAAATGGTGTTTTTGGTTACGGAGATAGGCTGTGGCATTGCGGGTTTTAAACCTGAAGAAATCGCGCCTTTGTTCAAAGATGCCGTTCCTATTGAAAACATCCATCTTCCACAACGTTTCTGGGATGTGCTGGACAGGTTGGAATCTTCTGCGGTGGATTCCATGTAATTTCTCAATATTCTGCCCCAGAACCAAGTATTCCGGGGCAAAACTATTTGAAATGAAACCGTAATTGCCGTTTTTATCCGGCATTCCTGTTCTTCCGTTCCAGTGCAACGGCTTTTGCGAATGCCCCGCCTTTCTTTTCCAGTTCTTCCGGTGAGCCTGCTTCTGCCACCATACCATTTTCCAATACGATAATTTTATCAGCATTTGCTATGGTGCGCATCCGGTGGGCGATGATGAGGACAGTTTTGCCGCGCACCAGTTCCGAGATTCCGGCTTGGATTTTTGTTTCGTTTTCCACATCGAGTGATGCGGTTGCTTCGTCAAGAAGGACAATCGGGGCATCTTTCAGCAAAGCACGGGCTATAGAAATGCGTTGGCGTTCACCGCCGGAGAGTGTTTCGCCATTTTCTCCGATAATTGTTTGGTAACCTTGTGGCATACGGCTTATGAACTCATCACATTGGGCGAGTTTCGCTACGCGGTAGATTTCTTCGTCGGTAGCGTCTCGTTTGCCAATCCTGATATTATCAATGATAGGAGCATTGAATAGTACCACATCTTGGAATACTATGGAAAAATTCTTTAGTAAGGTTTCGGGGTCGATGAGACTTATATCCGTTTCGCCCAAAAGGATTTGTCCGGATTGTATATCCCAAAATCTTGCAGCCAGTTTAGCTGCTGTGCTTTTTCCACTTCCTGAAGGACCTACAAGTGCGGTGATTTCTCCCTGCCGTGCAATGAACGAAACATTTTGCAGCACTTGTTTGCCTTCTTCGTATGAGAAACGGACATTTTTAAATGTGATGTCATATTTTGAAGGGCTGAAATCCGTTGTGCCTTGCTGGATTGTGAGGGCTTCCATTTCGTTCATGCGGTCTATGCGCACGTCGAGGTAGAAGAGTGCGGCGAGATTGTTCATCACTTCGTTGATTGGGGTGTAAATCCGTGAGCCGATGGTAAGAAATACCAAGTATGCGAAGAGGCTTGTGCCTCCTGAAGCCAAAAGATAAGCACCGACAAGTATCACGCTGGCTAATCCAAGTTTCAATATGCTTTGTGAGCCTTGCACAAGTATGCCAAGCAACAGCTCGTTATGCGTCATGATTTTTTCGTAATAGGATATTTTGTTGTCAAGCTGTTGAAGATATTCATTTTCTCGGTTGTATGACTTTATTTCCTGTATCATGTCTAAACCTTCCTGTATTTGCTCTGTCACAGCACGCTTATTCCAATAGTTTTCCTTGTTTCCTTTGCGCATCAGTTGTTTTGAAGCAAAGATTATTGACAGTGCGACCGGTACAACCCAGAACAAAGCTAGCGTGAGTCTCCAATCATAAAATAGCATTCCGATGGATATTAGCGTGATGCTCAGTAATGAAGCGAACAATTGCGGGACGGCATGGGAGAAAGTGTGCTCCAAGTCGGTACAATCGTCCATGATAGTGGATGTCAAATCCGAGAGGTCTTTTTCTCCGAAGAAAGCAAGCGGTAGTTTACGCAATTTCTCGGCGAGTGATATCCTGCGTGTTGCACTTTCATTGTAAACATTTGTGTAAACGTTCCGGTATTGCAGTACGGCGCATAGGTAGGTGATAGCCATAAAACTTATTCCTAGGATGCAGTAGTATCTGAAGTCGTGCGTTATGGTTCTGCCCCATATAGTTTGTAGATAATCGTCGAGGAAAAGGAATACGAACACTGCGGGCAACATCATGGCAATGTTCAGGATTGTAGTGAAAAGCACTCCTCTGCAGAAGTTTTTAGACCCTTTCCGGCTTAAAGCGAAGCGTTTTTCGAGCCAATGCAGCATCTTATTCATGGCTGACCTCCTTTCCGATAGTCCAGCTTACAGATTGCTGGTATTCATTCCACATTTTAGAGTAAATTCCCTTTCGGGCAATGAGTTCTATGTGTGTTCCACGTTCAGCAATTTTCCCGTGGTCGATGACTAGGATTTCGTCTGCATCGATGACACTCGACAGGCGGTGTGCTATCATCAAGACGGTTTTTCCTTTCGCTAAACGTGCAAAGGCTTGTTGTATCCGGTATTCGTTTTCAGGGTCAGCGAAAGCGGTAGCTTCATCGAGTATAACTATGGGAGAGTCTTTCAACAAGGCGCGTGCAAGGGCTATCCGCTGCTGTTCCCCACCGGAAAGGTAGGTTCCTTCGCTTCCGATGCAAGTGTCCAGACCATTAGGTTGCGTGCTTATTATTTCATCACATTGAGCCATTTCTACAGCTTTCAGGATTTCTGCATCGGTGGCATTAGGTTTTCCATAGCGGATATTTTCCCGCAGGGATCTTTTAAACAGTTTTGTGTTTTGGAATACGAATGAGATATTCTGCATTAATTGTGTTTGGGCTATGTCTCGGACATCGATTCCTCCTATTTTTACACATCCCTCTTGAACATCCCAAAAACGGGGAACAAGTCGCGCGATTGTAGTTTTTCCGCTCCCTGACGTTCCAACAAGTGCCACTTTCTTCCCTTCTGGGATGGAAAAAGTAACGTCGTCTACAGCTTTTCCATTGGCATCAGGATATTTGAAAGAAACGTGTTCGAAAGATATGTCGAAATGTACGGGACATTTTGGTGAAACCGGCACAAATGTCTGCGGGCATGAGAGAAGATTGTCCAGTCTGTTGATAGCCTCACTAGTTTGTCCTATCGCTTGGCTGAGGTACATGCATTTCATAATGCATTCAGAAAAAAGTGGGGTTATCAGCACGAAAAGGAAAAAGTCTGGTAATACAGAAAGAGGTTCGTTAGTTCGCCCTATCATTAATATGGTGAGAGGGGTGAGGAAATAGACGAATCCGTTAATGAGAATAGTGTATAGCGACATGGGGTGTTGCCACATCTGGGTGTATGTCTTTACCATTTTGTTGTAGTCCATTATGCTTTGATGGAAATGCTTGAATGAATAAATGGTCTGCTGGAACACTTTCACGACGGGGATTCCTCTGACATATTCCACGGCTTCGGTGTTCATTTCTTCAAGTGCGTTCATGTATAATTGCATGAATTCACGACCTTTTGTTCCCATCATGTACGCCATCAACAACATTGCAAGGATGATGGGTGTGATGCAGGCTAAACCGAGTTGCCAGTTGAACCAAATAATAAGCCCCAATGCAACTATCGGCATCAACAAAGCTGCGACAAGGTCGGGCATCTGGTGGGCAATGAATGAGTGGGTTATCCCGGCGTTGTCATCTATTATTTTGCGGATGCGTCCGCTTGTTGTGTTTTCGAAGAAACCGAGTGGCATTCTTACCATTTGGTGCATCGCCTCTCTTCTAATGTTGGACTCTACCCTAAATGCTGCAAGGTGCGATGACATTAGGGCTCCGAAGTAAAGTATGATTCCTATTACGGCGAGTCCTGCTGCCCACAAGGAGTATTGTGCTGTCTGTTCCGACGGAGAGCCTGTTTCTAGCAGTTCTTTTACAATAAGCCAGATGAGCAAGTATGGCAATAGTCCTGCCACAGCGCTCAGTCCGGACAAAAACAAGGAAATAGGCAATAGAATTCTCATGTTTCCCATGAAATGTTGCAATCGTTTCAATGTATCCATTTTAATGTTGATTTTATATGTTTCGTAATAAACAATTCTTATCTTCTCCAGTTTCTATTACTTTTGGTCGTTTTTTAGTGGCAGTAGAATTTTTAGAATGATAATTCTTCTTGTTGGAAGGTGTTTTGACGAAAATTTTTCTAAATCCATCTCCATTATGTTTATCGATATATAATTTTTGCAAAAGTAGGAGGTGTTTTGAGGCTTCGCAATACCCATAAATAGGGAATTATAAGGGCATCATATAGCAATTTGTTGGTAAAATACTGCATTGGATAAGCGATGGGCAAGACAATCCTTGGCAAATAGGATATATAAAAGGCACGTTAAAGTATATGTAAATGGTAGAGGAATAGTATTAAGCGTATATCTTTGCCTATATAAGTAAAGGACTTCAGTTTGGCAAAGTTAAACTTTAAGTCTGCAAGTAAGTCTAAGCAATAAATTATAAGGAGTTACGATTATGAGAGCAATGAAATGGACATCTTTAACGCTTATGCTTCTTTTGGCATTTGGCGCGACAGCTCAAGAAGAGTTTTTTGATGATATCTATTACTCTGCCAAAGATACAAAAGAAGCGAAAGCTGAGAACGTTGAGGAAACAACGGATAATGTTGCGGTACGCACTTCTGCAGTTTCCTTGTCGGTTAGGGAATCTTCGGATTCGGATGCATCAGGCTTGGACATTGATGTCGATGCCTATAACCGTCGTTATGATGGTGATGCTGAAGAGTACGAACGTATGGAATATGTTGAGGAAGCTTCTTATGCGTCGGAAGTATCGGAAGACGAATCAGACGGGCGTCGGTCAGACCTTGAATATAGCGAGCGCATCGTTCGCTTCCATTCTCCCAGCAAACTTACCATAGTAGGGGCAGATGAAGTCGATCTTTATGTGAGCGACGGATATTATGCCTATGATTATGACGCAAACGGGGGAGATGTGAATATTTACATAGATGTTGAATCTCCTTGGTATTATGGCTGGTATCCGCGTTGGTATTATGGTTGGTATAATCCTTGGTGGTATAGTTGGTACGACCCGTGGTGGTATTATTCTTGGTATGTCCCATATTGGGGATGGCATTGGGGTGGATATTGGGGACCTCATTTCCATGGTCATTGGGCACATAATTATTGGGCGCATGGAGTTCCTCTCCGCCATTATTCACACGGGCGTTCGTATGCATACAACCGCGTTGGTAGCCATTCTGTAGTAGGTAGGAACGGACGTCAGGCTTCTTCGGCACTGCGAAGTAGTTCGGTTCGTGACGGGCGTTCGAGCAGCAGTTCGTCACTTCGCCGCAGTTCGGCAAGCGGGACTACGGTCCGCCGTAGTTCAGTAAGGGGAACTACAACAAATAATAAATCAGCATCAAGCACGACAGCTCGTACACGTCAGAGTACAACCCGCTCAAGTGCCTCCTCATCCAGTCAGAGCAGTACCAGTAGGATTTCAACAGGGCGTTCGAGCAGCAGCTCTACCAGAAGTTATTCAGTGCCATCAACCAGGAGCAGCTCGGTTAATTCATCACGCAGTTACAGTGGTGGTTCTCGTTCGAGTATGAGTAGTGGCAGTATCGGGGGCGGACGCTCAAGTGGTGGCAGCTTCAGCGGAGGCGGCGGAGGCCGTTCAAGCAGTGGCGGCGGAAGAAGATAAGTTTTCTGATTGTTAGACAAAACAAGGAGAAGCCGGTGTATATGAAATTAATTGGAGTATCTACGGCTTTCTCCTTTATCTTTATATAATATATAGAACGAAACATGAAAAGAAAAGTAATAACACTATTTTCCACACTGACATTGTGTGTGGGTGCTGCCTATTCGCAGGGAATGATTGACGCATATCGTTATGTCCAATCGGAATCCAACGGTACGGCTCGTTTCCTGAGCATGGGTGGTGCATTCGGTGCTTTAGGCGGAGATATATCGGTATTGAATGTAAATCCTGCGGGTTTGGCTGTTTATCGTAGCTCTGAGGTTGTAACGACATTAAGTGTGAACTCCACCAATGCAAATACGAACTGGTTCGGGACTACAGCCGACGAGAACAGGACGAAAGTCTATTTCGATAATATTGCATACGTCGGCTACTTCCCTACAGCAAACGATGAGGGTCTGGTAAGTTGGAATGTCGGATTCTCATATAACCGTCTAAAGAATTTTTCCCGCAATTACACGGCACGCAGTTTGGGGGGTATGGATTATTCCCTTTCAGACTATGCGGCTGCCAATGCCAATTATGCGGGTTGGACGGGCAACCAGCTTTGGCAAACCGAAGATTATGACCCGTATTCCAATGTCGGGGACTGGATGTCTGTCATCGCCATGAACGCCGGGATGATGGGTTACCGGAACAATCGTTTTTACAGCCCCTATATCAATAGTGACGGCATCAACACTGCAATAGACGAAACCGTGCTCAATGTTAGTGAAAGCGGGGCGGTAGACCAATACACCATAGCCTTCGGAGCCAACATTTCCAACGTCTTTTTGTTGGGTGCATCTGTGGGAATCACGGATTTGAACTACGACTATTCCTCGCAATACAATGAATATTTTGAAGATGGAAGCAGCCTTTCGTTGGGTACTTCCGACGGTGTAAATGGATTAAGTACAGACGGTACGGGATACAACTTCATCTTCGGGGCAATCGTAATCCCGGCGGATTTTCTGCGTTTCGGGGTTTCTTACCATTCGCCCACGTGGTATAAAATGACGGATTACTACTATGTGGAAGGACGTTCCGAGGTGGATAACAGCATAATGGTCGCCAATACTCCGGGGAATGCCTTCACCAAATACGAATACCGCACGCCGGACAAATGGACTATCAGCGCGGCGGGAATCATAGGGCAGGTCGCTTTGGTGAGCGTGGACTATGAGCTTATGAATTACAGCCGCACTAAGATGTACGACTACTATGGCACTGAAGACCCTTATACTAACGCCGACATCGAAACTTTCTTCAAGAATTCCCACACCGTAAGGGTAGGGGCTGAGGTTAAAGTCACCCCGCAATTCGCAGTGAGGGCTGGGTATGCGTGGACAAGTACAGGCATGGTGGACGACATGTTGGACAATAATGTTTCTGTCGCTACCGCAGGCACTATCCCCAACTACAACATCGACCGTGGCTCGAACAGCTATTCAGTAGGTATCGGATACCGCTTCACCCCGCACTTCTACACCGATTTGGGTTATATATACAAACGCCAGAAAGAAGACGTGTATGCCTTCGCCCCGATATTCGACGACGAGGGAATTCCGGTGGTAGACAGCTGGGGTGCGTCTATGAAGACTAATACAAACCGCGTGGTATTGACGTTGGGCTATAAATTCTAACACCTTGGGATGCAGGAGCCTGGCTATCGTTTCCCGGCTCCTGTTTCTTTTTATTTCCTTATTTTCCCCGGGTTTTTCGTTACAAAATCCTTCCAACTGCTGTATTTTTTCTCCGCCACGGGCGAATTGCTCTGGAAGTAGTGGCACACGGCAGCCGCCAGCCCGTCGGTAGCGTCGAGCTGGGGGAGCATCGCCTCGTCGGGGATGTGGAAAAGCCTTTGCAGCATACCTGCCACCTGTTCCTTCGAGGCATTTCCGTTGCCGGTTATCGACATTTTTATCTTCAGGGGCGCGTATTCGAAGATGGGGATGTCCCTCTCCAGAGCCGCAGCCATTGCCACTCCTTGTGCCCGCCCCAGCTTCAGCATACTCTGCACGTTCTTCCCGAAAAACGGGGACTCTATGGCAAGTTCGTCGGGATGATACTGGTCTATCAGCCCGGTGACGCGCTCAAATATCTTCCTCAGGCGCAAGTAGTGGTTTTCGTACTTGTCCAGCTTCAAAACTCCCATCGTTTCCAGTACGGGATGGTTGCCCTGCACGTACAGAAGCCCGTAGCCCATCACGATAGTCCCCGGGTCTATGCCGAGGATTATCCGTTCCTTTGTCAATCCTCCTCCCATCGTATTTCTTCAAGCAAAGTAGAGAAACCCACCACATCCTGCCCGAACCTTTCGGCAATTTCCTTGTGGAGCGCCGCCCCGTGGTGCATCATCCAATAGCGCAAAGCCGCCATGCTTTTTGCCTCGAATTGGACGGCATAGCTTTCACTTCCGGTGTCATTTCCCGAAGGCAGGACCCGGTGCAGCCGTGGCGACCGCAGTAGCCCGCTTTCCACGGCGGCGGGTATGTATTCTTTCTTCAAATAGGAAACGCACTTGTCGAGGACACTTTTTTCGATATGGAACGTGGTGTTGTATATCAGCATATTCGTGTAATTTTTATTCGCGAAGCAAAGATACTCAGTTTTTCCATGCACAGGAAATATGTTTTTCTGCATGGGTATGTTTTGTTACCTGCGCGGGTACATTTTGTTACCTGCCTGTTTTTATGTTGATGCCTGCCGGGATATGTGCTGCTACCCGCGCGGAAAATTCTATGCAGATGTAGGGGTATGTTTATGTAGGTGCGGGTTATCCTAAAAGAAGCTGCCCGAAAAGGACGAGGTTCAGGATGGTGACGAGGCTCCCGAGCGCGATGAGGATTGCAGTGGTGGAGCGGCTGTTCACGAATTTCCCCATCACCTTCTTGCTGGATGTGAGGTACACTTGCGTGAAAACAGTGACGGGGAGCTGTATGCTCAGCACCATCTGCGAGATGATAAGTCCACGGAAAGGATTGTCTATCAGGAAGATGACAAGGAGCGCGGGTATGTAGGAGAGGTACACTCCGAGGCGGGAGTGGAGGTCTTTGTGGTGGTATGCCTCGCCGTAGAAGCCGGCGAAAATCGACGCGCCCGCTATCCCGGAAGTTATTGTAGAGGAGACTCCTGCCAATAAAAGGGCTATGGCAAAGATTGTCCCCGCGTTGTCTCCCAGCAGTGGGACGAGCAGCTGTTGTGCCTGGTCCAGCTCGCCTACCGGTATGTTTTCGCGGAAGAATGTGGAGGCGGCAAGTATTATCATGGCAGAATTTATAGCCCACCCGATGAGCATCGAGAGCAGGGTGTCGAAGAATTCGTACTTCAATTGCTTGCTTATCACCTGCTCATTTTCGAGGTGCCACTCGCGGCTTTGGATTACTTCGGAGTGGAGGAAGAGGTTGTGGGGCATCACAACTGCTCCGAGGACGCTCATCACAACAAGCAGCGAACCATCGGGGAACGAGGGTTTCACCCAGCCTTCCACGGCTGCATGCCAGTCGGCATCTACAAGAAAAAGCTCGTAGAGGAACGAAATCCCGATGATGGAGACGAACGTTATTATCCACCTTTCTATCTTGCTGTACGTGTTGCTGAGCAGCATTACCAGGCAGACGGCGGTGATTACTATCGCGCCTATCTTTATCGGCATGCCCGACAACATTTGCAGGGCTATGGCTCCTCCGAGTATTTCTGCCAGGGAAGTGGATATGCTTGCCAGCATCGCGGAGCCGAGGATGGGGCGGCTGGCGCGCCGTGGCAGGTAGAGGTTGGCGGCTTCGGAGAGGCAAAGCCCGGTAACAATCCCAAGGTGCGCCACGTTGTGCTGGATGATGATTAGCATCACCGACGAGAAGGTTACCACCCACAGGAGGGCGTAGCCGAACTCCGACCCTGCCGCGAGGTTGGTCGCCCAGTTGCCGGGGTCGATGAACCCTACGGTGACGAGCAACCCCGGTCCGATGTACTTCAGAAGTTCAATCGCCCCCGAACGGTGTTGGTGCGTGTGCTTTAATTTCTCCCAGATGTTCATGTCGTGTCTCCTTTTTGCACGTCGGGCGGTTACCCCATGCCGGTCCCCGGGGTTTTACCCCCTTGGTGCGCGGCAAAGATAGGGCATAGCAGCCAAAACCGCAACACTGTGCCGATGCTGCGCGGCGCTCAGCGGAATTCAATCTGGTGCGCGGTGCCGTTTTTTGCTTCAAGGCTGATTTTGTACTCGCTTACCTCGATTTTTGTGCGTGTCAGCTCCGGTATATTATACGAAAACAGGTAGTTGCGGTATTTTGTCGCATCGGATTGCGGCAGGGCGAAGGGCTTGGTTGTTGTCCCGTCCGGCAGGAGCATGGCAAAATACGGGACGGTGTACAGCCCGTCGTCGCGCCTCGAACTGAACACGAACCAGCGGCTGTCGGAACTCCACGAGTGGTAACTTTCTACGTCGTTGCTGTTTGCATTGCTGAGGGCATGATATTTCCCCGTGGCGATGTCGAGCAGGTAGAGGTCGGCATCCTTGTGCCAGATAGTAAAATTCCCGTAGGATGAGACGGTGAACATGAGCGACTTGCCGTCGGGCGATACGCGGGGGAAAGAGGCGCTCCGCTGTTCTGTCTCGGCATTGAAGAGGGTATCTACGGTCGTACCGAACGTGCCGCTGCGGTGGTCATAGGCAATCCGGCAGAGGCTGTACTTCACATCGCGGAATTCCTCACGCGGTCGGGCTTCGGCAGAGCAGAAGTATAGCGAGTCGCCGCCGGGCGAGAACGTGGGGAAAGTCTCGAACCTTTCCGGTGAACTCAGCAGGGGCGATGTCGAAATAGTGTGGGTCTCGGAGTCGTAAACCACCACGTCGGAAGCAGTATCGAAGACCTCGATGCGGTTTCTGTCGCTCGGGTGGAAGGACTGGTATGTCTCATTGACGCTGAAAGCTATGTGGCGCCCGTCTGGATTCCAGCTTGGATAGACGAGCGGGGATATGGTTTGTGGTGTTTTGGTTTCCAGCTTCTCTATTTCTTTTCCCCGTATGATATATGTACCTGCATTCCTGCCGCGCATGTGGAAAAGCATGGTGGATCCGTCGCGGTTGCAGAATGAATGGCAGTTCATACAGTTGATGTCCGTCTGGTTGTTCTCGACTATTGGTTTTTCTTTGAAGCAGGTAAGGTCGCGTTGGTAGAGGCCCATTTTGTTCCAAGTGATGTAGTTGGGTGCGATAAGCCGGTAGGAAAGGTAGCGGTCTATAGGCTCATCGTCTACGTATATCGTGAACGGTGCATAGCCGACCCACTTGCCGTCTTCCCGAAGTACGACCTTTACAGAGATTTCGTTGCCCTTTGCCTTGTCGAGAAGGCTGTGCCAGTCGTCGATGTCCGGGCGGAATCCTTTGTCGGACAGCTTTGCCGTAATGGTAAATCCGCCGAAAGAGAGACGCGCTTCCCCTTCTGTGGTTTCGAAATCAGGCATGAAAGTGAGCGGTGCTATGTTGGGCGGGATGGTAACACCTGCGTAGTCAGGGTAGATTGCAGGCTGTTCGGGCTTTTCGGTATCGATGGTGATTCCGCTCCGGCAGGCAGCCGTGAGCAGGCATATCAGTAGGAGGAGATGGGAGTGTTTCATCATGTTATTGCTTTTTAGAGTTAAAGTAATAGAACGCAAAATAGAACCAATAAGTGTTCCCGAAATAGCGTGCGATTTCGTTTGTGTTGGGTGATTTGGTGTTTATCGCCTTGCGGAAAACAGCGAACCGCGCGATTACATCTTTGCTCACGCCCAAGGAATCACGTTTTTCCGGGTTGTTTTCATAAAGCAGCATGACGGCTTCCTGGAATGAGAGGGGCAGGCGGGGGAGTGCTTCCGTGCCGTAGTATTTGTCGAGAAGCCCCTCGAATCCTTGTAAATCCTTGCAAAGAAGATAAAGGCAGCCGAGGTATTCTATCGCTACATGACTTTCGGGGCAGTGGTCTATTATGCCTTTGAGGTCGTAATCTATACCGAATGTATGCCGTAAGTGCAGCTCGCCCCCGAAGAATTTCCGTTTTTGTCCGAGGATGGAATCGGTATCTATGCGCTCAGGATGCAAGGCAAGGTCGCGCCGTTTCTCTGCCCAATCACGGTAGTGTGCGGTCTTCGACAGCATGTTAATATACTTGAGGGCTACTTTCGGAGCATCGAATATTAGGTTGGTTTCGACAAGGCGTTTCCACAAATGCGGGCAGCCGCCTTCTTCTGCCACGTTAGTTCCCTCGAACGCCATCTCCTGTGCCATAGCGATATCCCCGATGTGGTAATATATGTCGCTGAGGAGCCGTGATGCGCTCAAGGACTGGTCCCATGTAGGAATGAGCCCGAGCGGTCCTACTTGCGGGTACTTGAATATATCGTCACCTAACTTACCTAAGTGAGAAAGGGCGAGATTGCGGTAGCCGACATACAGGTAATTGCTGCGGTTGTTCCTGGTCGCATCCAAGACCCATTCCCACTTGTCGTTTTGTGCATAATATACGGTCATCTTCAGAAGATTCGTGTATGTTTTCCCGAAATGCAACGCACCTTGCCACATTGCGACGACTACCAATACCATAGATGCCGTGCAGCTCAGGATTCGTAATTTAGCAGATGTGATTTCCTTCTTGCCAAGCCATCCTGCGAAGAGTATCAGGGCGCATAACACTGCCCCCGGTATATAGAGGATGTGTTCCGGTGCTATTATGTGGTTGAAATACTCATCGGGCATAAAAGCATAGGTCATCGAACCTATGGCACCGGAAATGGCAGCATAACAAGCTGCTGCCGATACTGTGGCGGCAGGGATGAGGAACATGAATCTCTGCCATCCGGAAACTTTGAAGA
>CAYZTO010000010.1:29441-36469 GCA_964481365.1 uncultured Parabacteroides sp. | reverse complement strand
AAAAGCATTACTTTTGTGAGTTCGGAAAACAGTATGGAAAGCACGTCCCCATGACAACGAAGCTGACGCTATATATAATCCTGCTGCTGGCAGCACCTGCATTGCTGGCATCTCCCGCAGGGGAAAACTTCACGGTGGTAATCGACGCAGGGCACGGGGGGAAAGACCCCGGGGCACGCGGGGCGAAATCCGTGGAGAAGACCATCAACCTGCAGGTGGCATTGCGCCTCGGCAGGATGATTCGCGAGGAGCACCCCGGTGTAAAGGTGCTTTACACGCGGGAAGACGACCGTTTCGTCCCGCTCGACACCCGCGCGGACATAGCCAACCGTAACAAGGCAGACCTTTTCATCTCCATCCACGTGAATTCCGTACGGAAAGGCGGCAGCGCGAGGGGCGCCGAGACCTACGCACTCGGATTGGCAAAGACGGACGAGAACCTCGAGGTCGCCATGCGCGAGAACTCAGCCATCCTGCTGGAAGACAACTATCAGCAACGCTACGAAGGCTTCGACCCCAATTCGACAGAATCATACATCATCTTCGAGTTCATGCAAAACAAGCACCTGGAGCAAAGCATAAGCTTCGCCTCGGAGGTTCAGAAAGGCTTCGCGCAGGCAGGGCGGGCAGACCGGGGCGTGAGGCAGGCAGGCTTCCTCGTGCTGCGCAAGACAGGGATGCCGGGGGTGCTGGTCGAACTGGGCTTCATCTCCAACCCTGCCGAAGAGCAGTACATGTCTTCGGCAGCCGGGCAGGATGCCTTGGCAGGTGCCATAGCGAAAGCCTTCGGCAGTTACAAGCGGAGCTTCGACAAACGGCAGCCCGCAGGGGCGCCCTCTCCCCCGCTAGAGGAAACCGTGGCACCGCCGCCGCCCCAACCGGAATCACCAGCGGGAAGGAAGCCCGAAGGCTCCGTGTACAGGATACAAATCCTCACGTCGGACAAGAAGCTGCCTGCGGGGTCGCGCTTCTTCAAAGGGTACAAGGACGTGGAGGTGTTCCACGAGAAAGGAATTTACAGATATACCTACGGGAAATCGTCCGACTACAACGCCATACTGAAGCTGTGGCGGAAGGTGCGGCAAGACTTTAAAGACGCTTTCATAGTCACCTATAAGGACGGGAAGCGAGTGTACTGACAACCGAACATAAAGAATAATATAACATAACATGAAAACGAAACTATCGAAAGAAGCGATAATCGGGCTTGTGTCCATTATCAGTTTGGGAATGCTATACTATGGGATAAATTACCTGAAAGGGGTGAACTTGTTCAAGCCCGCGAACCACTATGAGGTGATGTTCACCAACGTGAAGGGGCTGACTATATCCAGCCCGGTATATATAGAGGGGTTCAAGGTGGGCTTGGTGCGCGACATTACCTACGACTACGGTACTACTAACCGGATAATGGTGGATGTAAGCCTCGACGACGACATGCGCATCAACAAGGGGAGCTACATCTCCGTAGTGAACAGCTTCCTTGGCGGGGCAGAGCTGCATATCCACCTCAACAAGTACACCGACGAGTTCCTGAAGCCCGGAGACCAGATAGAAGGGCGCATGAGCGAGGAGATGATGGAATCCATACAGGAAAAGATACTCCCCTCCGTAGAAGCACTGCTACCGAAGCTCGACTCCATTCTCGGAGGCATCCAGCAGATAGTGAACCATCCCGCCCTTACCCAGTCGCTAACGCACATCGAGAAAACCACGTCCAACCTCGAAACATCCACACAGCGACTGAACCGGATGCTGGAATGCGATGTTCCCGGAATAGTCTCCAACCTGAAAACCATCACGGACAACTTTACGACGGTGAGCGCGGAGCTTAAAGACCTGAAGCTCGCCGAGACAGTCACCAGCGTGAATGAGACACTTTCGAATCTGAAGCTCGCCACCGACAAACTGAACGCCACCGACAACAGCGTAGGCTTATTGCTCAACGACAGAACCTTGTACGACAACCTGAACAGCACGACAGAAAATGCGTCCAAGCTGCTCCTCGACCTGCGGGAAAACCCAAAACGTTACGTACACTTCTCCGTGTTCTGAGAACAGGGTGAGGGGAAGGAGTTGAAGCACAACTTCTGGACAAAACAAAAAACTTGCCCCGAATAATTTCTTGAAGATAAACAGGATAAACAAGAAAGGAAATGTGCAAGCGAAAAGGAGCTTTTTTTTTCAGAATTTATTTCTAAACTTTGCGAGCACAAAAAGGATAAGGATAGAAGACAAAGATTAAACACAGCTTAGATTGGAAGTAAAGACATGCAGACGGATTGTCAAATATTATGGGCTAAGTGCCTTGCAATCATAAAAGATATAGTGCCGGAGGCGGTGTTCGACACATGGTTCAAGCCGATAGTGCCATACTCTTTCGAGAACAAGGAATTCAAAATAAACGTACCGAGCCAATTCTTCGGTGAATATTTGGATGAACATTACCAGCAAGTCCTACAGCCAGTCTTGTACAGAGTAGCCGGGGAGGGCATCAGGCTTACGTACCGTATGGCATCATACGGCAATATGCGCGATGAGCAAAGCATGATAAACAAGCCCTCCGAACAGAAGAAACCACAAGTACTGACCGGCGTATCGGGATTGTTCGATTCCCGCGCCCACCAAGACTGGAACTCTTGCTTGAATCCGAAATACACTTTCGACAATTTCTTCAGAGGAGAGAGCAACCTGTTAGTGCGCTCGGCGAGCGAGGACATAGCACAAAACCCCGGGAAGACGGCATACAATCCGATGTTTGTCTTTGGAGCTTCAGGCGTAGGGAAAACCCATCTCTGCCATGCCATAGGGAACAAGATTCAGGAGAACTTCCCGATGAAGAAAGTCCTCTACCTTTCTGCACATTTGTTCAGCTTACAGTTTACAGATGCCGTACGGAGGAATACTGTGAACGACTTCCTGTATTTCTACCAGCGCATAGATGTCCTGATATTGGACGATATCCAAGAGTTAATCGGAAAGGACAAGACACAAAACACGTTCTTTCATATCTTCAATCATCTGCATATGCTGAACAAACAGCTCATACTGACCTCAGACAAGCCGCCTGTCGATTTACAGGGCATGGAAGAGCGTCTCATCACTCGTCTGAAATGGGGGCTGACGGCGGAACTAAAGCGTCCCGACCTAGACTTGCGGAAGAAAATCCTGAAGAACAAGATAAATCAAGACGGCATAAGAATTTCGGAAGAGGTATTCAACTTTATTGCCAACAATGTAACGGAAAATGTCCGTGACTTAGAAGGAATCCTGGTTTCTCTAATGGCTAATGCAGTTGTTAATAACAAGGAAATAGACCTTCCTCTTGCCAGACGTGTAGTAAGCATGGCTGTCCGGCTGGAAAAGAAACAACTGTCCATACAGTCCATACAAGATACCGTTTGCAAATACTTCAATCTGGACCAGTCAATGATTCAGACTAATTCACGGAAACGCGAGATTGTCCAGGCACGGCAAGTCACGATGTTCTTGGCAAAGAAATATACAGATTGCTCTTTCTCACATATAGGGAAGATTGTAGGGAAAAGAGATCATGCCACAGTATTACATGCCTGCAAGACTGTTAGGGACCAAATTGAAACTAACAAGACATTCAGGGCATCGGTCGAGGAAATAGAAAGTTTATTGCAGAATTAAACCACACGTAAAGATGCGGGAAAGAGGCTGGCTGATTTTGGACAGCCTCTTTTTTCTATATTCCAAAAACATGATTCGGTATTCGCAAGCGAAAAAAGTAAAAACACCAAATATCATGGAACAGAAAAGCTATACATTTGATGAAGCGTACAAAGCTTCACTGGATTATTTCACTGGCGATGAATTGGCAGCGAAAGTCTGGGTTAATAAGTATGCCTTGAAGGATGCTTCCGGGAATATCTACGAACGTTCACCACAAGATATGCACCACCGTCTTGCTCGTGAAATCGCACGAATTGAATCAAATTACCCCAATCCATTATCAGAACAACAGCTGTTCGATTTGTTCGATCATTTTCGGTATATAATACCGCAAGGCAGCCCGATGACAGGTATCGGGAACGACTTTCAAATAGCCTCCTTATCCAATTGCTTTGTTATCGGTTTAGACGGTCCGGCAGATTCTTATGGAGCCATTATAAGGATTGATGAAGAACAAGTACAGCTTATGAAAAGACGCGGTGGAGTAGGACATGATTTGTCGCATATCAGACCAAAAGGTTCACCCGTGAAAAATTCAGCATTGACATCTACAGGATTAGTGCCTTTCATGGAACGCTATTCCAACTCCACACGAGAAGTTGCACAAGATGGACGCAGGGGTGCGTTGATGCTTAGCGTATCCATCAAGCATCCGGATTCTGAAGCATTCATTGATGCGAAAATGGCAGAAGGCAAGGTAACAGGTGCCAATGTATCGGTCAAGATTGATGATGAATTCATGAATGCTGTAATTTCCGGTTCCACTTACCGACAGCAATATCCTATCGATGCGAAAAACCCCACAGTATTCAAAGATATCGACGCATCAACTCTTTGGCGCAAAATTATCCACAACGCTTGGAAATCTGCAGAACCGGGGGTACTTTTCTGGGATACCATTATTAGGGAGTCCGTTCCCGATTCGTATGCCGACCTCGGATTCCGTACTATATCAACAAATCCCTGCGGGGAAATTCCGCTCTGCCCTTATGACAGTTGCCGTCTGTTAGCCATAAATCTCTATTCGTACGTAACTGACCCGTTTAAACCCTCTGCACATTTCGACTTTGACTTATTCAAGAAACATGTTGCTTTGGCGCAACGCATTATGGATGACATAATCGACCTTGAGTCGGAGAAGATCGATCAAATTCTCGCCAAAATAGATGCAGACCCTGAGTCTGTGGAAATCAAGCAAGCCGAGCGTCATCTTTGGGAAAAGATCCAACGCAAAACACTAATGGGCCGCCGCACTGGTGTAGGCATAACGGCAGAAGGAGACATGTTGGCTGCCCTCGGTCTCCGCTACGGCTCAAACGATGCAATTACGTTTGCGGAAGAAGTACAAAAGACGTTAGCATTGGCGGCTTATCGTTCGTCTGTCAATTTGGCTAAAGAACGCGGGGCTTTCCAGATTTACGATACTGCCCGCGAAGAGAAGAATCCTTTTATCTGCCGTATCCGCGAAGCCGACCCTCAACTATATGAAGACATGAAACATTATGGACGACGAAATATCGCTTGCCTCACCATAGCCCCCACCGGCACTACGAGCCTTATGTCACAAACGACCTCAGGCATAGAACCTGTTTTCCTCCCTGTATATAAACGCCGCCGCAAGGTGAATCCCAACGATGCCGATATCCATATAGACTTTGTAGATGAAACTGGTGACGCATTTGAGGAATACATTGTTTTCCACCACAAATTTGTCACATGGATGGAAGCCAACGGCATCCCTACAACCAAGAAATACACCCAAGACGAGCTTAACGAGTTGATAGCACGTTCACCATATTACAAAGCAACGTCTAACGACGTGGATTGGAT
This sequence comes from uncultured Parabacteroides sp., assembly GCA_964481365.1. Lineage (GTDB taxonomy): Bacteria > Bacteroidota > Bacteroidia > Bacteroidales > Tannerellaceae > Parabacteroides. The sequence goes on along the minus strand of CAYZTO010000010.1, from coordinate 30,940 downwards.
GCAGAAAGTCCGTATGCAAGGAAGGATACAGAAGTGGGTAGATCATTCCATCAGTGTCACTATCAATTTGCCATCCGATGTAACAGAAGATTTGGTTAATGACCTGTATATCGAGGCTTGGCGTTCCGGCTGCAAAGGATGCACTGTTTACCGGGACGGCTCGCGTTCTGGCATTCTGCTTTCAGCTGATACCAAAAAGAAGAAAGTTTCCGAAAAACTGACGCAAACTCCCGCCATCGTCACTACAAGACCGAGAGAATTAGAAGCAGAAGTCGTCCGCTTTCAAAACAAGAAAGAAAGGTGGATTGCATTCGTTGGTCTCATGAACGGGTATCCTTACGAGATATTCACAGGATTAGCCGACGACGAAGAAGGCATCATGCTGCCGAAAAATATCTCACATGGTTCAATTATAAAAAGTTACGATGAAGATGGCAAGAAACATTACGACTTCCAATTCAAGAATCGCCGTGGCTACAAAATGACAATCGAAGGTTTGGATGGCAAGTTCAATCCTGAATATTGGAATTACGCCAAGCTCATATCCGGCGTATTGCGCTACGGTATGCCTATAGACCAAGTCATAAAACTTGTCCAAGGGATGGATTTGAACAACGAATCCATAAATACGTGGAAAGCCGGCGTAGAACGAGCATTGAAAAAGTATTTGCCTAACGGAACCGTGGCAAAAGGGCAAAAATGCCCGAATTGCGGATGTGAAACTCTGGTTTATCAGGAAGGTTGCCTGATTTGCACACAGTGCGGCTCGTCTCGTTGCGGATAACATTGCAAACGGATTTCCTTTTTGTTACATTTTTGTCACATATTGACTGCATAACGTGGATTTTCCAATCCTTTTTTCACTTTTGATGTACATATCACGGCATATTGCCAAAACATCCTTGATATAAATCAAAAGAAAAAGCGGATTCAAATCTTTTAACGTGCCCAAGAATTATGTTTTTAAGCATATAGATACTTTTGCAGCGGTAAAAGAAAAAGAGGTAGCCCGAAAGAGTTCCTCAACTTGTTTAGATTTGTTTGATTAGGTAAAAAGATTTGGTTATGAAACGTTTGGGTTTGATGGTTGCAGCCATTTTGTTAGGCGCAACAAGTGTTTTTGCAAAGAATGAAGTTTCTTCGAAAGAGCCGTTTGAGGCAAGTCTGTATCAATTGTCCAATTATTTGAGTTTACGCTCATATCAAGTAGACCAAGTAGAAGCTATAAACAATTACTTCATTGAGAAGCAGAAAGAAAGTCTGCATGCAAAGGCAGATATGAAGGAAAAGAAGATGCAGGAAGCCATTTACGGTAACCTGAAGTTGATGAAAGAAGTCCTTACTGCCGAACAGTATCACAAATACGTGATGTTGCTTAACGTAACGAACAACAACAATCACCGTGTCAATATGAATTATTCAAATGACATTTATTTGGCAGAAAGCAAATAAGCGATATTAGTTCGTAAGGGCACAATTCCCACTATTTTATGTTGTAA
>CAYZTO010000010.1:26665-29341 GCA_964481365.1 uncultured Parabacteroides sp. | reverse complement strand
AAAAAAATGGCCGTCCGGCATAATTTTCATTAGGAATGAATTACCTTTGAAGCCTGAATATTCACCTTTACTCACTAACAAAATATAAAACACCATGAATTTTTTTATACCAATCACCCTCTCTGCCGTCATTGCGTTTTCCGCTGTGGCGCAGGAACACCACGGGTATCCCATCGACCCTGTACCGTTTACTTCCGTAAAGGTTTCGGATTCGTTTTGGGGGCAGCGGTTGAAAGCCAGCCGCGAGGTAACCATCCCCCTCGCTTTCAGCAAGTGCGAGGAAACCGGGCGATACGAGAATTTCGTCCGCGCTGCCAATCCGTGCGACACTTTCCAAGTGACCGGCTTTTCTTTTGACGATACAGACGTTTATAAAACTATCGAAGGCGCGAGCTATATCCTCCAGACATACCCCGACAAGAAACTGCAGGCGTATATCGACAGTGTACTGGTGTTGGTTGCCGCAGCGCAAGAGCCGGACGGATATCTCTACACTGCAAGAACCATGAATCCGGCGCATCCGCATGAATGGGCAGGTTCGAAACGCTGGGAGAAGGTTGAAGAACTAAGTCACGAGTTTTACAACCTCGGACATTTGGTCGAGGGGGCAATTGCACACTACCAGGCAACGGGAAAGCGCAATTTTTTGGATATTGCGATACGTTACGCAGACTGCGTGTGCCGCGAAATCGGGGATAATCCGGGTCAGGAAGTGCGCGTGCCGGGACACCAGATAGCTGAGATGGCGTTGGCAAAGCTATATTTAGTCACCGGCGACAAGAAATACCTCGAACAAGCTAAGTTTTTCCTCGATAAGCGGGGTTACACAAGCCGTAAAGATTCGTATAGTCAGGCGCACGAGCCTGTCGTAGAGCAAAGCGAAGCCGTAGGGCACGCCGTCCGCGCGGGTTACATGTATTCCGGAATGGCGGATGTCGCCGCACTCACGGGTGATTCGGCTTACATACACGCAATCGACCGCATTTGGGAGAACATCGTAGGCAAGAAATATTACATCACGGGCGGCGTCGGCTCCACGAACCTCGGTGAAGCCTTCGGCGAAAATTACGAGCTGCCTAATATGTCCGCCTATTGTGAAACCTGCGCCGCCATTGCCCAGGTGTACATGAATTACCGCCTCTTTTTGCTCCACGGCGAGAGCAAGTATTACGACGTACTTGAGCGCACGCTCTACAATGGCGTAATCTCGGGCGTTTCACTTGACGGCGGATCCTTCTTTTACCCCAACCCGCTCGAAAGCATAGGCCAGCACCAGCGTCAGGCATGGTTCGGGTGCGCGTGTTGCCCGTCGAACATCTGCCGTTTCATACCGTCCATCCCCGGATATGTCTATGCGACGAAAGACCGCGACATCTACGTCAATTTATATATGACCAACGCGTGCGAACTGAAGCTCGACGGAAAGGCAGTCGCTATCGAGCAGCTCACCCGCTATCCGTGGGACGGCAATGTGACGCTGACGGTGGACAAGAACAATGCCGGGGAGTTCACATTGAAACTGCGCGTGCCGGGCTGGGTTCGAAACCAGGTGGTGCCCAGCGACCTTTATTATTATGATGACGGAAAGCGTCTGAACTACAAAATCACCGTGAATGATGAGTTTGCAGACTTTTCAGAAGACAAAGGATACGTTTGCATCAAACGCAAATGGAAAAAAGGGGACAAAATCGAGCTGCACTTCGACATGGAACCCCGTGTGGTAAAAGCCAACGAAAAAGTAGAGGCTGACAGAGGGCGTGTGGCAATAGAACGAGGCCCTATAGTCTTTTGTGCAGAATGGCCGGATAACAATTTCGACATCCAAAGCATCCTGATGAACCGCGAACCGGAAATATCCACGTTTTTCCGTCCTGATTTGCTTTACGGCATAATGACGCTGAAAGCAAGGGCACAATCACTGGCTTACGACTCGCTGGGGAGGCTCGCGCCGAAAGATGTACAGCTTACCCTCATCCCATATTACGCGTGGGCGCACCGTGGAGCCGGGGCAATGTCGGTTTGGCTTCCGCAGGATGTCAATGCGGCGCGGCCTGTCCCGACTGCAACGCTCGCTTCCAAGAGCAAAGTCGATGCATCAGTCAATACAAAATCCATTTCGGCAATCAACGACGGTTATATTCCCAAAGACGAAAACGACCGGACTATCCCATACTATCATTGGTACCCCAACAAGGGCACTACCGAGTGGATAACCTATGAATTTCCCGCTGCGACCGACATTTCGGGCAGCACCGTCTATTGGTACGACGATGCGCCGTGGGGCGACTGCCGCGTACCCAAAAGTTGGGCGGTTTACTACCGCAGTCCCTCCGGGGAATGGCAACCAGTCCAGAATGCAAGCCGCTACGGGTTGGAGAAAGGCTCGGGAAACCGCGTCTCGTTCGACAAGGTGAGGACAGATGCCGTGAAACTTGAGATTGTCCTGCCCGACGACAATTCCGCCGGCATTTATGAATGGAAAGTGGAATAAGATTCCAGTACGCCAACTGTGCCGGAAAAGGCTTTAACATACTTTCGTTATAGGAATTAAGGCAAAGTTGTAGGATTATTGCATTTTCGCATTACCTTTGCTGCCGAAGTCGGGAATGCGGATTGCAGGGGCAATTCACAAACCGTGCGAAACCCGCCCGAGGGCTAAAATGGCATTTCGCACGG
>CAYZTO010000010.1:0-26565 GCA_964481365.1 uncultured Parabacteroides sp. | reverse complement strand
CATTTTTATATTAACTGATTTTCAAAATAAACCTGAAATGAGAAAATACAAGCAAATCGATTTCATTTCTCTGGGCAGGCTGAACGCTGCGGAGAAATTGTACGTTTGCAGGCGTTTCATGGAAATCCTCCGGGCTTTCAACGGCGAAAACACTGGCGGCGACCAAGAATATCCGGATGTGCTATCCGAAACGGGAGACATTGAGGAACTCAAAATCTCTGCCGACGAAATGGAACGTATGGACGAGCTTATCGCTCTGCTTGGGTCTGCGACGAAACAGGGAACTGGCGACGCAGAGACACCTGCTATGAAAGAGAAAGACGAAGAAAGATGCCGGGTGGTAAACTACATGGTGCGAAAGGTGCTCGACGGCGACAATCTGCCTTTGGCAGCCGAACGGGATGCCGCAAAAGCGCTCTATCCGGAAGTGAAACCCTACAGCGGCTTCTATCGCCTGCCGTTGAAACAAAAAACGGGTGTGATAGACGGATTTTTGGAAGACATCCGCAAGTCGCAATACTCCGAAAATGTGGCTGCGCTCGGTTTTGAGCCTTACATCACCGAAGCAGAAAACTTAAACAACGAATATAAGACTTTGGACGCCGCGCGAGCCGCGAAACGCGCGCTCAGGGCGGACACCGTAACCGTGGGAGAAATAACCGACGAGGCGCAAGACCTTCTCGACGACATGTGTACCGAGGCAAACGCGTCCGTTGTGTTCCAGCCAAGCGATGAAGTAGCGAATTTCGTGCGCGACATCAATAGCCTTTTCACCGATGTTCGGATTGCACGGAACATGCGCGGTACGAAAGGCGATGAAACCGCCAGCGAAGATGAAAATCCGGTTGAGTCCGACGAACCGACTGTGCCTGACAACGACGATGACACATCGTCCGGCACGGAAGAACCCGACGACCGCCCGGTTGTACAATGATACACACGACAGGTTTACGTTATTATCTATATTTAAGACAATAGAATTGTTCCACGATGTGATATCGTGGGCAATTCGTTTTCCGACACCGTACAAAAACAGACTGCAAATGATTTTCACAATACATACAATATGAAAAAACTGATATTTCTAATCATGTCGTTCCTGACGCTCACCAATGTATGGGCTGAACGCGTAGATGTATCCACAGCAACCAAAGTAGCCCAAAATGCGGCGAACACTCTCGATTCTTCCATCCTCAGAAGTGCGAACGACGTTGAACTTGTCTATACGGCAACCGCCCAAAATGCCTCCGCGCTCAGAAATTCCGGTAGCAATGCCGATTATTATGTCTTCAACATCGGCAACGGCAATGGGTTCGTCATCGTATCCGGCGACGACCGCGTCCGCCCCGTGTTGGGATTCGGCACAAGCGGGAAAATCGACATCGACGACATGCCGGGCAACCTGAAATCGTGGCTTGAAAACTACCAGCAGGAAATCACTTGGGCTGAAAATGAAAACATAACGAGCAATTCCGCTAAGGAAGAATGGCAATCTCTCCTCGCAGGGAGCAGCAGCCTCCGGACGAGCAACAATGTGCTGGAAACGGCGAAATGGTCGCAAGAAGACCCTTACAACAGGAAAACGCCGGCGATAAACGGGGTTCAGACGGTGACCGGATGCGTGGCGACGGCGATGGCGATACTTCTGGAGTACCACAAAGCCCAACCGGTGGTCTCTTCTACCAACAATACATACTACTTATATGACTATGCAAGCGGCAGTTCCAATTACGAAACCGTACAAACTACCATCGCATACGACAACGAGTATGACTGGGACTTGATGAGTGGCGTCGATTTCAACACTCCCGGTTCGTACAACGATGAACAAGCCAATGCGGTTGCGGAAGTGATGTGGCACTGCGGCGCAAATGTCGGAATGATTTACTCTGTGTATGAGAGCGGCGCGTATTCCTGGGATGCGCTCGTCGCCCTCAGGAACGTTTACGGTTTTAATGCCGGAAGATTCGTCTGGAAGTCCGAGTTCACCTGGTCGGAATGGATTGAACTCGTCAGGAACGAATTGGACAACGGCAGACCTGTATTTTACAACGGCTACGACATTTCGGGCGCCGGCGGACATGCCTTCATTTGCGACGGTTACACTTCCGACGGCTATTATCATATAAATTGGGGCTGGGGCGAGAGGAACGAAGCCTATTACAATGATTATTACCTGCTCTCCAGCCTTTCGCCCGACGGCACAGACTACGATTACAGCTACGGTTGCGGGATGATGGTCGATATGTATATCACCGACGAAGACACTCCCGTGACGGAACTCAGGTATTCCGAGCTTGAATGCAGCAGTTTCCCTTTGACCACCGGGAAAGACTTCATTGTATCCTACAATATCATAAATGAAGGCGGTACAGATTTCAGCGGCTCCATCGGCGTGGGTATAATCGACGGCGGCGGTGAAATAGAAACCATCATTCAGCAACGGGACGGCGTGACACTTGAGGAATTCCACTATTATACCAATTCGTTCTCATTCAGATGCAGCCTGACGTCTGAACTCGCAGATGACGAGATGATTGTGCCCGTATATTGCACCACAGGGGGGGAATGGCAGCAGATGAAAGGCTCGTCGAGCGCCCCGATAGGAATCAAGAAGGATGGATATGTGGAAAACGAGGAGGAATTTGCGGCTGCGAAAGTCGCCTCAAACGACCTCGACAAGGCATTTTTCCTTCGGAACGACCAAATAACAGGCACAATCAGCCTCTATGTCGATTCGAACAGCGACGTATATCTCCGCATGAACATCAATAACAGTTCGGACTGGATTGGAAGCGGGCTGGAAATTTACGGCGGCATCGGGAACTCCATCAGAAACCCGCAGACGCTCTCGCCGGATGATAACGGGGATATCTGGATAGAAATTCCAAACGAAAACATAGATGACTACTATGTGAATTACACGCTGCGCTTCGATGCGTCAGGCACGACGCTTTCCACCTTGGAATACGACCTCTCGGTTTACAATAGCGACAAGACGGAAAGTGTGGATGTGGCAAGCTGCGCGGTTTACATCGTCGATGCACCCCTCACGTGGACGTTCAGCCCTACTTCGCTCGAAGGCAAAACCGGCGAAGACCTGCAGTTTACGGTTTCGGCAAGCAACGTAAGCGGCATGATGTCCGGCAATAACACAATCTGCCTCGACATAGTAGGCACTGCGCCGGATTATCTGAAATTCTACTCGGTAGAAGACGGCGGGAAGACGGAAATCCCATTATATAGCGTGACGTATGTCGATGGGAACACGAATATCGCATCTGCGACCACGGGATACATCCCGGTGCAGGACATAACGGAAGGTCAATCGTACACGTTCATCATAAATTCAAGCGCAGAATCGGATTCGCAATACAGCCAGATACGCCTGTACGAATCGACGGTTGATGATATAAGCATCTTGCAGGAATATGCGCCCTTGTATTACACTGTCACAGCCGATGGAACCGTGACTGCAAACGCCACGGTGGAAAGCGACGGCACACGAATCTGGACAACATCCGGCACCCTGAATATCTACAGCCCGCAACCCGCCGCCGTGACTGTCACCGGCATTTCCGGAGCTTTGATATACCAGGCTGAAATCAGCAGCGGGAATACGCAAATCAAACTTCCCGGGAATATTTACATCGTGACGGTAAACGGAGAATCTACGAAAGTCCGCATACGCTGACATTCACATATCATATATTTTTTGTTAGACGACGGCTCTGTCCCATCGGATTCCGCACAACGTGGAACCAGGGGCAGAGCCTTTCATTTGCACTTCCGCAGCCTTCCGAAATGTCAAAAACAACGCACAACCGGATTCCCAAGGCATAGCTGGCACAGGATTTTGACATATTGTCAGCCTGCATTCCCCCGATATAGCAACAAGCAGTACGGCGCAACGTAAAAATGGCAGTCGCATGTGCCCGTCCGAGTTTGGCACGCAATTCGCTAAGGGGAAAATGTGAGTTTTGAAAAATAGCAAAGCCCGCACGAGAGATTAAGTAAATTATTAACATCAAAATCATATTAGACATGAACATTAAACCATTAGCAGACCGCGTCTTGATTAAGGCAGCCGCTGCAGAAGAAAAAACTTTGGGCGGAATCATTATTCCGGACTCAGCAAAAGAAAAACCTCTGAAAGGTGAAGTAATCGCTGTCGGTAACGGAACGAAAGATGAAGAAATGGTGTTGAAAGTAGGCGACCAAGTTCTCTATGGCAAATACGCCGGCACTGAAATCGAATACGAAGGAGAGAAATACCTGATTATGCGCCAGTCTGATGTATTGGCAATCATCTAAACAATCAAAAAACTAACAATCAACAACTAATAGGAGATAATTATCATGGCAAAAGATATTAAATACGACATTGATGCCCGCGACCTTCTGAAAAAAGGCGTAGATGAATTGACGAATGCTGTAAAAGTAACTCTCGGTCCGAAAGGCCGCAACGTGATTATTGAAAAGAAATTCGGCGCTCCGCACATCACCAAAGACGGTGTTACGGTTGCAAAAGAAATTGAATTGGCAGACCCGTATGAAAACATGGGTGCGCAACTCGTAAAGGAAGTTGCTTCCAAGACAAACGACAATGCCGGCGACGGTACGACAACTGCCACCATTCTGGCACAATCCATCATCAGCGTTGGCTTGAAGAACGTCACTGCAGGTGCGAACCCGATGGATTTGAAACGTGGTATCGACAAAGCAGTTGCCAAAGTTGTTGAAAACATCGCTGAGCAGGCTGAGGAAGTTGGCGACAAATTCGAAAAGGTTGAGCACGTTGCCAAAATTTCTGCAAACGGCGACGAAGCTATCGGCAAGCTGATTGCTGAAGCCATGCAGAAAGTAAAGAAAGAAGGCGTAATCACCGTAGAAGAAGCAAAAGGCACTGAAACTACCGTTGATGTAGTTGAAGGAATGCAGTTCGACCGTGGATATATCTCTCCGTATTTCGTGACAGACACGGAAAAAATGGAATGCCAGATGGAGAATCCTTACATTCTTATCTACGACAAGAAAATTTCCGTATTGAAAGACCTTCTGCCTATCCTCGAACCGGTTGCCCAGAACGGACGCTCGTTGCTGATTGTCGCAGAAGACATCGACAGTGAGGCATTGGCTACATTGGTTGTAAACCGTCTGCGCGGTTCGTTGAAAGTTTGCGCAGTTAAAGCTCCCGGATTCGGAGACCGCCGCAAAGCCATGTTGGAAGATATCGCCGTTTTGACAGGTGGTACTGTAATTTCTGAAGAAAAAGGCTTGAAACTTGACGGTGCTACAATCGATATGCTCGGAACAGCCGAAAAAGTTGTAGTTAATAAAGACAACACCACGATAGTAAACGGTGCAGGCGACAAAGAAGCCATCCAAGCACGTATAGGTCAAATCAAGATTCAAATGGAGAACACTACTTCCGATTACGATAAGGAAAAACTCCAAGAACGTTTGGCTAAAATGGCAGGTGGAGTAGCTGTATTGTACGTTGGTGCTCCTTCAGAGGTTGAAATGAAGGAAAAGAAAGACCGCGTGGATGACGCACTGCACGCAACCCGCGCTGCAATCGAAGAAGGTACTGTTCCCGGTGGTGGTGTTGCTTATATCCGCGCTATCGAGGCTTTGGAAAACCTGAAAGGTGAGAACGATGACGAAACTACCGGTATCGAAATCGTTAAACGTGCCATCGAAGAGCCGTTGCGCCAGATTGTTGCCAACGCAGGGAAAGAAGGTGCTGTCATCGTACAGAAAGTAAAGGAAGGCAAAGGCGATTACGGATACAATGCACGTACAGACAAATTTGAAAATCTGTGTGCATCAGGCGTTATCGACCCGGCAAAGGTGACACGTGTCGCTTTGGAAAATGCGGCTTCAATTGCCGGTATGTTCCTTACCACCGAATGTGTCGTTGCTGAAAAGAAAGAAGCAACACCTGCCGCTCCGGCAGCCAATCCGGGTATGGGCGGAATGAATGGAATGATGTAATTCTTCTCACTCTTATTAAACATAAATGTGATTATGAAGCGGGTAGATCGGCCAAACGGTTTGCCCGCTTTCTTTATATCATACACTTCCGTTGCAAGAATACACCGGAATCTCCCACTACTGTTTCCCTCTTTTACTTATAAATCACCCTGCAACTGATTATTCTTTTTAACCCTTTCCTTCTCAACGGGAATATTTAACTTTGCGATTCCATCTATCAATTGTTGCTTTTATGAAGGATTTCCTGCTTATTATCCGAAGGTTTGTGCCGCCTTATAAAAAATATATGGTATTGAACGTATTGTTCAATATCCTCTCCGCCATACTAAATTTATTCTCTTTTGCCTTGATTATCCCTATTCTGAATATACTCTTCAAGATAGATAAAGAGACATACAGCTACATGCCGTGGATATTCGACCCGACGAGCTGGGATTCGTGGAAAGAACTTCCGGCAATATTGAAAAACAATTTCTTCTGGTACGTGGAAGACCTTATACAAACTTATGGAGGCTCAACAACGCTAATAATTCTCGGAGCATTCCTCGTCATTTCCACTTTTCTGAAAGTATCTACCATGTACATGGCTTTCTTTACCATGATACCCATCCGCACCGGAGTAGTGCGTGATATCCGCAATCAAATCAACCGTAAAATCACCCAATTATCCTTGGGATTCTTTTCCGAAGAAAGGAAAGGGGACATCTTGGCTCGCATCTCCGGAGACGTAAACGAGATAGAAGCATCGGTAATGAGTTCGCTGGATATGTTATTCAAAAACCCGATACTGATACTGATTTACCTTATCGGCATGATTGCTATCAGCTGGCAACTGACTCTTTTCGTTTTCATCCTCCTCCCTATTTCCGGATACGTGATGGGGCAAATAGGGAAAAAGCTGAAACGGCAATCCCTCGAAGGGCAACAGCAATGGGGAGCTTTGATGAGCCAAATCGAAGAGACCCTTAGCGGATTGCGTATCGTGAAAGCATTCAATGCAGAAAAAAAAATACAGGAACGCTTTGAACGGGCAAACGAGGAATTCCGCCGTACCATTACAAACGTTTACCGCCGGCAACAGATGGCCCACCCCATGAGTGAATTTCTGGGAACTGCAACCATTGCAATCGTCCTCTGGTATGGCGGTTCACTGATATTGAGCGAGGAAAGCCCGATTGACGCATCCACATTCATCTATTATCTGGTCATTTTTTACAGCATAATAAATCCTGCCAAAGATTTGAGCAAAGCTGCGTATGCGATACAAAAGGGTGTGGCATCAATGACACGTATCGACAAAATATTGCTTGCAAAAAGTGACATTAACGACCCCGACAATCCACGCCCTATACAATTAAAGAAATCTATTTGCTACAGCGACGTATGGTTCAAATACCGCGACGATTATGTACTTAAAGGCATCACATTGGAAATACCCAAAGGAAAAACAGTCGCGCTCGTGGGGCAATCAGGTTCGGGAAAAAGCACTATGGTCGATTTACTCCCGCGTTATTACGACGTTACCCGTGGAAGTATCACCATCGATGGTACCGACATACGCGATGCCCGCCTCTGCGACCTCCGCGCCTTGATGGGAAACGTGAATCAAGAAGCCATCCTCTTCAATGATTCCTTTTTTAATAACATAGCATTCGGGGTAGACAATGCCACACAGGAACAGGTAGAAGAGGCTGCACGCATAGCAAACGCCCACGATTTTATCATGGCAACAGAACATGGATACCAAACGAACATCGGCGACCGTGGAGGCAAGCTTTCCGGAGGACAACGGCAGCGAATCAGCATAGCGCGAGCCATACTCAAGAATCCCCCGATACTTATCCTTGACGAAGCGACATCAGCTCTTGACACAGAGTCGGAGAGACTGGTGCAGGAAGCATTAGAGAACCTGATGCGCAACCGTACAACGATTGTCATAGCACACCGGCTTTCAACAATCCGCAATGCCGACGAAATCTGCGTTATGCACAATGGCGAAATCGTGGAGCGCGGGAAGCACGAAGAACTTATATCCCTCAATGGCTATTATAAACGGCTTTGCGATATGCAAAGTTTCTGATGCCGCAATACATCACAAACACAAGACACAACATTCAAACATCGGAATTGATATGAACGCAAACAGAAGGAAATGGCAGGACATTTCTGCGATAGTAATTTGCAGTGCATTATTTGTCCTCGGATTACCGGGGTGCAAGGAGAATGCCAAATATAAGCCGGCGATGAGTTATTATCTTGAACACCCGGCAAGGATATGGGAAGAAGCGCTGCCACTCGGCAATGGACGTATAGGGATGATGCCCGACGGCGGGACAGACAGTGAACGGATAGTATTGAATGAGATTTCCTTATGGTCGGGGAGCAAACAGGATGCCGACAATCCGCAGGCTTATAACTCACTCGGTGCAATACGGCAATTGCTATTCCAAGGGAAGAACAAAGAAGCGCAAGAGCTGATGTACCGTACTTTCGTGTGCAAGGGCGAAGGTAGCGGTCAAGGTGACGGTGCTGACAAACCTTACGGTAGCTATCAGATATTCGGGAACCTCGATTTCTCATTCCATTATGCGAACCCGGATGATTCGGTGAAGAATTACCGCCGGGAACTGGACTTGCAAACGGCAGTGTCCACCCTCAGCTACAAGAAAGGGACAACTACCTACACACGCGAATCTTTCACTTCTTTTGCAGATGACATCGGCGTTATCCGCCTTACCAGCGACGCGAGGGAATCCCTGAACTTCTCATTCACCATGAACCGCCCGGAACACGCTTCGTGCAGAACGGACGGGGATAACCTCCGGATGGGAGGACAGCTTCCCGATGGTAAAGGCACTCCTGAGAATCGAGGCATGAAGTTTACAGCCCGCGCAAAAGTGATTCTGCCGAAAGACGGTGAAATAACGGCAGACAGCCTCGGCATATCGGTCAGCAATGCCTCCGAAGCGATTATCTTGATAGGAATGGCGACAGATTATGAAGGGTTTGAAGCCAATGCCGATTCGCTGGTAGATGCCGCATCACAAAAAGACTTTTCAACACTCCGCGAAGAACACATTGCATCATATCAACAACTTTTCAACCGCGCCACGCTCGACCTCGGAGCGTCAAAGCGGGACTCGTGGCCCATCGACAAACGTCTTGAAGCTTTCAGACAAGATGGCGACGACCCGTCGCTTGCCGCGCTCTACTTTCAATTCGGCCGCTACCTGCTGATTTCTTCCACTCGCGAAGGCTCATTGCCTCCCAACCTGCAGGGATTGTGGTGCAACACCATACACACACCCTGGAACGGCGATTACCATTTAAATATCAACCTGCAAATGAATCTGTGGCCGGCGGAGGTTACTAATCTCAGCGAATTACATCTGCCCATGATTGAATGGACAATGCGTCAGGTTCAGAACGGCAAGCGGACGGCGAAGGCATTCTATAATGCAAACGGATGGGTCATGCATATCTTGGGGAATGTATGGGGATTCACCGCACCGGGCGAACATCCGTCGTGGGGAGCAACAAACACGTCGGCAGCATGGCTCTGCGAACATCTTTACACCCACTACCTCTATTCACAAGATACCAGCTACCTGCGCAAAGTATATCCGACCATGCGCGAGGCTTCCCGCTTCTTCGTGGACATGCTTGTGAAAGACCCGAGGACGAATTTCTTGGTGACAGCCCCGACAACATCACCTGAGAATGCTTTCCGCACCCCCGAAGGCGACACCGTGAGTATCTGCTCAGGCTCGACGATGGACAACCAGATTATCCGCGAACTATTTTCCAATACGATTGCTGCGGCACGCATCTTGGGTGAAGACCAGGCATTCGCCGCGGCTCTTGAAGAGAAACGCTCGCGCCTGATGCCCACACAAGTTGCCGCAGACGGGCGCATCATGGAATGGCTTCAACCTTACGAAGAAGTAGAGCCGCACCATAGGCACGTGTCCCACCTCTACGGGTTGTATCCGGGGAATGAAATCTCGCTTAAATATACTCCGGAACTCGCCGAAGCTGCGAGGAAAACCCTCATCTCGCGGGGCGACGAAAGCACAGGATGGTCGATGGCTTGGAAAATAAACTTTTGGGCAAGGCTCCACGACGGAGAGCACGCTTACAAGCTTCTGGGCGACCTCCTGAAGCCCGCAATCAATCCCGACTCGGGAAATTCGGATGCCGGAGGGGGCACATTCCCCAACCTCTTCTGCTCGCATCCCCCGTTCCAGATTGACGGCAACTTCGGTGGCTGCGCGGGAATCGCAGAAATGCTTCTGCAAAGCCAAGATGGCTTCATAGAAGTGCTTCCGGCAATCCCGGCTGTGTGGACAAGCGGTAGTTTCAGCGGATTGAAAGCACGGGGCGGCGCAGATGTTTCTGCAAAATGGTTCGAAGGAAAACTGAAGCACGTAACCCTCGCGGCAACCCATCCAAACATATTCTTCGTCAAATTACCGGCAGACTCATCCGATTTGTCCATACGCATAAATGGCAAAGCTGCATCGTTGCCTGTTTACGGCGGATGCGTGAAGGCAGAACTGTCGGAAGGCGACATTCTGGAACTGTTTTTCTGAAAGGCACACCGGGAAAGCCTTTGCACGGCCGTACTTTTTGCAAACCCTATCCTTCCCGTAGGGCTACGGAAGCAAGAATTCGGGGGCAAAATACCCTCTGAAGGCCTACGGAAGGGACTTTCGGGCAAATTCCCACCCTTCGTAGGGCTACGGAAGCCATTTTCGGGTGAAATTCTACCCTCTGAAGGCCTACGGAAGCCACTTTTGGGCAAATTTCTACCCTCCGTAGGGCTACAGGGGGCATTCCAACGGCAAAAAGTCCCTTCCGTACCCCTACGGAGCCTGTTCCGGCGGAAAAAACTCCCTTCTGAAGGCCTACGGAAGGTGGTAAATGGAAAAGAAGCGGGGGAGGTGCATGGGTTTTGAAGATAATTCCGGACTGATATTCTTGCATTTGCGGTTGCATCCCAAATATTTTCCCATTTGATTTGCTTCCAAGATTTGCATAATTGAAATATATGTCGTAATATTGCAGCCGATTTCAGTAAGACCATACACTGAATCCAGGTCCTATAGCTCAGTTGGTCAGAGCACCTGACTCATAATCAGGGAGTCCTTGGTTCAAGCCCAAGTGGGACCACTTGGAAGAATTAGTCCAACCGTTCATCTGAATAAAAGATGAGCGGTTTTTTATTGCAGTTCCTGAAGGATTTCTGAGGCAATGGATACCACAAAAAGCATCTTTCACGGAGGTGATAAGGGGTATTTTTAAGGAAGATTTTTCTATCTTTGCCTGCAGTTAGATTATATCCCGTATGAAAGCTGCGTTTTACATTTTGGCTATCGTGGTTGCAAGCGCCTGCTTGCTTCAGGGTAGGGTGTATGCGCAAGAGAACACTTCGGTGCTTATCCAGAATTATACAATCAACGACTACAAGGCGAGTTGCCAGAATTGGGAGCTTGCCATCACCCATACGGGAATCCTCTACTCGGCAAACAACTCCGGACTTCTGGAATTCGACGGGAATGAATGGCAGCTGCACACTTTGCCCGACAAAAGCGGTCTTTTCGGCCTTCACTACAGCAACGACACCCTCTATTCGAGGGGGGAAAGCGGCGATGGATACTGGCAGCGCGACAGGCTGGGCATTATGCACTTCATTGCAATGGAAAGCCGCCTCCCGGATGCCTATTTCCAAAAAGATTCGATAACTGCAGACTTCAATCATGAAGTAGATGCCGCACGACCGTTGTCGTATGCCTCCACGCCTAATCTCGACTTCATAGGGACAGTGCTCAACGGGCTTTTCATCACCGACAAAGAAAAGAATGTGCTGTGCCACATATCCACATCGGGACTCTTGCAAGACAACATGGTGCACGACATCGATGTGCAGGACGACGATTTGGTGTGGCTCGCACTCGACAACGGGATTACGCAGGTGGACATCAATCCTCCGCTGTCGATGCTGGCCGGGAGGAACCAGATAGGACAGCTTCTCGATGCGGAGCTTGTGGATTCACTCTTATACATATATACCAACCGTGGATATTTCCGCAGGAGCTTGTACCCCAACGACGGGTTCGTAAGCATCCCTGAAGGTGAAGCGGCGCAACTCTTTACCCCGAAAGACGAGCTGCTTAAGGAAGATTTCCCGGAAGTATTCAAAGAAGAAGGACTGGCTGACAGTTTCGGGATACCAGAGTATATCTATCCTGCCGGCAACGACCTTTATTGGTTAGTAAGGGAAGACGAAGCGGGATTGTTTGAGACGAAAGAGAAGGAAGCACGGTTGCGATGCCGTGTGAAGTTCGACAATTATAACTTGAAGTTGGTCACGAGGGGGCATCGCATTATACCGTTCAACGATACATTGTGTGCAGTAGCTACCATGCAAGGAGTTTTGCTTTTAAATGTAAACAAATTGATGGCGAGCATGACTCACCTCACTATGCCGATGTTCCGTAAGATAGGGTACATGGATGACAAAGGAACACACCTGCTACCGGCTGATACGGGAAGTATTTCCCTCCCGAATGATTTCCAGAAGCTGGACATACACGTGGGGACAACCATATTCACACCAAACCACCAGATAAGCTACAAACTGGAAGGCGTTTCATCCCAGTGGTCGGAGTGGCAGAAGGGCGGGGAAATAACTTTATTGCAGTTACCCAAAGGCAAATATAACCTGCGCGTGAGGAAATACGTGGCGGAAGGAGCATTCCCGGAGATTAACCTGAACATCGAAGTTCGCCCGGCGTGGTACAACACGTTGTATGCGTATGTTGCTTACATTGTGCTGCTATGGTTTGCAGTATATGGAGTGGCGCGCTACCATGTGGCGAAGCTTCGCAGGAAAGAGCAGGCGCGGCTTGCACAAGAACAGCAAGAGAAAGAACACAAGCTGGAGCAGATGAGAAACCAAATGTTGGAAACTGAACTCCAGAACAGGAGCAACGAGCTTGCCATACAGACTTCGGCTCTTGTGAAACGCAACCAAGCAGTGCAGAGTATATTAGAAGAGCTTGAACGCCAGAAGGAGGATTTGGGCGACCGTTATCCGAACCGGCTTTATTCGAAGCTCCACACATTGATAGAGGAAACTCTGGAAAACAAGGCGGATTGGCTCTCGTTCGAGGCTTCCTTCAACAATGCACACCAAAACTTCCTTGAGCGTTTGAGGCAACAATATTCCGACCTTACGCCTGGTGACCTGAGGATATGCTGCCTTTTGCGCATGAATCTTTCAACAAAAGAAATAGCTTCCCTTATGAATGTTTCCATCCGTGCTGTGGAATTGAGGCGTTACCGCTTACGGAAACGGCTTGGATTGGATAGTGAAACCAATCTTGTGGATTTCCTCATGGGCTTCTGAAATGATAGCCGTTTTATAGAACACATAAGCTCTAAAATCTTTCCGCATCAAGCATTTGTGATGATGTGAGAACGGATTGAGCAAAAAAAGAAAGTACTTGACGGCTTAAAAAAACTATTTGTGCAAGCGGTGTTGTAGCTTGCATTCATTGATGCTGGGATTAAATTACATTACTTTGTTACACATAAAAACAAGACGTATGACGGTACAACATTTTCTGAAAAACATTATCGAAAAAAGCGAGAAAGGCATGAACCGCCGACACTTTTTCCAACTTTTGGCAGCAACAGGATTGCTCTCTGTTGTTGGAACAGAAAAGGCACACGCATACTCAAGCAAGGCAAAAGGAAAAATAGTGATTGTAGGCGGAGGTGCAGCGGGCATTGGAATGGCAGCACGTCTGATGCGGTGGCTCGATTCCCCGGATATCACTTTGATAGACCCAAGTGAACGGCAATATTACCAACCGGGATTTACTCTAATTGCAGCCGGTGTTTATAAACCCGACGAAGTGTGGAAGGTACAGGCGAATTGTATTCCTGACGGAGTCAAATGGATTAAGGACTCTGTAGCTGCGTTAGACCCTGTGCGCAACGAAGTTTCCACAGTATCGAACGGGAAAATATCCTATGACTTTCTAATCCTTACTCCCGGAATCCAAATAAACTGGAATCAGGTGGAAGGAATATCATACGAGCAATTAGGGGCAGGCAACGCCCACTGCATTTACGATTTTCAAGGTGCACAAAAGACTTGGAAAGCAATGCAGGAATTTGCAGAGAAAGGTGGTAAGGGGATTTTTACGGATACATACACAAAGCATAAGTGCGGAGGTGCACCGAAGAAGATTTGCCTGCTCACGGAAGATTACGCTCGAAAACATGGCACACGCCAAGCCCTGCAATTGGACTATTACACAGCGGAAGCAGACCTATATGATGTCAAGTTTTTCACAAAGCGCCTCAAAGAGATTTACAAGGAACGCGATATTCCTATTCATATTGATACTCGCTTGAAGGGAATAGACACTGAAGCGAAACAAGTGCATTTAGAACGTATAGAAAGTGTAGGTGATGAAAATGTTTCTACTACTATAGTGGAAGATTATGATTTCCTTCACTTTGTTCCCCCGATGTCTGCACCGGACTTTGTGAAAGAAGCAGGTTTGGGTTTCGCGGACGGTCCGCTTGCTGATGGCGGATGGGTAGATGTAGATAAGGAAACACTCGTGCATAGGCAATATCCCAACATCGTTTCATTGGGGGATGTAGCTGGTTTGCCAACGAGCAAAACTTCCGCTGCCGCACGTGTCCAAGTTCCTATTGCGGCGAAAAATTTGATATCGTTGATGGAAGGAAAAACACCGATAGAGAAATACAATGGTTATGCTGCGTGTCCGATTATTACGGATTATGGTCATGTTCTGTTATGCGAGTTCGATTATAATAAAGAACCTATGATTTCTTTTCCCTTCTCGCTTCTTGACATGTCGAAGGAACAATGGGCTGCATGGCTACTGAAAGTCTATATCCTGAAACCTTTGTATTTCTATGGTATGCTGAAAGGTTTGGCTTGATTTTAATAGAAAGCATCAAGATAAAATATACTACTCCCTTTACTTAACAAAACTATACTAACATCAAACACTAACAAAACCAAAACTTAAAAAGCCCCGATTCTCAACAAGGGAATCGGGGCTTTTAACTCCTGCCGATAGAGTTTATCGGATTGCTATTTTCCGGACAGTCTCTCCTATCCTTATGATATAGTAACCTTTAGCCAGATTCACGTAATATTCACCCGACGGTTGCCTCATCTCTATTTCCTTTACCTTGATACCAACCACGCTATATATCTCAAGTACACTTCCTTCCGGTGCATTTTTGACCCGCACTACATTTTCATTCGCTGAGATTTCAACCGGCTGGGTTCCCTGAGAAACAGAAGTATTCCTTTGCCGCTGCTTTTCGTCATTTTGGGCATAAAGCGGAAAACAAGCCATCGCTGCAATCCATAGGGCTAAGGCATACATCAGTTTCATAGCAATTTTCATTAGTTAATGGAATCTTTAGGTAATGTGAGGAACTATGTATTTGTGTGGGGTTATTCTTCTTTTATTGCTTCATCCAATTTCTTGGTCGCTTCTTTAATGTCTTTCCCAAAGTTTCTTATGCCGGCTTTTGCTTTCAACGCAGCATAGGTCGTTTGGAATTTTGCTATTTCCTTCTTCTCGTCCATAGATAATTCGTCGGCGAACTTTTTATATGTTTCTTCGGAAAAACGGGCAAACTTCTTATCTGCTTTTGCCCAGTCATCTGTCGTATAGTCAGCACACTCCTGTTCTACTTTCTCAATAAAAGCATCGAAATCTTTTATATACGATTCTTTGCTTTGGCAGGAAGCCAACATTGCTGCCACAAAGAGAACCAAGAAATATTTCTTCATCATCATGCAATTTAGTTTTCGCAAATATACAATTTTGAGTGTATGCTTCCTGCCCTTTTCCCAGTTTTTAATACTTAATTTGCTATCTTTGCGCCCGACTGAATAAAAAGGGATACTTCAATCAAATAACATAACATACATGGAAACAGTAGTTAGTGGCATCCGTCCGACCGGTAATCTTCATTTAGGGAACTATTTCGGAGCAGTAAAAGGCTTTTTGCAAATGCAGCATGAGTATAATTGCTTGTTCTTTATTGCCGATTGGCATTCGCTGACAACCCATCCGCATCCGGGAAACATACAAAACAGTGTCAAGACAATACTTTCGGAATACCTTGCGTGCGGGATTGACCCAGAGGTTGCAACAGTTTATGTCCAAAGCGATGTGCCGGAGATAACCGAGCTTTACCTTTACCTGAACATGAATGCAGGTATAGGCGAATTGATGCGTACCACTTCTTTCAAGGATAAAGCACGCCAGCAGCTCCATATCGACCGGGTACATACAACTGAAAGCGACGTGGAACGTGAAATCTTCAACGAGAACAACAAGCATAGTGTCAGTGCCGGTCTGCTGACGTATCCCACTCTTATGGCTGCGGATATTATCATCCACAAGGCAGTGAAAGTTCCTGTCGGGAAAGACCAGGAACAGAATATGGAAATGGCACGCCGTTTTGCACGCCGTTTCAATACAACCTATGGAGTTGATTTCTTCCCCGAACCTGCTTCGTTCTACTATTCGCATAAGGCAGTGAAAGTTCCCGGACTTGATGGTTCCGGAAAGATGGGAAAGAGCGAAGGTAATGCTATATACTTAATAGACGATGAAAAGACTATCCGAAAAAAGGTAATGAAAGCAGTCACGGATTCAGGTCCTACAATACCGAACAGCGAGAAACCGGAATCCATAGCCAACTTGTTCACAATGATGGAAATTGTTTCATCAAAAGATACTTACGATTATTTCAACGAGAAATACAACACGTGCGAAATACGTTACGGCGACATGAAGAAGCAGCTTGCTGAAGACATTAACAACTTCTGCGCTCCTATCCGCGAACGTATAATCGACATTCGTGCCAACGAAGATTTGCTTGCCAAAGTTATCCGCGACGGTGCAGCAAAAGCTCGTGAGAGCGCAGCCAAAACATTGGGTGAAGTACGAGAAATAATCGGATTCAGGAAATAGGAAAGTAATGCGTTCTTGCTACGGAGTTATGTAATCTCAAACTACATACTCTGTAGCAACCGGCTAATTTTAAATTATTCTGGCTACCACCGAAAAACACATTCATCAGCAAGTCCGCAAAGACACAAAAAAACAAGGGCTTGCATCATGCCTGATACAGCCCTTGGGAGATTGATTTATCTTATATACCGTAATATCCTTAAAAAAGTTCGTTGCCGATAAAACCTTATTCCGTTTGGCATAAAAGTTTGTGGCAACCTTTTTGTCGGGTAAATGAAATTTGCCGGTATTATACTCTTTTCTCCTTGATTCTTGCCTTTTTACCTGTGAGGTTACGCAGGTAATACAGTTTAGCACGGCGGACTTTCCCGACCTTATTTACTGTGATGCTTTCAATGAACGGAGATTCGATAGGGAAAATACGTTCTACACCGACATTGTCTGACATTTTCCTAACGGTAAAACGCTTCTTGTCTCCATGACCGGATATGCGGATTACAACGCCACGGTACATCTGGATACGTTCCTTGTTGCCTTCTTTAATACGGTACGCTACGGTGATGGTATCACCGCTTTTGAAAGAAGGATGCTCTTTGTGGGTAGCAAAGGCTTCTTCTGCAATTTTAATTAAATCCATTTTCTTTGAACTTTGAAAAATTTGTAAATACGCAATGTGAAGAGCAGCGTTGTCTCTACAGAGATTGCGCTAATCGGCTGCAAAGTAACTGCTTTTTTCTTTTTTGTGCAAGGAGATGGTTTAAAAAAGACGGGATGAACTCCGGTCTTGTTCGGAAGTTCGTTTTACTATGGGATTTAATGCGGCCGGGATAGTTTTTTTCTTACATTTGGGGTTGATAAGAAGATATTGACTATGAAGTGTCTCGTTTTATTTTGGGGAATATTATGCTGTGTCTTGCATTGCCATGCACAGGCAGACCCTACTTTATACAGGAATGCGGACAAAGAAAAGATGCGCGTTTGGGTCGATTCCGTATTCCAAACTTTGAATGAAGATGAAAAGATAGGCCAGTTGTTCATGCCCATAGCCGACTTGGGAATGTCGGAACAGAATAAGCGCCGGCTTCAGCGTTTTGTCAGGGAAATGAAAATCGGTGGCATATTGTTTCATAAGGGTAGTACCCGGGCGCAAGCAGTTTTGACCAATATGTTGCAAGAAGAGTCCCGTGTCCCGCTAATGGTTTCTCTCGACGGTGAATGGGGTTTGTCGATGCGCCTTTCCGGGGTGACTCGTTTCCCTAAAAACATGATGTTGGGTGCAATTGAGGATGTGTCGCTGATTGAAGATTACGGCGAGGAGGTAGGCAGACAGTGCCGGGAAATGGGGATTCAGGTTAATTTCGCCCCTGATTTGGATGTGAACAGCAACATCGACAACCCGGTAATCGGTTTGCGTTCCTTTGGTGAAA
Organism: uncultured Parabacteroides sp.; assembly: GCA_964481365.1. Lineage (GTDB taxonomy): Bacteria > Bacteroidota > Bacteroidia > Bacteroidales > Tannerellaceae > Parabacteroides. Next base: position 8,093 of record CAYZTO010000010.1, on the reverse strand, counting down.
CGGCTGGACAAGTGGCTGACAAAGGTATTGCTTATGCAAGGGGATTGGAAAAAATGGGAGTGATTTCTGTAGCGAAGCATTTTCCCGGGCATGGCGATACTTCGGAAGATTCCCACAAGACGTTGCCGTCTGTCCGCCACTCCATGCAGAGGCTCGACAGCGTGGAATTATTCCCTTTCAGGAAATATGTTTATGAAGGTTTTGCCGGCATAATGACCGGACATTTGTATGTCCCTGCGTTGGAAAAAGAAAAGAAGCCTGTATCATTATCCAAAAAGGTGGTGACGGATTTGCTGCAGGAACAGATTGGTTTCAAAGGATTATGTTTTACTGATGCTTTGGCTATGAAGGGTGCGTCGTCGTCGAAGGCGGACAATCCTTGTGTGCAGGCGTTGTTGGCGGGAAATGATATCCTGCTCGGTCCGGCAGACCCGTTTTCCGATTATCTGGCTGTGAAATCTGCCGTGGCTTCAGGAATAATCAGTAAAGAACTGATAGACGAGAAATGCAAAAAGGTTTTGTCTTACAAATATATCACCGGATTGAACAACTACCGTCCGATAGAGTTGGAAGGCTTGTCCGAACGCCTGAATTCACCCCATGCCGACTGGCTTGCAGCCAAACTGAACGCCGAAGCCATGACTGTCTTGAAGAATACGGATTCGGTAATTCCCCTAAAGTCTCTGGCGAATAAAAAGATTGCTGTCTTGTCCCTTGGTGAAACAACGGATTGTGAGTTCCAGCAGATGGTAGACCGCTACGTCAAGGCTGACCACTTCAGCATATTGCATAATACTCCTGATGCCACAAGACAACAGGTTTACCGACAATTAGCTGACTATGATGTTATTATCTGTGGCGTGCATACGGTTCGTATCCCGGAGAGTGAACAACTCAGGCAGTTGTCTGCAAGGAAGGAATTGGTTTATGCCTTTTTCACTTTGCCTTATTTCTGCAAGAATTATAAACCTTCCATTGAGAGGGCAAAAGCTGTGTTGATGGCTTACGAAACTACTCCGTTGGCTCAGGAATATGCTGCCCAAGTCATCTTTGGAGGTATCGGGGCTAAAGGCAAACTGCCTGTAACTATTCCGGGACTTTATTTCTCGGGCACGGGTGTCTTTACAGAAAAGACCCGACTTGGATTCCACGAGCCGGAAGAAGTAGGGTTGAATCCTGTCCGCATGGGGGTGATAGAGTCGATAGTACAGGAGGGGTTGGATGAGAAAGCCTATCCCGGCTGCCAGGTTTTGGTGGCGAAAGACGGGATGGTGGTTTATGATAAATCGTTTGGGAACTACGATTACGAGCATCACCAGCCGGTAACGAATGCTTCGGTTTACGATTTGGCTTCGGCGTCGAAAGCGGCGGGCACTTTGTTGGCGGTTATGAAGGCTTACGATGAAGATGTGTTTAACCTGAACAATAAAATATCCCAGTTTGTCCCTGAACTGAAAGGTTCCAACAAGCAGAATATCACGATAAAGCAATTGCTCTACCACCAGTCCGGGTTGATTTCGACTATTAATTTCTATCTCGCAGCTATCGACAAAGACAGTTACGAGGGCAGTTTGTACAGCGGTAGGAAAGACGCTACGCATCCTGTCCGTTTTGATGCGAAGACGTATGTACGGAATGATTTCAGTTTTCTTCCCCGGTTGGTCTCTGATACACCGAAAGAGGGTTATACGCTGAAGGTTGCGGACAAATTCTATCTCCACGAGTCTTTCCGGGATTCCGTGATGCAACAGATAAAGGATTCCCGCCTCGGTACTCCGGGGCGTTACCGTTACAGCTGCATCAATTTCATTTTGCTGAAGGAAATGGTGGAACGAAGCATAGGGCAACCGATGGACGAATTGTTGGACAAAGAGTTTTTCCAGCCCTTGGGTGCTTGGCATACAGCGTATAACCCTTTGGAGAAAATGGATGTGTCGCAGGTTGTCCCTACTGAATACGACGGGTTCATCCGCAGGCAATTGGTACGCGGGTATGTGCATGATGAGGCTGCTGCTTTCCTGGGCGGTGTCTCGGGCAATGCCGGTTTGTTCTCTAATGCGGAAGACTTGGCAAAAATCTTGCAGATGTATCTGAACCAAGGTGTTTACGGCGGGGAACGTTTGCTTTCGAGCGAGACTTGCCGCCTGTTCACCCAGTCGAAAAGCCCGACGTGCCGCCGGGGTTTGGGTTTTGATAAGCCTCAGCCCGGTAGCAAAGCCTCTCCTTGCGGCTTGCTTGCCCCCCAGTCTGTTTACGGGCACACGGGGTTCTCCGGCACGTGTTTCTGGGCAGACCCGGATAACCAGCTGATTTACATATTCCTGTCCAACCGAATCAACCCGACGAGGGCGAATAACAAGTTGGGCACACTGGACATCCGCACGAGGATACAGGATGCCATTTATAAATCCATAATCAAGTAAAGGGATTTTTCCGGTATGCTTTTCGGTCATGGCGACGATTTCCCCTACCTTTCATTGGAAGGCAATTTCAGTTCCAATGTATGGTACGGTGCCGATACCGGCGGATTGAAAGAATACCTTTTGGGCAAGTTTTCTTGTCTGGAACGTTATCCCGAACCGGATGCCTTTTCCTTGAAAAAAATGCTCGCCGGTATTCATGGCATTTCCCCGGAACATTTCCTCGTGGTGAACGGTTCCATTACGGCTTTTTACCTGATAGCCCAGGCATGGGCATCGGTGTCTTCCACCATTCTAATCCCTTCTTTCTCTGAATATGAAGATGCCTGCACTTTGTACGGGCATAGGCTCCGTTTCTTGCGGAATGAATGCCCGCTTGGCGGCTTGCCATTGTCAGGGCAGGATTTGTGCTGGATTTGCAACCCCAACAATCCCGACGGCAAACTGTGGTCGCACGATGAATTGCTGGATTTGCTCCGCCGGTATCCGGGAACTTTCTTTGTGGTGGACGAGGCGTATGCCGGGTTTGCCCCGCAAGGGGGATTGGTTCCGGCTGACATTCTTGCGTTGCCCAATCTGGTGCTCGTCCGCTCCATTTCGAAAGTACACAAGATTCCGGGTATGCGTATCGGCTACGTCATGGCCCGTCCCGACGTGGTAACACGCTTGCAGCGTTACTTTATCCCTTGGTCGGTCAGCGCGATGGCGGTCGAAGCCGGGAAATATGTGCTGCAGCATCCCGAGTCTTTCGTTTTGCCGTTGGCAGAATGGAAAAAGGAAGCGGAAGATTTAATGGCGGCACTGGCGCGTTTCCCGGGTTTGGAAGTGTTGCCGTCGGATATGCCCTTTTTCCTCGTCCGTCTCCGTCATGGCAGGGCTGCTGACTTGAAACGGTATTTGTTGGACAATCACCGGTTGCTTATACGGGACGCATCGAATTTCCGGGGGTTAGGTGACGGTTATTTCCGCCTTTGCGCCCAAAGCCGGGATGTGAATGGGAAACTGCTCAGGGCATTGGGGTGTTATTTCGACTGCTTAAGCGGTAAAAAGAAAGGTTACAGATGACCGGTACTGGATTTCCCGCAACTGCAACCTTTTCCACAGAAAAGATGAGGGATGAAACCCTTATTCTACACGTTTGTTTATAACAATATGGCTTAGATATCCAATGATGATTAAAGCCAATCCTGTCATTAAGATACTGTTTGTAACGCTTCCCGTAAATGCCGGGACTGCAAGGACGACAACGCCGATGAGGAGCACTATTACTCCGATGTTCTTTATTAATTCACGCATGGTTATAGATATTTTAAATTCTTGCTTTTTTTCTCTTGCAAATAAAGTAAGAATAACTCGATTGCAAAAATATTTTGGGAAGAAAAAAAGGAATGGAATCAAATTCACTGCTTATCTTTGCGTATTAAATCTAAATTTATATGAAACGGCTGCTTTACATCATTTATACTTGGCTGATTTTCGTCCCTGTTTTCCTTGTCATTACATTTCTTACCGCGCTGACTACGATTGTGGGTTGCCTGCTCGGTGGCTCGCGTATTTTTTCGTATTACCCGGGGATGGTTTGGTCGAGGCTCACGTGCTACCTCGCATTTTGCCCGGTGCGCGTCAGCGGGAGGGAGAACATCTCGCGGGGCAAATCCTATGTTTTCGTCGCCAACCACCAAGGGGCGTTCGACATATTCTTGATATATGGTTTCTTGGGGGTTCCAATCAAATGGGTGATGAAAGCGGGGTTGGAAAAGATACCTTTCGTGGGGCGGGCTTGCCGCGCCGCCGGTTTCATATTCGTGAACACTTCTTCGTCGAGGGCGGCTGCGCGCAGCGTGCGCGAGGCTGAAAGGGCGTTGAAATCGGGCGCGTCGATTGCCATTTTTCCCGAAGGCTCGCGCTCCAAGACCGGGAAGTTGGGGCGTTTCAAGAAAGGGGCTTACCAGATGGCGGTGGACCAGCGCCTGCCTGTCGTGCCGATTACGCTGAACGGGCCTTTCGAGGTTCTGCCCATCCATTCGCTGAACCTCCACAGGCACAGGCTGGAAATGGTAATCCACGAGCCTATCTACATCGACGGCTTGGACACCTCGCACCAGGGCTTGCAGGAAATTGCCGACCGCACGAGGCAAATAATCGGGTCGGCGCTTTGGGAGAAGTACAGGTGAGGGCTTTCGCGGAAACGGCTGCGGAAATGTTGCAGACAGTCCCGCTTGGCGCCAAGTCTCGCTGTCTACTGCGTAGAAAGTTCCATTTTTCTTCAAGTCCCGTTGTCTACGCGGTAAATTGTTCCACTTTTCCCCAAGTCTCGCTGTCTACCGCGTAGAAAGTTCCGTTTTTCTTCAAGTCCCATTGTCTACGCAGTAAATTGTTCCATTTTTCTTCAAGTGGCGTTGTCGACGATTTATGTTCCTTATATTATTAATGTATTGAAAGAAAAACGATGGCAGGTTTGTATATACACGTCCCGTTTTGTGCTAAACGCTGCATTTATTGCGACTTCTATTCCAATACCGACATGGGCTACCGCGAGCCTTACCTTGCCGCGCTTCTGAAAGAGTTGGAATTGCGCCGCCCGTATTTGGAAAACGAGCCGGTGGAGACTATCTACTTTGGCGGAGGTACCCCCTCGCAGCTTACCGCGCATGATTTCGGGCAAATCTTCGATGCCATTTACCGGCTTTTCCCTGTTGCCGGCGGTGCGGAAATCACCATCGAGGCAAATCCCGACGATGTGGACGCTTCCTTTGCCCTTATGCTCCGCCGGATGCCTTTCAACCGCGTGAGCATGGGCGTGCAGAGTTTCGACCCGGAAGACTTGCGCTTCCTGAACCGCCGCCACACCCGCGAACAGGCTGTCCGCGCCGTGGGAGTGTGCAAAGATGCCGGTATATATAATGTAAGCATCGACCTGATGTACGGTTTGCCACGCCAGACCGAGGAGAAATGGTCTTCCAATATCCGCGAGGCGTTGAGGCTCGATGTCCCCCACATCTCGGCATACCACCTGACTTACGAAGAAAACACCCCCTTGTTTAAACTATTGGAAAAGGGCGCTGTCAAAGCGGTTGATGAAGATGCCAGCGTCGCTCTTTTCTCAACCCTCATCTGCCAACTACGCGACACTGGCTATCTTCATTATGAAATATCAAACTTCGCCCGCGAAGGTTACATATCACGGCACAACAGCTCTTATTGGACAGGGAAAAAGTATCTTGGCTTGGGTCCTTCGGCTCATTCCTACAACGGCAGCGGACGGGAGTGGAACGTGGCTTCGCTACCTGCCTGGCTCGAAGGAATCCGCTCGGGCAACCTTGCCGTGGAACGCGAAACCCTCACTGCGGATATGCAGTATAACGAATATATAATCACGGGGTTGCGCACGATGTGGGGCATAAGCCTCGACGAAATCGGCAGGCGGTTCGGGGACGGGCGGAGGGCGTATTGCGAAAAGCAGGCGGCGCCCTACCTCAAGCGGGGCATCTTGCTGCAAAACGGCACGCGGATTACTTTCTCTGAAAACGGCTTGCTCCTGTCCGACGGTGTGATGGCGGACTTTCTTTTTGTATAAATGTACAAACCCTTGGGTTTTTCTTACGAAACGGAGACTTTTCAGGACTTTTGTTGCACATTTATTTTATTTTTGTGTTGTGTATATATATGAGAAATAAAACTTCTACTTATCTTTGCCCCGAGAAAAGAGCGAAACCGTGCCATATATGTATATCATCGCGGGTTGTAACGGGGCAGGGAAAACTACCGCTTCGTTCACGATACTGCCAGAAATGCTGAAATGTAGAGAGTTCGTAAACTCTGATGAGATCGCCAAAGGTCTCTCGCCTTTTAATTCCGACAGCATAGCCGTGGCCGTTGAGGCAAGCCGCATAATGTACAAGCGCATAAAGGAACTCATCGCTTCGGGTGAGACTTTTGCGATGGAAACGACGCTGGCAACCCGTTCGGTTGCAAACCTTATACGGGAAGCTCAAAGGGAAGGATACTACGTTACATTGTTGTATTTCTGGTTGAATACACCGGATTTGGCTGTCGAGCGTGTCAAAATGCGTGTGGCGACAGGCGGGCACAACATCCCCGAAGCCACAATCCGGCGGAGGTATGATGCCGGGATACACAACTTGTTCGAATTGTACTTGCCTATCAGTGATTATTGGTTGATAGCAGATAACTCGATGTCGCCGATGCAAATTATTGCCAAAGGCTTCAAACAGGATAAGGTAGAAATATTGAATCCGGTTATCTATAAAAAATTAGAGAATCATGACGGAACAAGAACAGCGTGAATTTGAGGAAAACATCGTTAAGGGAGCCAACATGGCTTTTCAACGTTTGGTGATGCAGAAAAAGAAAGAAGACGGCGAATTGGTGTTTTCCCACAATGGGCAGATTATACGTGTGAAGGCTGCAGACTTAGAAGATGTTGCATTTTAAGTTGATGTTATTATAAGGAAACCACAAATCTTGAGGTTTTTTTGTGCGCAAAGGGCATGCAGGCTATATGGGCTGCGCCGACGTGCCGGTGGGCTACGCGGCGGGGGCAAATGGGTTGCGTGCCTTTTGTGTCCCTAACCGGGAAAGGGGCGTGTCATTCCCCCGGACCGCGAATATTTTTTCGGTTGCAAAGTCGGGCGTAAAGGCTGTTTCGTAACGGAAACCCCGCGTTTTGTTTGGAAAACCTACGGGTCAGGAAAATTTTCGGTTTTTTCTCTTGCGGATTCGTAAATCGTCCTTACCTTTGCGACAATCCGTGTGGCGGGGATTACGTCCTGCCGGTATTCGGATGATTGCTTTTTGATAGCATACAATACTTTAATTACACATATTATTAACATTTAATTTATCGATTATGAACAAGAAAGTTTTTACACTTTTGACAGGGTGCCTGACGTTGTGCGGCGCGCTGTTTAGCAGTCCGGCTTTCGCTCAAATTCCAGTTACTGCTGAAGAACTCAATGTCTTGTACAACGAGACTGGATTCAACTTCGCGGCAGAGTCTGAATTAGGAGAAAATGTGGCAGTTCAGGGAAACCTGTTCAACTCGGGTACACGCATCTGGGCTTACGATGTTGCCACTTCTGAAAATGTGACTACTGCAGCAAATAACGGAGTAACTCTTAGTGTTCCTGCTGGTACGTATTTCTTCACTGACTATGTAACCTCTGGAAATAGCGTAGATTGGTTGAACTCCACATTGATAGCAGTAAGTCCGACCACCGTTTACGAATCTACTGACAACGACCGCGCAAATGGTCAGGGTTTCCAGTTGGTTGAAGTAAAAGGTAGCGACTTTATCTATGTTGGAAATTCTTCCGACCCTTATGGCGATGACATTTCTATCTACAACGCTGCGTTCTCTGTAAGAGAAAGTCAAAATCCTGCTGATGGGGACTATCCGTATGCTGTTTCTTTGGAAAACTTCTATTATCAGGAAACGGCAACCTACGAGGGTACTACTGCCCAGAGCCATCTTACAAATGTCAATTTGGTTGTCATTTCTTTCGAAAACACAATTCAGTATGTTCTCACTCAAAAGATAGACAACTCCGCTAGTTGGTACGATTCAGCAAAATATGTATTCAGTCTGACCGACGATAGCACATTGGCTGGCAAAGACTTGCTGAACGAAACCAAGACTCCTGCCGTTTACAC
>CAYZTO010000009.1:21847-36870 GCA_964481365.1 uncultured Parabacteroides sp. | reverse complement strand
TGGCACACTACGGACAGATGGCAGAGCCGTATTAGCAACCGCGAGCCGCTTTGGTACGCCATTTTTATGTACTTTTGCCTTCCAAAAATTACTAAGCAATGAAAAATGAATTTCTCCAGACGGAAGAGGCAATCGTTGCCATGCTGCGAACTGTTTACGACCCGGAAATTCCGGTCAATATATACGACTTGGGACTTGTTTACAAAGTAGATGTGGACGACGACAAGAATGTTCGCATCGACATGACGCTCACCGCGCCAAACTGCCCGGCGGCAGACTTTATCCTCGAAGATGTCCGCATGAAAGTGGAGTCGATAGCCGACGTGAAAAGCGTGGAGGTGAACCTTGTCTTCGAGCCGGAGTGGAACAAGGACATGATGAGCGAAGAAGCGAAGTTGGAACTGGGTTTCCTTTAAGTCATGGCGCGTACAACCATCTACTTTGCTTCCGACGCCCACCTCGGGGCGCGTTTCCACAAAGACACACACGCAGTGGAGCGCCGGCTTGTGCGCTGGCTCGACAGCATAAAGGAAAACGCGATTGCGATTTGGTTTCTCGGCGACATGTTCGACTATTGGTATGAATATAAGTATGTTGTGCCGAAGGGATTCACCCGTTTCCTCGGTAAGGTTGCGGAATTGTCCGACAGCGGGGTCGAAATCCATTTCTTCACCGGCAATCACGACATCTGGATGTTCGACTACCTTCCCCGTGAGGTGGGCGCGGTCATACACAGGGAGCCGCTCACAATCGACCTTTTGGGAAAACGCTTCTTCCTTGCCCACGGCGACGAGGTGGACAACCGCAGCGTAGGTTTCAAAATAATGCGCAAACTTTTCAGAAACCGTTTTTGCCAGTGGCTATATGCGGGAATACATCCGCGTTGGACTTTCGACTTCGCCCTTGCCTGGTCACTGGGCAGCAGGAAGAGCGGGTTGAAGAAGGAAGGGCAGGATTATTGCGGGGAATCGTCCGAATACCTCGTCAGCTTCGCAAAAGAATACCTCGTTGCGCATCCCGACATCAACTTTTTCATCTTCGGGCACCGGCATATCATGCTCGACCTGATGCTTTCGCGCACTTGTCGCCTGTTGGTCGCGGGCGACTGGTTGAAACACTTCTCGTACATTTCGTGGGACGGCAACAACTTGTTTTTGGAGCAGTTTGAAGCCGAGTAAAGCTGCACCGGTACGTAGCCATGCGTGTCAATGGGGCGGGAGAGGGGTTGCTTTTCTTCTTAATCCTGCGCCTGAATCACGAATTCCACTTCCTTGAAAGCGTACTTCCGGATTTCCCCGCCGGGAAGCTGCAAAACCAAGTGCCCGTCCGGTTCTATCTCCTTGATTTGTGCTTTGAACACGCCTTTTCCGTCGCGGTAAGTGAAGAATCCCTTCCGCCTGTACAACGAATTGGCATAATCTTTTGCGATTTTCCCGAACTCCCCGTGTAGTAATTGGAGGTAACGCTTGTAGAAGCATGAAAGCACGTGGCTGAACACTTCCTCGCGGTCGTATTCCTTTCCGGTGATTTGGCAAAGTGACACCGGATTCGGTGCGTTGCTTTTGAACACCTTCTGGTTCAGGTTCAAGCCTATGCCGATGACTGAAGAGTGGATGGAAGTGCCCATCAGGTTGTTTTCAATCAGCATCCCCGAGATTTTCCTGTCTTCCCAATAAATGTCGTTGGGCCATTTTATGTTGATTCCCCCTGTGTAGGAATCGAGCGCGTCTTTGATGCTCAATGCGGATATTTGCGAAATGAGGAATTGCATGTTTGCCGGAATTGCCGACGGATAAACGGCTATGCTGAACGTCAGGTTTTTTCCCCTTTCCGATTCCCAAGAGTTGCCGGTCTGTCCGCGACCTGCGGTTTGGAAATCCACGAGTACGGCGCTACCGTCGGGAAGGTCTTCCTTCGCGATAAGTTCCCGTAAGTAGTTGTTGGTGGAATCGACGCTCTCCATGCGGATTATTCTCGGCAGTTCCACGTGTTCGTTTTGCGTTGTCATATTGTTGGTGTCCATTTTGTCGATGTCGGAAAGTTTGGGTTGATTGTTTTTTCGGTGATTAGTTTACCGGAGGGAAGAAAGCATCTTCGATATGTTCTTCCACGTGGTATTCGCCCGATGCGTTTTTGGTAAGTGTGATAATATCGAAGCGTATGGGCAGCTCTCTGTTAGAAAGGCGGGCGTATGCGTCGGCTGCCTGCACAGTCCTGCGGATTTTGTTCGCATCTACTGCGTCTTCAGGGGCTACCAGATAGTTTTCGGAGCGGGTCTTTACCTCAACGACGACCAGTTCTCCGTCTTTTTCGGCTATGATGTCGAGTTCGAAGTGGTGGAAATGCCAATTGGTTTCCAATACGCTGTATCCGTGAGCCTCCAGGAAAGAGCGGGCGGCTTTTTCTCCTTCTTTGCCGATGGTTGTTTTGGATTCCTTCATGCTTTCGAATCATTTATAAGCGTTGCAAAAGTATTGAATTAATATGGAATCGTGTATTTTTGCTGCATGAAACGCGATAAGAAATATTCTCCTTCACGCCGAAATTGCCCCCGGAAGTTCAAGGTTGTCTTCATGCTGAATGAAGAGGAAAACCGCGCAATAGAGCGTTATCTGAAGAAGTACCGGATATCCAATAAGTCGCGTTGGTTCCGTGAAACCATACTTTCCCACATATTAAGGACGCTTGAAGAGGATTATCCTACGCTCTTCAACGAAAACGAAATGAGAAGATGAATACTCCTTTTGATGATGAATATTTTATGAGGCAGGCTCTTGCCGAAGCACGCGACGCTTATGAGGCAGGCGAGATTCCTGTCGGTGCTGTAATTGTATGTGATAACCGCATAATCTCAAGAACCCATAACCAGACGGAGTTACTCAACGATGTAACCGCGCACGCGGAAATACTAGCTATCACAGCCGCCGCAAATGTTTTGGGCGCGAAATATCTTTCGTCATGCACGCTTTATGTAACGTTGGAACCGTGTGTCATGTGTGCAGGGGCAATCGGATGGGCGCAAATCAGTACTTTGGTGTATGGGGCGTCGGATACGAAACGCGGATACAGTATTTATGCTCCTCAGGCATTGCATCCGAAAGCTAAAATCCGAAGTGGAATCTTGGAAGAAGAATGTGCCGGGTTGATGCGGGCATTTTTTAAAAGAAGAAGGTGAAAAAAAATCCTCGGATTGGGGTCGTCACGACTTAATATCCGAGGGCAACTATTATGAAGCAAATTAAAAAAAAGTATATCCTTCAAGAGAACGCTGATGCCACGAACATGTAAATCAGCATCCCTATAATATCGTTTGTGATTGATATGAACGGACCTGTCGCAAGGGCAGGGTCTATCTTCATCTTCGCTAATGTCATGGGGACAAGCGTCCCGAAGATGCTGGCGAACATTACCACTGCAAAAAGACTCAGCGAAACGGATATTGTCACCATTTTGTCGCCCAACACAAAGAAATTATAAACAAAAACTACCAAGCTGATGATGCTTGCATTGATAAGCGACACTATGGATTCCTTTATCACTTGAGAGAAAATGTTTCCCTCTTTCAGGGAGTTGTTTGCAAGACCTTGCACCACGATTGCCGAAGATTGGATGCCCACATTCCCGCCTGTGCCACCTATCAAAGGAATAAAGAGTGCCATTTTGGGGTTTGCAGCCAGGCTTCCCTCAAACCCGCCGAGGATTAAGGAATTTCCAAGCCCTCCCAACATTCCGATGAGAAGCCAAGGGAGGCGTGCGGAAGTTTGCGTAAAGATATTGTCGGATGTTTCGACATCTTGAGAGATACCTGAAGCCAGCTGGTAATCACGTTCGTGCTGTTCGCGTATCTCGTCCATTACGTCGTCGATGGTGATTCGTCCCACAAGTCTCCCGATACTGTCGATTACGGGAAGAGCAACGAGGTCATACTTCTCGATAGTTTGTGCAACCTCTTCAATGCTGTCGCTATCCCGCACGGCGATGGGGTCTTTCTTCATTACGTGCTTTATACGCGAAACGGAAGGACTGGTTATCATTTGCTTGAGCGGCAATACCCCTTTTAAACGCTCGTCATCGTCAATTACATAAACATAATATATCTCATCCACTTCTTCCGCCTGTTTGCGCATCTCGTCGATGCACTTCGGCATGCTCCAGTTCTCATTTACGGTAATCATTTCCGTACCCATGAGACCGCCGGCGGTGTCTTCGTCGTATTTCAACAGGTCTACGATGTCGCCCGCTTGTTCCACGTCTTGCACATGCGAAAGAATCTCTTCCTGCCTGTCTTCATCAAGCTCGCGCATCAAATCGACGGCATCGTCGGTCTCCATGTTATCGACATACCGTTTCGCGATAAGCTCATTGGGGAGTTCCTTTAGTAATTTATGGCGGTCCTCCTCGTCAAGCTCCATCAAGACATCGGCAGCCTTTTCATCGTCCAACAGGAGGTAAAGATAAATCGCTTCATCAAGGTCGAGCTCATTATAAAGTTCCGCAATATCGGCAGGATACAAGTCTTTAAGCAGGTTCTTTGCCTGTTCGTCGTCCCGGTTGGCGATTATTTGCTGGAAATTCTCTATATATTCTTTCGTCAATTCTAACATGGGAATATAATTTATACGTTAGAGAGAAATGAATGGCAGAGGTTCGTCAGTTCGACGAATTGCTCTACTGAAAGTTGCTCAGGACGCTTGTCGAAGATGGGTAAAGCGTATTGGGAGAAATCTTTTCCCAGCAGGGGCTTGATAGAATTCCTTAAAGTTTTCCGCCGCTGGTTGAAAGCCGTCTTAACGACAGTTTTGAAAAGGCTTTCATCACAACCCAAAGTTTCTCGTGCGTTTCTTTTCATCCGGACAACTGCGCTTTTCACTTTTGGCTGAGGGTCGAATACCTGTTCGCTTACGGTGAAGAGATATTCTATGTCAAACCAAGCTTGTAACAACACGCTGAGTATACCATAGCTTTTCTTCCCCGGCGTTGAAGCAAGGCGTTCGGCAACTTCCTTTTGAATCATGCCTGAACAACAGGGAATCTTGTCTTTGTGCTCCAGTACCTTGAAAAATATCTGGCTCGATATGTTATATGGATAATTCCCAATGACGCAGAATTTGTCCGGGAAAAGTTTATCTAAATCTAATTTCAGGAAATCGGCAGGGATGATTTTCCCTTTAAGGGATGGGAAATTTTTTTCGAGGAAAGAGACAGCTTCATGGTCAAGTTCTACGACAGTCAGGTTGTGCTCCGCTTCAAGTAAGAATTGTGTGAGCACGCCCATACCCGGACCTATTTCAAGGACAGGAAGTCCTTTGTATTCGTCCAGCGTGGCAGAAATCCGTCTGGCTATTTGCAAGTCCTTCAGAAAATGCTGTCCCAAGGATTTTTTTGGTTTAACTAATTTCATCCACTATTAAAGTAATGTGTTCCGATTTTCAATATAATGTTTATCTTTGCGGGCGGACAAAAGTACAACAAATAATTAAATAACTATACACTCTCCCGCATTTCTGATTGTTCGTAATCGCAGTTATGGCGGGTTATACATTATATATAATGGCGTTAAAACATCTATTTCAGACGTTGCTGAAAATCTTTCTTCCACTATTGCTGGGTTTGTTGCTATTATGGTATTTATACAGCAATATGGATTTCGCAGAAATATGGAAAGTCGTGAGGGAAGGTGTACGCTATGAAATTATTTTATTCTCTTTATTGTTCGGATTGGGAGCGAATATAGCCCGAGGGTTGCGTTGGGGCTTATTAATTGGTTCGTTGGGAGAACGGTTCAAGATGCACAATGCTGTGCTGGCTGTTTTAGGAAATTATGCTGTGAATTTGATTCTGCCTCGTGTCGGTGAAGTGTGGCGATGCGGAATGGTTACTAAATACGACAAGATATCGTTCAGCAAGCTGCTTGGAACCTTATTGGTGGACAGGATAAGCGACTCTATAATGGTCGGATTGATAACATTTGGGATTATAGTTTTCAATTTCGGATTTTTCCGAGGTTTCTTTGCCCGTAATCCTGAATTGCTATCTGGTTTGCACTTAATGTTCCATTCCATTTGGATTTATGTGGGAATTGTGGTCTTTGTCTTTGCAGTTTGGTTTATGTTCCGATATATGAGTGATATAAAGTTGGTTCGAAAAGCAAAGGCGATGTTCCAGAATATCTGGTTCGGAATCCGGAGTTTTCATACAATGGAACGTAAAGGCTTATTCCTTTTGGAGACATTGTTGATATGGATAGGTTACTTTTGTTATTTTTATGTGACCTTTTATGCCTTTGGTTTTACCAAGAATTTAGGAGTTACTGTCGGATTGATAGCATTTGCAATGGGAAGTATAGCCGTTGCAGCCCCAGTCCAAGGTGGAATAGGACCGTGGCACTTCATGGTAACTGCAACACTGATATGTTTCGGCGTGAATAAAAATGATGCAGCAGCATTTGCATTAGTTGTACATACTGTTCAAACTGTATGGACAGGATTATGCGGATTGGTTGGAATAGCTGCATTGCCGATAGTGAATAAGAAACCGTAGGAAGCTAATACATAATATTAAATACAGTGGTTATGTCAGAAGAAATCAAGAATCTATCACCGAAACTTGTGTGGGGGTATTTCTATGATCTTACGCAAATTCCCCGCCCCACAGGACAAATGGAAGCTGTAACCCGTTACATAGTCGAGACAGGTAAAAAATTAGGCTTGGAAACTTTGCAAGATGAAGTCGGGAATGTGTTGATACGTAAACCGGCAACTCCTGGTATGGAAAACCGTAAAGTTGTGACTATGCAAGCACATCTGGATATGGTTCCACAAAAAAATGCGTCAGTACAACATGATTTTTCTACAGATCCTATAGATGCGTATATTGATGGTGATTGGGTGAAGGCAAAAGGCACGACTCTCGGCGCGGATAATGGAATCGGAGTTTCTTTTGCTTTGGCAGCTTTGACGGATTCTTCTTTTAGACATGGACCGTTGGAAGCTTTGTTCACCATAAATGAGGAAGAAGGCATGGATGGGGCAGTAGATTTGAAGCCAAATTTTTTGAAAGGTGATATTTTATTGAATTGTGATTCGGAAGAAGAAGGACAACTGTTTGTTGGATGTGCCGGGGGTGCGAATGTGAACGTGACATTTCAATTCAGGGAAGATATGTATATCCCGGAAGGGGATAAAGCTGTAAAAATCACATTGGGAGGCTTAAAAGGAGGGCATTCTGGTGTGGATATTCATCTTGGACGCGCTAATGCCAACAAATTAATGTTTCGCTTTCTGAAAGAAGCCGTTTGCGATTATGGTGCCCGTCTTTCTATGGTCGAAGGGGGAAATATGCATAATGCCATTCCAAGAGAAGCAGTCGCTGTGGTTACTATTCCGGGAGATAATGTCGAGGCTTTATGGGAATTGGTTTCGGATTATCAGGAAATGTTTCAAGAAGATTACAAAGGGATAGAAGACGAGATAAGTTTTACGGCCGAGATGACAGACTTGCCGAAAACCCTAATCCCGGAGGAAATCCAAGATGATCTTATCAATGCTGTGGAAGGTTGTCAGAATGGAGTTATTAGTATGTTGCATGATTTTCCGGGAACAGTGGAGTCTTCAACAAATCTTTCAGTTGTTAAGACTTCTGATGAGTTAATAGAAGTCCAGATGTTGGTCAGAAGTTCTTCTGAAAGCAGGAAGGATGCGATTTGCTCCAGTTTGGAAAGTATTTTTGCTCTTGCAGGAGGAAAAGTTGAAATCTCGGGTAGCTATAATGGTTGGCAACCGAATATTAATTCTCCTATACTTCAGATAATGAAAGAAACTTATTTGCGTATGTTTGGGAAAGAACCTGCAGTGAAAGTGATGCATGCTGGTTTGGAATGCGGCATCATCCAAGGCATTTATCCGAATATGGATATGATTTCTATAGGTCCAGATTTGCAACATCCGCATTCTCCTGACGAGCGTGTAAGTATTTCATCTGTGTCACGTACTTGGGATTATATAAAAAACGTTTTAGGCAATATCGAGGAAAAAGCCGAATAGTGTAATTTGTATGGACGAAAGAGACTTTATCCTGATAAAAGGGGCAAGGGTAAACAATCTGAAAAATATAGATGTAAATATCCCACGTGACAAACTGGTTGTGATAACTGGATTGTCTGGAAGCGGAAAATCTTCATTAGCTTTCGATACCCTGTATGCAGAGGGGCAACGTCGGTATGTGGAGAGTCTTTCGTCTTATGCCCGACAATTTTTAGGTCGGATGAGCAAACCTGAATGCGATTACATTAAAGGAATACCGCCTGCTATTGCTATCGAACAAAAGGTAAATATCCGCAATCCACGTTCTACTGTTGGGACATCCACGGAAATATATGAATATCTACGTCTTCTATATTCACGCATAGGAAAAACAATTTCTCCGATATCTGGAGAAGAAGTAAAGAAACACAGTGTGAAAGATGTGGTTGAGTTTGTGTTGGCATATCCTGAAGGCACCCGTTTTGCAGTGTTCGGTCCTATCGTTTGTCCTGAAGGAAGAACAATGAAGGATCAGATAGATATTCTTCAGAAAGAAGGCTACGTCCGTTTGTATGTTGAAGATAAAGTCTATCGTATACCAGAGGTTTTGGCAGATGAAAACTTGATGATGAAACGTCCCATAGAGTTGCTTATAGACCGTTTGACTGTTTCGAATGACAAAACTTTGCTTGACCGTCTGGCTGACTCTGTAGAGACTGCATTCTATGAGGGTAATGATATCTGCTATGTTCGCATATATTTGCCAGAAGGAACTGTTCTGAAAGAATTTTCCAAGAAATTTGAGGTTGATGGCATCAAGTTCGAAGAACCCAGTGATGCAATGTTCAATTATAACAGTCCTATAGGAGCGTGTCCTTTATGTGAAGGTTTTGGTAGAATAATTGGTATTGATGAGCATCTGGTAATTCCTGATACTAATCTTTCGGTTTATGAAGGAGCTGTAGCTTGTTGGAAAGGTGAGATTATGGGGCAATGGTTGAAAGATTTCATCGCGAAAAGCGAACGCTATAAGTTTTCTATCCACCGACCGTATAACCAATTGGCAAAGGAAGAAAAAGAATTGTTATGGCATGGTGCGCAAGGGTTATACGGAATTGACGATTTCTTCAAATTCGTAGGAGAAAACCAGTATAAGATACAGTATCGTGTAATGTTGGCGCGTTATCGTGGAATGACAGTCTGCCCGCAGTGTAAAGGAAGTCGCCTAAAAAAAGAAGCACTCTATGTACATGTAGGAGGAAAGAATATATCCCAGCTTGTTGTTATGCCTATAACAGAACTTAAAACCTTCTTTGATAATCTTGAATTGAATGCAACTGATGAGTCTGTTTCTAAACGTCTGCTTGTGGAAATCCGCAATCGCGTGCAATTCCTTCTTGATGTAGGTTTAGGATACTTGACGCTCGACCGTCTTTCCTCTACTCTTTCCGGAGGGGAAAGCCAGCGTATCAACCTTGCAACTTCATTGGGAAGCAGTTTGGTTGGTTCTCTTTATATTTTAGATGAACCTAGTATCGGTTTACACCCTCGTGATACAGACCTCTTGATTCAGGTACTTCGGCAGTTGCAACGTTTAGGCAACACGGTTGTTGTAGTGGAGCACGACGAAGAAATTATTAAGGCATCCGATTATATTATAGACATAGGACCTAAAGCAGGTAGGCTTGGGGGAGAAGTGATGTACCAAGGCAGTGTACAACATCTTCCTAAAGGGAGTGACAGCTATACTATCCGTTATCTTACAGGAAAAGACAAGATAGAGATTCCTTCTTTCAGGCGCTTGTGGAACAATTTTATAGAAGTGAAAGGTGCGCGTGCCAATAACTTGAAAGGTTTCGATGTGCACTTCCCTCTGAATGTGATGACAGTAGTGACAGGTGTGAGTGGTTCTGGTAAGAGTTCTTTGGTTCGGGATATCTTTTACGAAGGTGTCCGCCAACGTCTGGATGATGTCTGTTGCTTGAATGTTGATTGTTCGAATATCTGTGGCGACCTTAATTTGATAAGCTCTATTGAGTTTGTGGATCAGAATACGATAGCTAAAAGCTCACGCTCCAACCCGGTGACTTATGTTGGCGCGTATGATGAAATCCGAAAGCTTTTTGGAGAGCAGCCTCTGGCGCGTCAGATGGGTTTTTCTGCTGCATATTTCTCTTTCAATAAGGAAGGCGGACGATGCGAGGAATGTAAGGGAGAAGGGCGCATCACGGTGGAAATGCAGTTTATGGCAGATATTAGTTTAGTCTGTGAGGCTTGTCATGGCAAGCGGTTCCGCAAGGAGGTACTCGATGTGGAATATCGTGGTGCAAATATTTATGATGTCCTTGAGATGACAGTTTCCCAAGCCATAGAGTTTTTCAGTGAAAGTGGCGGAGTTCAGGAGCTGAAAATTCTCCGTCATTTGAAGCCGCTACGGGACGTTGGGTTAGGTTATATTAAGTTGGGACAGGCATCCTCCACTCTTTCCGGGGGGGAAAACCAGCGTGTCAAGTTAGCTTATTATCTGGGTCAGGAGAAGCAGCTGCCTACACTCTTCGTGTTTGATGAACCGACCACGGGTCTGCATTTCCACGATATAAAGACCCTTTTGAAGGCTTTTGACGCTTTGATTTCCAAGGGACATACGGTTGTTATTATTGAACATAATCTAGATGTTATAAAGTGTGCAGACTATATTATCGACCTTGGGCCTGAAGGCGGGAATGCCGGCGGATATCTTGTTTGTGCCGGTAAGCCTGAAGATGTAGTGGCTTGTGAGGCTTCCTACACCGGGCGTTATCTGAAAAGTAAGTTGGCATAGCGGGATTAAGCACTTGCCTTACAGGTCTATGCTTTTAGACGAATACGATATAAATATTAACAAGATATATGACTATTGAACAGCAAATCGCCGGGTCTATAGTTTCCGGCATTAAGGAATTGTATGGAGCAGAAGTAGACACTTCTCATGTGCAATTACAGAAAACGAAGAAAGAGTTTAAGGGGCATCTTACATTGGTGGTGTTTCCTTTCCTCCGAATATCGAAGAAATCGCCGGAACAGACAGCTGAAGAGCTTGGCGAATATTTAATGAAGAACGAACCATCTGTGGCTGAATACAACGTTATCAAAGGTTTTTTGAATCTCATGGTCGCTTGTAGCAGTTGGATTAATTTACTGAATGAGATTCATGCCTGGCCTCATTATGGCATCAAGCCTGTGTCGGACAATGCTCCGCTTTATATGGTAGAGTATTCTTCCCCTAATACAAACAAGCCGCTACACCTTGGGCACGTCCGTAATAATCTTTTGGGCTTTAGCCTTTCCCAGATACTTGCTGCAAACGGATACAAAGTGATTAAGACGAACATAGTAAATGACAGAGGTATCCACATCTGCAAGTCAATGCTCGCCTGGCAGAAGTGGGGCAACGGTTTCACCCCGAGTTCTACCGGAAAGAAGGGAGACCATCTTATCGGTGATTACTACGTACTCTTCAGTAACAAACTGAAGGAAGAAACAATGGCATTAGAGTCTCAGGGTATGACGAAGGAAGAGGCTGAGGCAGCATCTCCCTTGATGCAGGAGGCTCGCGAAATGCTTCGTAAGTGGGAAGCAGGAGACCCTGAGGTGCGTGCTCTCTGGAAGAAAATGAACGACTGGGTGTATGCCGGTTTTGACGAGACATACAAACGGATGGGGGTATCTTTCGATAAGATTTACTACGAATCGGATACTTACCTCGTAGGTAAAGCCAAGGTGTTGGAAGGACTGGAGAAAGGTATCTTTTACCGTAAGAGTGACGGTTCGGTATGGGCAGACTTGACGGCAGACGGGTTGGATGAGAAGCTCCTCCTCCGTGCGGATGGGACATCCGTTTATATGACGCAAGACATAGGTACAGCCAAATTGCGTTTCGATGATTATCCTATTGATAAGATGATATACGTTGTCGGCAATGAACAAAACTATCATTTCCAAGTCCTCTCTATTTTGCTTGATAAGCTCGGCTTCTCTTTTGGCAAGGGGCTTGTTCACTTTTCCTATGGTATGGTTGAACTTCCTGAAGGCAAGATGAAGAGCAGGGAAGGCACGGTGGTGGATGCTGACGATTTGATGGATGAGATGATTAATACGGCTCGTGAAACATCCCAAGAGCTTGGCAAACTTGATGGTCTTACTCCTGCGGAGGCTGAGGATATAGCCCGCATGGTAGGTCTGGGGGCATTGAAGTATTTCCTCTTGAAGGTGGACCCAAGGAAGAACATGACGTTTAATCCTAAAGAGTCTATCGACTTCAACGGTAACACCGGACCATTCATTCAGTACACATACGCGCGCATTCGCTCTGTACTTCGCAAGGCTGCTGAGCAGGGGATTGCCCTGCCGGAGGTGTTGCCTGTTAGTTCGGTGATTTCGGAGAAGGAAGAGGGTCTTATCCAGATGTTGGCAAACTTTGCGGCAATCGTCCATGAAGCGGGTGAGACTTACAGCCCGGCTCTCATAGCAAATTATACATACGACCTCGTTAAGGAGTTCAACCAGTTCTATCATGACTTCTCCATTCTACACGAGGCTGACGAGGGCTTGAAGCTCTTCCGCTTGGTTCTCTCAGCTAACGTGGCGCGGACGGTTAAAGATGCTATGGCTCTCTTGGGGATAGAGGTTCCGGAACGGATGTAAACGGTCGCGGAGGCATATTAAGGCAGGTCGAGAAGTCCTGCCTTTTTTGTTCTATTACTCTTTCTCTCCTTGAGGCAAGAAAGTTTATTAAAAATCTCCACCATTAGTGTTGCATAGATGGGACTCTTTGGAGGCAACCGAGGCTCCTACCGATTAACCTTCTTTACGAACCCCTCCGATTCGAGGGGTTTGATGTTTATGCCCGCCGGGTGATATTATTCATAAGCAATCCCTATTCCTCCCTTATCAGCCCGCACTCTTCCCTTAGGAACGTTTCGATGTGCCTCTTCTTCTTGTCCTCAAGGATTTCGTTAATCTTGATTAGTATGCCTGTTTCTTCCACTTTCCCGAACTCATGGTTGATGGCTGTACCGAACATCTTCATCTTGGGGGAGAGGCTCATGTATGCATTCACCAGAGGGGGCACGTTGATGCCCAGTTTCCGAACTTCCTGGTTGAGTACCTTATAGTTATCCTTGAAGTTATCGAAGCGGAAGAGGCGTGCCATCGCTTTCTCGTCGTAGTTCACCCTGAGGGGGCATATAGGGGTGACGAGGTTCTCCTCGTCGGGGAAGTGTTGCTTCAGGAAGTAGAGGATGAGGTCGCGTGCCTTAGGGTTGTAGGTATTGTACATCGTGACCTTTCCGAAGAAGTATTGCAAGCGGGAATCGACCACCGACAGGGCACCCAGCCCGTCCCACAGGTTATCCAAGACGAAAAGCCCCTTGGCGTTGTTCCGCGTTGCTTGGTAGTCGAGGGCGACGAAAGAGCGCCCAAGCTCGACGGTGTAGGGTAAATATTCGTGCAGGAAGCGTTGCGAGAAGTTGAACAGGTGGGCTGTTGCGAGGATGGGTTTGCCCTCCTTGTCGAAGCGGATGTCCGAGCCGCAGAGGAAGCGGTAGCCCCCCATTATCTGCTCGTCTTTGGGGTTCCATACGATGAGTTGGCGGTATGCCCCGGGCATGGTGTCGAACTCGTCGATGTCGGCAGAGAGTCCTGTCCCGCCACCGTAGTAGCGGAAGGCAGCTTCGCGCAGCCGTCCAATCTCCTGCATGAGGGCAGGGGAGTCTTCGGCTGTAACGATATAAATCTCGTTGTGCGACTTGTTTGTTCGGCGCAGGAGTTTCTCTTTAGTAAGCTCTTTCTTCAACAATGCCCGTTCAACGGGCGGTATTATATCCAACATAATCATTCATTTTTCACTTGCAAATTATAAACTAAGTCTCTCACCCAAGCTGCCCACTCCGCAGGCGTATGGCTTTTGTCGAAAGTCTGCCACGGGACAGGGTTGCCGAATACTATGGGGAACCTACTGTGCTTGCAGCGGAACATCTCATCAGGCAGGTAAATCATTTCTATGTTCAGCTTCATGCCCGAGCGTTTGCGGAGGCTGGCAAAGCGGTAGAAGAATGCCGAGTTCTCGCCGCCAAAGAACACCGGTACCACATCCCGCCGGTATTGCACTGCCTTCTGGACGAACGACTTCTTCCAGTCCAGGTCCCTTACGAGCTTCCCGCTCCGCCGGGAGCAGAGGCCTGCTGGGAAGGTGATGATTTGGTTTTCCGAAGCATACGCCTCTTCGATGCGGCGGGCGTTCTCCCTGCTTTGCGCCCCGTGCTTGTTGATGGGGATGAAGATGGACTGCAGGTTGGGGAGGTAGAGGAGAAGGTCGTTCACCAAGTACCGTATGTTACCGCCGAAGCGTTTGCCTATGACGGAAGAGAGGCAGATGCCGTCAAGCCCGCCCAGAGGGTGGTTGGATGCGAAGACGTACCTCCCGCCTGCCGGGATGGACGACAGCCCACGGACGTCGAGCGCCAGGTCGAAGTACCCTATCAGCGCGTGCATGAAGTCCGCCCCCTGCAGGTCTCTGTAGCGGGTGAGTATGTCGTTCATCTCCTGTTGGTGGATGGTACGCTCGATGTACCGGAAGAGGAAGCCGGGTATCTTTGGGTATAATCGCGGTGCTTTTTCCCGGACAACCTCCCTTATGTTGATTTGCATGACACCTTGCATGACCTGAATACTAATTAAGTGCAAATGTATCATAAATGAGGGAGAAAAGCAGGAATCTCCCTTAATTTTCTTCGTGCAGGCTCATAAATGTTGTTTGTTTTGCCCTACGCGTGCTGTATTTTTTGACCCCCTTTGCATTCCTTCCTACAGGTGCAGGGGGGAAAAGATACATTGTATATATAGACAATATTCACACATATACAATCCTCCTCCCCATGAACTTAGGGGGAGGTCAGGAGGTGGGCACATATAGTGGTCTGTTTACCCCACAATGACTGTTCTAAATACCCCTCGCGTGGGGTA
>CAYZTO010000009.1:0-21747 GCA_964481365.1 uncultured Parabacteroides sp. | reverse complement strand
GGTCACGCGTGGGGTATTTAAGCACCCCACGCATGGGTATCCGGGGCACCCCGCATCACTCCCATTCGGGAGGGTCTTGGTGGTAAAGGTGCTCGACGAAGAAGTCGTGCAGCTTGTGCATCTCGAAGGTGCCGCCAAGGCTGTGCGTCTTCCCGGGGAGATATAGCTGGTCGAAGTCCTTGTTGGCCTTCATGAGTTCGCTAACCACCTGTAGCGTGGATGCCGGGTCTACGTTGTCGTCGAGTTCCCCGTTGATGAGGAGGAGCTTGCCTTTGAGCCTCCATGCATTGTCCACGTTCGATGATTCACTATACGACTGGTCTATCGGATAACCCATCCACTGCTCGTTCCACCACACCTTGTCCATACGGTTGTCGTGGCAACCGCACAGCGCCACGGCTACCTTGTAGAAGTCGTTGTGCCATAGGAGCGCGGCCATCGCGTTCTGCCCGCCCGCCGACCAGCCGTAGATTCCCACGCGGGTCGTGTCCATGTAGGGGTATTTCTCCGAGGCACTCTTTATCCACGCTATACGGTCGGGGAACCCTGCGTCTTTGAGGTTCTTCCAGCATACATCGTGGAATGCCTTGGAGCGGTTTGCCGTGCCCATGCCGTCTATCTTCACCACTATGAAGCCAAGCTCCGCGAGGCGCGAACAGAGATGGTCCGTGGCACGGAAGTACTTCTCCACGTGCGAGTCGTGCGGCCCGGC
Source organism: uncultured Parabacteroides sp. (assembly GCA_964481365.1). Taxonomy (GTDB): domain Bacteria; phylum Bacteroidota; class Bacteroidia; order Bacteroidales; family Tannerellaceae; genus Parabacteroides. The sequence continues at coordinate 21,035 of CAYZTO010000009.1, read as the reverse complement.
ATATATCATCTCCACCACGGGGTACGACTTAGTCTCGTCGAACGTGCTCGGGCGGATAATCTTACCCCAGATGTCGGTTTTCCCGTCGCGCCCCTTTGCGCAAAACACTTCGGGCATTACCCAGCCTTCGGCAAGAAGCTCGGAGATGTCGCTTTTACCCAATACGGCTGTCACCTTCCCCTCGGCATTGCGCAAGACGGAGGTGTAGGGCATGTCGGCACGCGAGTAGGCATCGACAAGGAACTTCCTGTCTTTAGATGCCACAACCTCGTGGTTGGCATCCTCGGGCGTAAGGTCTTTGAACCCTGTGCCGTCGATGTTGATGCGGCAATAGTGCAGGTGGTAGGGGTCTTCTCCCTTGTTGAACCCGGAGGCGTTGAAATAGACCACGCGGTTCTCTTCATCCACATAGTCTACATTGCGCACCACCCATTCGCCCTTCGTGACTTGCTGCTTCACGTTGCCTTTGTCGTCCAAGAGGTACAGGTGCCGCCAGCCGTCGCGCTCGGATATCCACAACATCTCCTTGCCGTCTGCCAGGTCGTGCCTGAAGCGCCAGTTGTAGTAGAAGAACGTGGGGACTTGCTCATCCACTAAGTGTGTGATTCTGCCCGTGGAAGCATCTACTTCGCCCACTATATAACGCTGGTGCCCGCGTTGGTTGAACTCGAAGGTGAACGCCCGGCTATCTTCCCTCCAACCTGTGAGGTGCAACCCGAACTGGTTCTCGTAGAGCTTCGTTTCCAAAGGTATTTGTTGCTTTGTCTCCCAGTTGAATAGGACGGGTACCGACACGGGTAATACGTCCCCGGGCTTTGCGTAGTCGCGCCATTGGAGGATGGGTTGCAGCTGGGTGGCGGGGCGGGATTCGAGGAGGGGTATGCGCCGTTCCTCCACATCCCTTACGCGGACTGTAGCCAGCTTCTTCGAGTCGGGCGACCACTGTATCATCCTGTCACTATAGTAGTAGTTACGGATGCCGTCCATAGTAAGCGCGACAGTCTCTTTAGGGTCTTTGCGGCTGCGCACGTACAGGTTGTTGTCTTGGATGTATGCCTCCCACAGGCTGTCGGGTGAGGCTACGGGTTCGGCAGGCTTTCGTGATTCCGCCCACCAGTCGAAGGGCTTGCGTTCCTTCAGGAGTTCGGTCTTAAGACCTTCGTCATTGAGGTATTGCGCAAGGGCTTCCTTGCTATCGGCTTGTTGCTTCTGCCCGCTTTCGGAATCGACAAGGTAGAATACCGTCCCCTGTTTCTCATGGTTCTGGTACCAGAAATAGTGCGAATCCCCCAACCATTGGGGGCGTACGCCGGGGTTGTACACGTGCCTTTCAAGGTTCAGGATGGAATCTGAACGGACGTAGTCGTCTTTCGTTACTTGTGCTTCCATCGCTGCCAAAGGGAACATGATTGCCAGGCAGCATGCTAACCATCGATTGTTCTTTGTAACCATACATTATTATTATTAAGAGTGTGAATGTCTTTGTATCCATGCATCAATCAGGCGCCTTGCGATGCTCAGTTTCTGCGGAAGTTCGGGGAGGTTGTCCAAGCTGTAGAATGCCCCTGCACTCAACTCCTCGTCCTGCAGCTTGATTTCCCCGCTTTCGTATTCGGCAGTGAAGCCAACCATCAACCCGCTCGGGTACGGCCAGGGCTGACTGTCGAAGTACCGGATGTTGCGGATTTCCAACCCAGTCTCTTCCCTCACTTCCCTTCGTACGCATTCCTCCAGTGTCTCGCCTACCTCAAGAAATCCGGCAACGAGGCCGTGGAACGACCCCTTGAAGTTCCGCGCATGCACCAGCAGTATCTCGTCTCCTTTTTGTATCAGCACTATGATGGCGGTGGATATCTGGGGGTAATACTCCTCCTTGCAGCTGTCGCAATATTTGCTTATCAAACTGTTCTGGTGCATGGGCTTCCCGCAGGCGGGGCAGAAGTGGCTGTGCCTGTCCCAATGCACAAGCTGGAACGCCTTGCCTGCCTTCTTGTACCATGTTTGCGGGATGTAATTCCATGAGGCGCGAAGCCCCACAAACTCGTATTCCCCGCCGGGTGTGCTTTCGTCCTCTACTGATGCCGCACGTGCTTCGCTGCCATCAGGGAACAATACTCGCAGCGCATGACCGGCAGGAACTGGTGCTTCTTCCCCGAATGGAATCCTGTACTTCCCGGCGATATTCTTCAACAACAATTTGTCCTTATTGAATAAGAACCAATGATAAGCATTTTCTTCGTAGTTCATTTTTGATTTATGTTGTGGCAATAATGTTTTCAAAGGTAGTGTTATTTTTAGTCGCATGAGCATGTTCACTCCCTTTTCCGCAGGAGCAATATGGGGTTATGGAAAGGGTAGCTGTGGGGTATGGGCACAAAATGTAAACAATAGGATATGAAATGATAAATAAGAAAATAAAAATGTGGCTTGGATGTTAAGCCGCAACAAAAACGACCGCTTTTTCCATCATCCTTAATTTGAAGTGAATAACATATTCCTCCTACTTTTGCGAAAATAATGGGAAATACTTTAACGCAATGCCAAGGAAAACTCAGTTTAGCCGTTTTGTAATGAGAGTTAAACATGAAAACACATTTGTAAGATTCTCCTAGTGCTGCCTATAAGTATTACATTAGCTAATGCAAATTTTATTATCAACTTAAATTAACTTTTATGGGAGAAAAAGGTCGTGCTAAATGGCACAAACTGCCACTTCAGATAACGAAGGGGGCAGTGGTATCAGCCCTTCTTCTGGTGAACAGTGTCGATGCTTTTGGGCAGAATACTGTAACCATTCAAGGTGTTGTGACTTCCGGGACAGACGGTTTGCCTTTGATAGGCGTGAACGTCTTGGAGAAAGGTACCACCAACGGTACAGTTACAGACATTGACGGGAACTTCTCATTGACGTTGCCTGCTGGTTCTCAACTTCAGATTTCGTACATCGGCTATATCGAGGAAACGGTTACGGTAACTGAAGGAAAGACCGTCTATGACATAGTCATGAGGGAAGACTCTCAGTCGTTGGACGAAGTTGTGGTTGTCGGTTATGGTGTACAAAAGAAGAAATTGGTGACGGGTGCAACCGTCCAAGTGAAGGGTGATGACTTGCAGAAGTTATCTACGAACAGTGCGTTGGGAGCATTGCAGTCTCAGACGCCGGGCGTGCAGATTACACAGTCTTCCGGTCTTCCGGGCGAGGGCTTTAAGGTAAATGTTCGTGGTGTTGGTACTATTGGTAATTCCGAACCATTGTATGTGATTGACGGTATTGCAGGAGGTGACATCAACAATCTGAATCCAGCGGATATTGAATCGGTCGATGTCTTGAAAGACGCCGCTTCTGCAGCTATTTACGGAGCCCGTGCAGCCAATGGCGTTATCTTGGTGACGACCAAACAAGGTAAAGCAGGGAAGATGCAGATTTCTTATGATGGCTATGTAGGTTGGCAGACGGTTGCCAAGTATCCTGATTTGCTGAATGCACGACAGTATATGGAGATACAGGATATGATGTCTGTTAATGACGGAGGTAGCGCTTATGATTGGCAGAACCTTTTGCCGAGTTCATTATATCAAAGTATAATGAATGGTACATGGAACGGTACTGACTGGGTTCGTGAGTTGGCAAATGATGGCGCGATGACCCAGAACCATTCCGTGAACCTGACAGGCGGTAACGATGTATCGAAGTTCTCGATGGGTGTGTCTTATACGAACCAAGAGGGTATCTTCGGTAATCCTGTGGACCCGACGTATAAACGTATTACTGCCCGCGTAAACTCCGATCATGTTCTTTTGAAAGGTAATGGTTTTGATATCATCAAGATAGGAGAGAACCTTACATATACTTATACGAGTAAAGAAAACATGGTGTCTATTGGTAACATTTATTCCAATACTTTGCATAACGCATTAGTTGCGAACCCGTTGCTACCGGTTTACACCAGTGATGGCGAGTGGTATGACCAAGCTGCGAAAGAGGCTGACGGATGGACATTTGACGGGAATGCAAGTAACCCGCTTGCATTGGTGGCATTGTCTAGTCAGGGTAACAACCTCTCAAAGAATTATGGATTGCAGGGTAATGTGTATTTCGAAATACAGCCAATCAAAGACTTGAAGTGGCGTTCGGTGTTCGGTTATATGATGAGTTCCAGTTCCTACCGTTCTTATACGGGAACTTATCAATTAAGCACCACGACGACAAGTTCCATAGATCAAGTTACCCAATCCTCGTATAGCGGACACCAGTACACATTGGAAAATACAATCAGCTATAGTTGGAGGATTAATGACGACCATGCATTCGATGCAGTGATTGGTCAGTCCATTGAAAAATGGGGTTTGGGGGAGAATTTGAGTGTAAGTGCCAACAGCAGTCTGTTCCCCGGTGATTTCGATTATGCTTATATAACCAATACGCAACCTTCAACATTGTCTCAGGTATCTATTTCCGGTTATCCTGCTACTGAAGGGGCTTTGGCTTCTTTCTTCGGACGTATCAATTACAACTACAAAGAGAAGTATATGGCTTCTATCGTGATGCGTGGTGATGGTTCTTCTAATTTTGCAAAAGGTCACCGTTGGGGGTATTTCCCATCTGTTTCTGCAGGTTGGGTAATGACCAATGAAGACTTCATGGAATCTTTGCGTGACAGTTGGTTGGATTTCTTTAAACTTCGCGCAAGCTGGGGACGCAATGGTAACGCTGATATAGACAATTTCCAGTATTTGGCTACTTATGCAATGGATGGCGGTAACCGTTATTATTTCGGTACTGACAAGCAGACACCTACCACAGGTGCTTATGCGAACATACTCCCGAACGAAGATGTAACGTGGGAAACTTCCGAGCAGTGGGATGTCGGCTTTGATGCCCGTTTGTTCAACTCCCGTTTGGGTGTCGCATTCGATTGGTATAAGAAAACGACTAAAGACTGGTTAGTAGAAGCCCCTATCCTTGCTTCATACGGTACAAATGCTCCGTATATTAATGGTGGCGACGTGCAGAACAAGGGTTTTGAAATTGCTTTGACATGGAACGACCAAGTTGGCAGGGATTTCACATACGGTGTAAGTTTTAATGTAGGGACAAACAAGAACAAAGTGACGCGTATTGCGAATGATGAAGGTATAATTCATGGTCCTGCAAACGTGTTGAGCCAAGGGACAACAGAAATGTACCGTGCACAAGTAGGTTATCCTATCGGTTACTTCTGGGGTTACAAAACGGAAGGTGTATTCCAAACTTATGAGGAAATTGCTGAAAGGCAAGCATCCGGCTTGGGTATCCTCCAGACCGACCCGCAACCTGGCGACCTTATTTTCTCGGATATAAACGGAGATGGTGTTATCGACGAGAATGACAAGACTATGATTGGCGACCCGAACCCGAATGTAACTAGTGGTTTGACTATCACATTAGGATATAAAGGCTTCGATTTTGCCGTTACTGCTTACGGTGCATTCGGTCATCAGATTGCCAAGTCTTACCGTTCATTCGCCGATTCTCCTTACCAGAACTTTACGACTGATATTTATAACGTGTGGACCGGAGAAGGTACTTCCAATACTTTGCCGCGCCTGACTAACGGTTCCAATACGAATTGGCAGGAGATTTCTGACATTTACATTGAGGATGGTGATTTCGTGAAAATATCTAACATCACTATCGGGTATGACTTCAAGAAATTGTTCAAGAATATGCCGTTGAGCCAAGCCCGTTTGTATTTCACGGTACAGAACGCATTTACGATTACCGGATATTCCGGCATGGATCCTGAAGTCGGTTATGCTGGCAGTGATGATTCTGCTTATGATTTCGGTTCTGGTATAGACCTTGGTTTCTACCCGAGCCCGAGGACCTATTTAGTTGGTGTGAATCTTAAATTTTAATTGAATAGAAAGATGAAAAAATATTTATTCATGGCAGCAGCCGGATTATTGGCTTTGACTGCCGGTTGCGACGACTTTCTTGATACGACTAATTATACAGAGAAAGACAGCAGCAATTTCCCTCAGACAGCAGATGATGCCGACCAGATGGTGACGGGTGTTTATTCTGTCTTGAATGCGTTGAGCAAGGATTACTCCTCGAGTTATTTCTTTATTAGTGAACTTGCGTCTGACGACCGTTTCGGTGGAGGCGGGTACAATGACAGGAGTTTCCAAGCTCCGGACCATCTGTTGAATTACAGTACTGATATGTTGCGTGCTTCATGGATTGACTACTATTATGGTATCAACCGTGCGAACACGGCAATTGAATCGTTAGACCAGTGCGCAGATGAATTGACAGAGACACAGCTGAACACTTATAAGGGTGAAGTTCATTTCCTGCGTGCATATTATGTCAATGAAATGGCAGAAATGTGGGGTAATTTCCCATTGCCTTATGTTTCAGAAGTAGAGAATTTACCTAAAGAGGAGACAGAAAACATATATGGCCATATCGCGTACGATTTGCAGCAAGCAATAAACCTGTTGCCTTCGAACACTTACAGCCAGACGACATCCGGTCGTGTTACTAAATGGGCAGCCGAAGCTATGATGGCACGCGTGTTCCTGTTCTATACCGGTTTTTATGAGTCTACTGATATGCCTCTCGGTGACGGTGCAGGAAATGTGGTCGGAACAATAACCAAAGACCAAGTTATTACTTGGATTGACGACTGCGTTGAAAATTCCGGTCATTATCTTGTAGATGATTTCCGCCGCTTGTGGCCTTATTCAAATGAATATACAGCTCCTGATTATGATTATGTGGCTGATTTGGCAGCAAGTGGTACATACTGGTATGCGGACGGTGAAAATCCCGAACACGTCTGGGTTATCAAAGAGTCCACTGCAGCTTCATGGGACAGCTATCCTGATGGGAACACAGGGTATTCCAACCAATGGTGCTTGGCATTCGGAGTGCGTTCACCGGGCAACGGTGACGGCGAAACCTTCCCATTCGGGAAAGGATGGGGCGCAGGAGCAGTTTCCCCGGTTCTTTGGAATGACTGGTTGGAGGCTGAACCGCTCGACCCGCGTCGCGACGCTTCCATCATGCACGTAACAGAAGATTATAATTATACCCAAGGTGCAGACCGCCAGATGGAAGATTCTAACTTCTGGCAGAAAAAGTATATGCCGATACAGGCTTATAACGACGGTAGTTTGTTATATACTTTTGCCACTTTAATGTATGGCGCAACGGATGACTTCCAGCTTGGCAGCCCGCAGGATTTGTGCTTAATCCGTTATTCTGACGTTTTGCTTATGCAATCGGAATTGAAAGAAGATGCTACGGGCTTGAACATTGTCCGCGCACGTGCAGGTTTGGCTCCTGTAGGCTATTCATTGGCTGCACTTCAGCAGGAACGCCGTTTCGAGTTGGCGTTTGAAGGCAGGCGTTGGTCAGACATACGTCGCTGGCATATAGCAGAGGACTGTCTGGAACGCCAGTTGGGTACTACTATTTATAATGATGGAATCCAAACCGTGATGCGCGATTTCGGAAGCGGGTACAGGAGCCGTTACCAAGAAACCAACGGAGGATTCTTCAAGATTCCGGAATCTGAAATAAGTCTTGCTGCCGGTGTGCTGGAGCAAAACGACGGTTGGACAGGTTCCGACTCTAATTACACCGGTTGGTAAGGGAATTTGTATAATTGTTGTTCTCATACTTTTCCGTTAAAACTAAATGAAGGTGGGAGCGAAGGGCTTTGGGCTTTTTCGCTCCTTCTTTTTTTGTATGCCGGAACCTGTTTCTATTCCGGTAGGACCATTTTGCAAATGTTTCGCAGCTCTTTAACTGAGAAAATACGTATATTTCGCCCCTGAAAGGTATATTTATGGATGATAAAGAGTTATTCAACGGACTGAAGCAAGGTGACAGGAAAGCTTTTTCCGACTTGTTCCGGAAATACTACGCCGACCTATGCTTGTTTGCAGGACGTTTCCTTGGGAGCCAGGAAGCCGCCGAGGATGTAGTGCAGTCCGTCTTCCTGAAGCTATGGGCAGAGCGTTCGCGAATCGTTGTCCGGACTTCTTTCCGCTCATTCCTGCTCCGTTCCATCCAAAATAGTTGCCTCGACGAACTCAAACACGCCGAGGTAATACGTGGCCACCAAGAGCAAGTCCTCTCCACAGATGTGCTTGAAGAAGTTGATGTCGAAAACTATGTGCTTTATTCCGACCTTGCGTCACATCTTTCCGTTGCAATAGACCAACTCCCACCGTCATACCGTGAAGCATTCCTTCTAAGCCGTCGCGAAGGTTTGAAATACAAAGAAATCGCTGAGCAGCTTGGTGTTTCCGAGCGTGTAGTGGAAGTACGCATAGGAAAAGCCCTTGTCCTGTTGCGTGAACATCTTAAAGAATTCCTGTTAGTCCTTCTCCTTTACCTTGCTTGTAAATGACAAAATGTGCTGGTTGGTATTTCACATCCGGAATACCGTCTTGCATGCTTGCGTGTATGTCTCCCGGATTTGAAAAAGTTACTTGCACGTGTGAAAGTTGTCATTTCAAAACTGAAATACCTATCTGCACGTATGCAAATAGTAATTTCAGAACTGAAAAACCTATCTGCATGGATGAAAACAGGTGTTCCAAAACTGAAATTGCAACTTTTATCTATGCGAATAGGTATTTCAACTTTGGAAGACCTACTCACAAATCATAGGATAGGTATTTCATATTTGAAACACCTACTTTTACAAATGCAGGAAGGTATTCTGAATCTGAAATAGCCATTCGCATGTTTGCAAGTACATATTTCAGTTCTGAAATGTATTGCGTAATGTTTGCAAGTTGATTTCAACTTTTGAAAACACCTTCTATATAGTTAAAAATATATAAATATGGTGGGGTAAACCATTATCTTAATCGTCATACTAACAAACACAGCAAGATGAATACTGACCACAATACCATAGAAACACTCATCGCTTCTTATATGGAGGGAAAAATACGTCCGGAAGACACTGAACGTTTGAGGGAATGGGTTCGCGCTTCAGAAGATAACCGTCGGGAATACCAACGCCTGCGCAATTTGTGGGAAGTTACCCATCCTGTTTTTAATCCTGAAAAAATTGATGTTGAAGCTGCACTTCGCAAAGTTGAAAAGCGTATCTCCATAAACAAAATTAAGCATAACCTTGTCAGGTTCTTTTACCACACTGCTGCAGTATTGCTGCTTCCTTCCCTTGGAGCAATATTTTATCTTTTGCAAATGAAAAGCGAATGGCATGATATAGTGTCGCAGGAAATAAGCACACCTTTCGGGACACGGTCGAAGGTTGTTTTGCCCGACAGCTCCATAGTCTGGCTAAATTCAGGCAGCTCGCTTTCATACGAGTTAAGTAAATGGAACGATAAACGCGACGTGCAACTTTCAGGCGAGGCATATTTTGAAGTGAAAACAGACCCTTCGCATCCGTTTGTTGTCCACACCAATTCGATGAATGTATGTGCAACCGGAACAGCATTCAACGTTGAAGCGTACGACGGAGATTCCATTGTGGCAGTTACCATGCAGGAAGGCAAAATTGGAGTTGCAATCGAAGGAAATCCGCATATCGCGCTTGCGCCTGGTTTCCGCATGGTTTATAATAAGGATAAAAATAATTGCAGAATAACTGAAGCCGATACATATAAGTGGATTGCATGGAAAGACGGTAAGTTAGTGTTTCGGGATGATTCTCTCGGGTATGTGTTCCGTCGTTTGGAACAGACTTTCAATGCAGAAATAATATTGCACGATAAAGAACTTGGGCGGCAGGTATTCCGCGCGACTTTTGAATCCGAATCGCTCATCGAGATAATGGACTTGCTGAAGATGGCTGCCCCAATTGAATATAAAATAGACCATAGAAGAACTTTAGGCGATGAATACAAACCGCTGAGGATTGATGTTTTCGCCAAGAAATAGCTATTTGAGTACAAACAATAAAAAGAAAACACGCATGAAACACTAAGTGAAAACATGAAAGAACATTGCTGACAGAATGTTATAGTACCGGAATGGATGAGACTCCGTCTCCGGGCTTTAATAACCATATTATTAACGGAAAAACAGTCTTTTATATCATGAAAATTAAATTATGGAAGAAAGCGGGTTGCAGGCTTGATGCCGCAAAAGTCCGCCGGGCTGTTGGATTATGCCCTTTATTGATGCTAACCTCAATTAACGGCTTTGCCAACGGAGCAAATCCGCTCGTGGCGAATGTCTCGTTGAATTTGAATGGTGTTCCCATCGAAAATGTGCTTGAAAACATCGAAGCGCAAACCGATTACCATTTCCTGTATAATAAGGAATACGTTGATGTGTCCAAGTCCGTGAGTATTGCAGCGCACGACAAAAGTTTGGACTACGTTTTGAATGAATTGTTCGGAGGGTCTGTGCAATATACAGTCAAGGACAGGCAGATAATATTGAAACCTGCAGCTTCGCAATCTGGTCCTTCACCCCAGCAAACAGCGAGGGAAATACGCGGGACTGTTGTCGATGCCTTGGGAGAGCCGGTTATCGGTGCTAACATTGCAGAGAAAGGTACCACGAATGGAACTATCACCGATATGGACGGCAGGTTCATACTTACGGTGGACGACAACGCAACGTTGAGTATCTCTTACATAGGCTATACTTCAATTGAAGTCCAAGTGAAAGGGCAGAACGACTTGCAAATTACCCTTCATGAAGACACGCAGGCACTCGACGAAGTAATAGTGGTGGGCTACGGCGTGCAGAAGAAAAGCGTCGTGACCGGTGCAATATCTTCGGTAAAGGTGGAAGACATGATGAACACCGCAAATACACGGCCTGAACAGGCGTTACAGGGGAAAACGTCGGGTGTGCAGGTACTCTCGTCTTCCGGAGCACCGGGTTCAAGCATGAAGATACGTATTCGCGGTTACAGCTCCAATGGAAATTCAGACCCGCTCTATATTGTCGATGGTTTGCGTACCGATGACATAAGCGGGTTGGAGCCAAGCAACATTGCCAGCATGGAAGTATTGAAAGATGGGGCTTCTGCCGCAATCTACGGTGCAGAAGGAGGAAACGGGGTAGTCTTAATCACAACCAAAAACGGCTCTGCCGGGAAAACACAGGTCACTTACGATTTCCAATATACGATTCAGAGTTTGGGAAAGTCTGCCGAACTTATGAATGCCGAGCAATACATCGGTTACATGACAGAATCGGGGGCTTTGTCTGGAGTAAGTTTCAGTGGAGTTGATACTGACTGGATAGACGCTTCATTCGAGGCATCTCCCATGCAAAAGCATAATATTTCTATTTCAGGTGGGACAGACAAAACGACCTACTTCGCATCCTTGTCGTTCTTGACGCAAGATGGAATAGTGACAGGAGACTATGACAAATACAAACGATATTCCGGTATGTTTAATGGAAGCCACCAAGTGAACAAATGGCTGAAAGTAGGCAGTAGCGTACAGTTGAACCGCTCGAGTAGGAAATCGTTCAATGAGAATGATGAGTACCGGGGAGTCATCGCCAATGCAGTCCTGTTAGACCCACTTACCCCTGTTACGTATGATAGTAACAACATTCCATCCCATGTACAAAGTTTGATAGACGAAGGCAGAAATCTCATCACTGATGATAATGGAAATTATTATGGAGTTTCTCAATACATAAGCGGGGAAACGATTAATCCTTTTGTGCAGATGTACCAGTCGCAGGTGACTACCACAAATACGTCTTTCATGGGTAATGTATATGCAGAAATCACACCGCTGGAAGGGCTTACTTTTACATCCAAGCTGGGCGTTAATTACTACTCGGAAAATGTCCATACATACAAACCGGAATACTATTATAATGCGGAAATGTATAACAACTTTGCCTCTGTCAGTGAAGAAGACGAGACCATGACCTATTGGCAATGGGAAAATTATGCTTCTTATCAGAAAAGCATAGACAATCATAACTTTAATGTAATGTTTGGTACGGCTGTGTCTCGCAAAGACACTAAGACGGTGACAGCATCTGGCTATCCATTGCTCAAGGATCAAGAGTCGTATGCCAACTTAGACTTTATCTCTTCTCAGACGAACTCGAACGTAGGTGGAACCACTCTCACAGATACAAAACTGTCCTACTTTGCCCGTGTGAATTATGATTATGACAACAGGTATTTGTTCCAGGCAACAGTTCGTAGGGATGCTGCAGGTTTGTCCATATTGCCAAAGGGAAATCGTTGGGGAACATTTCCTGCATTATCCGCAGGTTGGGTTGCAAGCAATGAAGAATTTTTCCCAGAGAACACCCCCATATCTTATTTGAAAGTACGGGTAAGTTGGGGACAAAACGGAAGTTTGTCTAACTTAGGGGAATATAGCTACTCTTCTACTGTCATGTCTTCAGGTAGTGCTGTAAACTATTTGACATGGTCAGCCATAAATGCTTCTAATCTGTATCCATTGGCAGACGGTACTTATGCTACAGCGTCCATTCCTTCAGTTTTAGGTAATAATAGTTTGACTTGGGAAACCAGCGAGCAGTTCGACGTAGGTATTGATTTGCGCCTTTTCCGTGACCGTTTTGGTTTCACGGTGGATTATTACAGGAAGATGACCAAAAATTTGATTACGACGAATACACCTCCGCTTGAAGCCGGAAACGATGCTTCGCCCATCAACGGCGGTAACGTGCTGAACAGAGGCTTCGACTTCGAGCTGAGTTGGAGAGATCGGATTGGTGATTTCAGCTATGGTATATCGGCTAATTTATCAACATTGCATAATGAGGTTACTTATTTGGATCCGACCATCAGTCGGTTGTCCGGTGCGAATGTGAATAATAACAACTGGACTTCAGCAACAGCCTTCGAGATGGGATATCCGGTATGGTATTTCCGGGGATATAAGACAAACGGGATAGATCCTGAGACTGGGGATATAAACATAGTCGATGTTAATGGGGACGGAATAATAAATACCAGTGATTTCACATATATCGGAAGTGCGATCCCTGATATTACTTATGGAGCCACATTGGAGTTAGGATATAAGAATTTCGACTTCACGATGTTTTTGCAAGGACAGGCTGGGAATGATATCTTAATGGGTATGATTCGAACCGACCGTCCAACCGCTAATAAATTAGCCATATTTTATACAGATCGTTGGACTCCGGAAAATACTAATGCAACCCGTCCGGCAGCAACAGTTAGTTCAGAATATTGGAGTAGTGATCAGATGATATTTGACGGCTCGTACATGAAAATAAAGCAAATCCAATTGGGGTATACCTTGCCGACGTCTGTAACGAATCTGTTGCATATTGGGAATACACGCATTTATGCCTCTTTGGAAGATTTCTTTACATTTACGTCTTATCCTGGTATGGATCCTGAAGCTTCGTCGGAAAGTAATAGCAGTATCGGTATTGACCGTGGATATTTCCCGATTTCAAAGAAAATATTGTTTGGCTTATCGTTAAACTTTTAATTTATTAGACAGTTATGAAAACAATTATTGGATATAAGAGCAGAATAAGATACAGAATCTGGTTAGGTCTGTGTACTACATTATTAATGATTAGTAGTTGTTCTGACTTTTTGGATACAGAACAATTAGGTGTAACTACGCAAGACGACTTTTACCAAACTGACGTAGAAGCGACAGAAGCTCTGTATGCTATTTATGATAAAGTCCAGAGCAACGATTTGAGCTTCTTTCAAATGAGAAACTTGCTATCAGATGATGCTATAGCTGGAGGCGGTTCTCGTGGAGATAATTCGTATGGAGAAGAGTTGGATGAATTCATCTTCGGTTCAAGTAATACAATAATAGAAGCCTGTTTCACGCAGTATTATGAGATAATTTATGCAGCTAATATTTTACTGCAAAGAGTAGATGAATCATCGGATGTAAAGATTAAGGCAAGGGCAGAGGCTAAGGCTTTAAGGGCGTATGCTTATTTCGACCTTGTCACTTTGTGGGGAGGTGTCCCGTTGGTAACCACTCCCTTGGAAGCAGACGAATATGCGCAACCCAATGCTGCGGTAGAAGATATATGGAGTCAGATAGAGCAAGATTTGACTGAAGCAATCGAGGTTTTGCCATTAAAAAGTGAGCAAGAAGCTTCTCAAAAAGGAAATGTGTCAAAAGGAACAGCTCAAGCTTGGTTGGGGAAAGCTTATTTATATCAGGAAAAATATGATGAAGCTGCAGTAATGCTTGATAATGTCATTGTAAGCGGGGAATATGGTTTGGAAAGTGATTTTTCTCAAATCACCAGAGCGGCGACAGAATTTGGAATAGAATCTTTGTTTGAAATTTCTTTTTCAGATGATGTATCGACATTGACAGAAGGAAATAGAGTGGTAGCATATTGTGGTCCTCGAACCCCATACTTTCAAGCAGGAACTACTGGTATTTCTGAAACTGCATGGGGATGGTGTGAACCGACACAAGATTTGTATGATGCCTTTGTTGAAGCAGGCGATGAAATACGGCGTAGAGGAACTGTCATTAGTGAAGATGAACTGATTAATGATTATGGAGGTTATTTTAGAGATGATAGTGGAAATTTGCCTTATGGTTCATATGGTTGTGTTCGTATGAAGCATGGAGCATTCGTTGCGGAAACCCAAGGAGAGGATTACCACACAATTAGTGGCATGAATTTTAGGATAACTCGATACGCTGATGTACTTTTGATGGCTGCAGAGGCTTATAACAGGAAAGCAGCACCCGACGACAGCAAGGCATTGAATTATATCAACCAAGTCAGGGCACGGGCGCAACTTCCCGGTTTGACAAGTACAGGTGATGCACTCTTCGAGGATATCAAACTGGAACGCCGGTTGGAATTGGCATTTGAATTTGTGCGCTATCAGGATTTAATCCGTTGGGGAGACGCGGCAACAGTGTTGAAGGATGCTGGGAAGCAGATTCCACGTGGCGATGGCACGTACTACGAATTTTCTAATGCCGGATTCAAGGATTACAATTGGCTGTTACCATTCCCGGAAACAGAGGTTAATGTTAATCCGAACATTGTCCAGAATACAGGGTATTGATAAGAAGCACGACTTATCCCATAGTTGATGTCCCTGCCTTGGAAACAAGCCCTGCTGTTGCGTTGGCGTTCTAAGGCGGGGGATTTATGTAACATGAAATTATAGTAAAGTATGAAAACGACAAATTCTTTTGGAGTGGCAACGGTTTTCGTAAGTTGCCTTCTTTTCGCTTCATGCCAGAAACCGGCGGAAGCGCAGTGGGTCAGCACGACGTTTGATGCACCCTGGATTGAAGAACAGCTTGTCCGCTCTTCAGGGGCAGATGGGGAAGCGAATGTTATAATAGATGTGTCACGCACGGCGCAGACTATTGATGGTTTTGGTACGTGTTTCAATGAACTTGGCTGGACATCTCTCGCCAAGTTGCAGGAAGCACAGCGAGACAGCATTATGCGGGAGTTGTTTGCGCCGGGGGTAGGAGCAAACTTTACAATCTGCCGTATGCCCATAGCAGCTAACGATTTTTCCATCGACTATTATTCTTATGATGAAGTAGAGGGGGATTTTTCTATGGAACACTTTAGTATAGAGCATGACCGCAGTACACTGATTCCTTTCATCAAATTGGCGCAACAGCAGAAACCGGATTTGAAGATTTGGGCATCTCCTTGGTGTCCGCCGGCATGGATGAAATATAGTAAGCACTATGCCAGCCGTTCAACGGTTAAAATGAAGGAACGGTTGGCGTCTCTTTTGCAAGAAGGTGAGAGCACATATATGTTCAGAGTGGTGGATAACGGTTTGCCAGCCGACAAAGAAATCCATGAAGGCAATAATGGGTTCATTCAGGAAGATGCTTATTTCCGTGCGTATGCCTTGTATTTCTCAAAGTTTATCGATGCATACCGTGCCGAGGGCATTGATATTTTCATGGTAATGCCACAGAATGAGTTTAATTCAGCCCAGATTTTCCCGAGTTGTTGCTGGACGGCAGAGGGGCTGAATACGTTTATCGGGAAATACCTTGGACCGGCGATGAAGGAGAAAGGCGTCGAAGTATTCTATGGCACAGTGGAACGGGCGAATGTCGCTCTCGTCGATACTGTCCTCCAGGATTCGGACAGTAAGCAATACATTAACGGTGTAGGTTTCCAGTGGGCAGGAAAGGATGCTTTACCCCAAGTAGCTGAGAAATATCCGTCCATGAAGCTATATCAGACCGAGCAGGAATGTGGTAATGGGAAAAATGACTGGGCTGGAGCCGAACATTCCTGGAATCTCATGAAGCATTATATGAAACATGGAGTGAATGTCTATACCTATTGGAATACATCTCTATTGCAAGGAGGAATAAGCCGCTGGGGGTGGGCGCAAAATTCACTGGTGGTAGTTGATGAAGATGATGCCTCGTATCGGTACACTCCTGAATATTATGTAATGAAGCACGTGAGCCATTATGTACAGCCGGGAGCAAAACGGATTGAAACCGGCGGCACGTATGAGGATGTTTTGGCTTTCTTGAATCCTGACGGAAGTGTGGCTGTGATTGCAGGAAACAACACAGACACCGAGCGGACGGTTGGTTTCAGTGTCCAAGGCAAAAAGTTTGCTCCGTCGCTGAAAGCCCATTCAATCAATACATTTGTTTTTTAGTCCGAAGGACAAGTTATTGCAAGAGGAAACTAAGAATCATATACATGGATAGTTATGGATAATATCTTATTTTCCATTGGGGGCGGATTGTTATTGGCAGTTGCTTCCAATACTTATATGCCGGCGCAGCAAACAACAGGATTGCCGTCGTGGTCAGATTATATAGAGAATACGGCAGTGTTTGGCGAGAATCAGGAAGAAGGACACGCTTATTATGTTCCGGAAAAGAGCCTCTCACTTAATGGGACATGGCGTTTCATGTATTGCGATGTCCCGGAAGATGTCCCGGCAGAATTTTATTTTGAAACATTTGATGACAGCGGATGGGCTTCTATTCCGGTACCTTCAAATTGGGAAATGCAAGGCTTCGGGGACAAGCTGTTCCGTAATGTACACGCACCTTTTAAAGCAAATCCTCCCTTTGTGCCTAAAGAATACAATCCCACGGGTGTATATCGGCGTACTTTTACGCTGCCCGAAGGATGGGATGGTCACCAAGTCTTTTTGAGAATGGAGAAGACGGCATCTGCTTCGTTCGTTTATCTGAATGGCAAGTATGTAGGTTATAATGAAGGGGCGCAGGAACCTGCCGAATACAATCTTACTTCATACCTGAATTTCGGGGGTGAGAATATCCTTGCAGTCTGTGTACTGAAGTATTCCGACGGATACTATCTGGAAGGGCAGGATTATTGGCGCTTGGCAGGGATTTTTGATGATGTATGGGTTTATGCGACTCCGCCTGTCCGCCTGTTTGATTGGTTTGCCCGAACAGACTTGGACGCGGCATACACGGATGCAGACTTGAAGGTTCAGGTCGATGTCAAGAATTATGGGGAAGATGCAACAGGAGAATACCGTGTACAGGCAAAGCTGTTTGATGATAACCGTCAGGATATAGCTTCTTTCTCCAGCGGGCTTTTCTCTGTTGAGGCTAAAGGGACGAGCCGCGTGGATTTGCAAGCCTTTGTGAAGAATCCGAAGAAGTGGACGTCGGAAACTCCAAACCTATACTTGCTTGAATTGTCTCTTTTGCGTGCCGATGGCAGTTTGCAAGACATAATTGAACAACGCATTGGCTTCAAGGAAACGGAAATCCGCGGCGAGACATTCTATTTGAACGGCGTACCTTTGAAACTGAATGCACAGAATTCGCACATGCAGCATCCGGAGTATGGTCATGCGATGACGGAAGAAACGATACGCAAGGACTTTGAAATCCTGAAACAATTTAATTTCAATGCCGTGCGCACGTCGCATTATCCCCCGGTGAACAAGTATCTGGAGCTGGCGGATGAATATGGCTTGTTTGTTATTGATGAGGCAGGCGTTGAAGCCCATGCAACGGAATATGTGTCGGAGCGGGAAGATTTTACGGAGATGTACCGCGAGCGGGTGAGGCAAATGGTACTCCGCGACCGCAACCACCCGTGTATTTTGTTTTGGAGCGCCGGGAACGAGAGCGGTGAAGGTTTCAACATAGCCGAAGTGGTGAAGGAAGGCCGGCGTTATGACGACACGCGTTACTGGATGTACGGGGGAAATGCTTTTTCAAACCCGGCGGAAGAAATCATAGGCCCGCGTTACCCGACACCAATGGAACTGGAACTCCTGGTTGGCATTTGCCCCGACAGCAGTGATATCCGCCCTTCTTTTATGGACGAATACCTCTCTGTAGCAGGAAATGGAGGTGGCGGGCTTGACGATTATTGGCGTGTCATCTATGCGCATCCCCGCATAATGGGCGGGGCTATCTGGGACTTCGTGAGTCCTGGTCTTTCAGAACCAGTCCGGCGTATTGACGACAGTTCACCGTATCACACGCCGGCGCACTTGATGGGAAACGCTCGTTTGGTTTCACGCGACGGGGGGAAGGCTTTAGACCTCAACGGGCACGACCAATGGGTCGAGGTTTACAGGCAAGATAATGTCGAAATAGCAAGTGGCGCCCTCACATTGACTTGCGATGTGTATCCGCGCAAGCTTGTGAGCAGTTGCGGCTCTTTCCTGACGAAAGGAAGCTACCAGTTCGGCTTGCAGCAACAAGGGAAAGACTCGTTGGACTTTTACCTGTATACCGACAAACGCAACAACCTGCGTGTTCCTCTTCCTTCCGATTGGGAGGACAGATGGCATCACCTGAGCGGTGTATATGACGGTGAGGAGATGTCGGTGTACATCGACGGGAAGAAGGTCGGGAGCCTGGAAGCTTCGGGTACGATACGCAATTTCCCGTTTCCCGTCAATATAGGGCGCAATGCGGAAGAGCACGGGCAAGAGACAGATGTGTATATATGCGATGCGCTTCTGGACAATGTAGGCATCTACACGAAAGCCATAACGCCCTCATCGGGGGCGTACAATCCGGCGGATGCCGTCCTTTGGCTCGATTTCGAGCAAGAGGCAAACGAGGGGACATTCTTCAGCTATGGAATAGGTGCCCGCACCTACGGGAGCATCTGGCCCGACCGCAGCGTACAGCCCGAGATGTGGCAGATGAAAAAAACCGTGCAACCCTTGTCTTTTTCATGGCTCGATGACGGAAGCGGGCTGGTTGAGGTCTGGAACCGCAACCACTTCCTCAGTGCAGGGCATTACCTGACCCGCTGGTTCCTTGAGGAAGACGGTAAAGTCATACAAGAAGGTACCCTCGATTTGGACGCAGACCCTTTGTCGCGCACGCGAGTCCATGTGCCGTTCCGTAAGCCGCAGCAGCTTCAACCGGGGGCGGAATACCGGCTGACACTCAGCTGCACGTTGCGCGGGGATGAGCTGTGGGCCCCCGAAGGCTTTGAAGTGGCGTGGGAGCAGTTGGAGCTTCCCTGGCACATCGATGCAGTGCAGAAAGAGGAAGCATTCCCGGCGGTCAGCCTGTCGGAGGATGAAAGCGGATGGAAGGTTTCGGGGGAAGGCTTTTGCTACACGTTCGACCGTTCCTCGGGCACGCTGGTATCCATTGTATATAAGGATAAGGAAATGCTGCGCGAGCCGCTGCGCTTCAACGTATGGCGCGCACCTCTCGCCAACGAACAGGACCAGTGGTGCTCGTTCAATGCACGCTCCTCCAACTGGAAAGAAGGTTTCGGGCGGCAAGTGGCAACGGAGTATTATTCTACGGGCATCGACCGCCTTACACCTTATCCCATGTCCGTCAGCATAGACACCGCAGCCGGAAAAGCCATCCTCCGCGTGCGGGAAGTTTGTCGCACGGGTGGGGACGAGTTCGAGAAGAAAGACCTTTACATCTTCGGGCGGCAGAGCAATGGTTTTGAGAACATTTACACCTATGTAATAGCCGGCGACGGCAGCCTCACGCTCAGCCATTCGGTTTTCCCGCAAGGGAAGATGCCGCTGTGGTTGCCACGTATCGGACTTACCGCGACGCTCAGCCCGGCGCTTGGCAACGTGCAATGGTACGGTCGCGGGCCTCAAGAGAACTACCCCGACAGGAAAACGGGCTACAAGGTGGGCGTTTACAGCTCTACAGTCGATGATATGTATGAACCTTACCTCATCCCGCAGGATTATGGCCTGAGAACCGACAACAGGTGGCTGCGGCTGACCGACGAGTCCGGCGACGGGCTGCAATTCCGTATGGACCAGTGGTTCAACTTCAATGCATACCCGTTTTCGACTGAAAACCTCACGAGGGCAATGTACACATACCAACTGCAACGTCAAGACGGCATCACGCTAAACCTCGACTATGCAACAACGGGTGTCGGCTGCACGGCGCGTTCCGTGTTCAATTCATACAGGGTTTACCCGCAGGGGTACACGCGGGAGTTGGTAATCACTCCGGTCTCCTTGCGCTGACGATACCGGATATTTGGAACGATTCCTTCCCGGTCCCACCGGGAGGGAATTTTTGTGTGAATATTTTCTCCCGACGTGGCGGGGAAAGAATTGCAGCCCGTTTTTTGTTTCCCGACGTGGCGGGGAAAAGATTGTAGGCTGTTTTTTTGTTCTCCGCTTCGCGGGGAAAGAATTGCAGCCCGTTTTTTTTTGTTCCCGACGGCGCGGTGAAAAGATTGCAGGCTGTTTTTTTGTTCCCGGCGGCGCGGGGAAAGGATTGCAGGCTGTTTTTTTGTTCCCGACGTGGCGGGGAAAGAATTGTAGGTCGTTTTTTTCTTCCCGGCGGCGCGGGGAAGACATTGTAGGCTGTTTTTTTGTTCCCGACGAGGCGGGGAAAAGATTGCAGGGTGTTTTTTTCTTCTCCGCTTCGCGGGGAAAGAATTGTAGCCCGTTTTTTGTTTCCCGACGAGCCGGGGAAGACATTGCAGGCTGTTTTTTTGTTCCCGACGTGGCGGTGAAAGGATTGCAGGGTGTTTTTTTCTTCCCGGCGGCGCGGGGAAAAGATTTTCACCGGAAAATCCATTTAAAAAACCTTGGCGAAAGGAG
>CAYZTO010000008.1:28437-39117 GCA_964481365.1 uncultured Parabacteroides sp. | reverse complement strand
CTCAAAAGCCACATGAAAGCATCCGGAATCGATATTTTCTACCCCGCAAAGCCCCAGATACACTGTTTCTAACACAAAGCGACCCCCACTTTGCCCAATCCACGGTCGCGGATAGCCCATTGCGACCTCGCTTTGCCCAATCCACGGTCGCGGATGCCCCATTGCGAGCCCGCTTTGCCCGATTCGCGGTCGCGGATTACCCATTGCGAGTCCGCGTTGCCCGATTCGCGGTCGCGGATGCCCCATTGCGAGTCCGCGTTGCCCAATCCACGGTCGCGGATGCCCCATTGCGACCCCGCGTTGCCCAATCCACGGTCGCGGATAGCCCATTGCGAGCCCGCGTTGCCCGATTCGCGGTCGCGGATAGCCCATTGCGAGCCCGCATTGCCCGATTCGCGGTCGCGGATAGCCCATTGCGAGCCCGCGTTGCCCGATTCGCGGTCGCGGATGAACCTTTAATGCCCGCGAGGTGAGCCTTTCTCGCCCGTTTGCACTTCTGGCTTTCATCTTTTGGAGGTTCAATAGGCGAGAGGCATTCGACCTTTGCTTTCCCGATGGTGGCTATTCATTTTTAAAGGGTTCCTAGTCCTCGGCAACCTTCTTCATCACAAACCGTTCGTTCTTGTTCATCAGTTTATCCTTTTATGATTTTGTTCAATATATCTATCGCCTCTTCTATGCTGTCCATTGCGTCCACCATGTCGTCCATCGCTTCCTGCATGGCTTCCCCCCGCTCTGATTCTTGGAGGCTTTCGGGAAGGTTTTCGAAACTCGTTTCTTCGTCCACGCGGGTAAATTCTATTTCTTCTTTCAATTTCTCTAATTTGCCGGCTATCGACTTCAGCTCGGCGCGTCTTCCTTTGTTCATTGTTTGTTTGTTTTTAAATTGTTAGTTTGTTGCCTCCCTGTATTGTTTGGCATCGCTATAGTATTCGTTGAGTTTCCTCATGAAATCCCCTTTGTTGGGTATGTTTTCAGTTGCCCATTTGAGATAGTCCATAGGTGTGTCCCAAAGCGGGTTGCCAAAGTATTTCCCAAACGGGAAGGTAGCACGTTCGTGCCGTATCCCGAGCTTTTCCCGTCCCGTTTTTGTGTCCCGTTCTTCCTTGATGCCCTTCCTGTTTTGCATGAGTGCGGCTTTCCACTTGGCTATTTCCATTATCTGTTTCCGTCTCACGTCGAGCCCCATGCGTATCCCACTTATGAGTTTCTCGCCGGAGAACATGCACCAGCCCCTGTACGGCACGTTTTCTATCGAGATGTCTTCTGCCCTCCCGAACTTCGCGTAGTTGTTGCAGCAGTCCACGATGAGCGCGTCTTTTTTCTTCCCTGAAGGTCTTACTGACCTTCCAAGTAACTGGTACCATACAGAAAAAGAAAACGTCGGGCGTCCAAATACGACGCAATCCAATTCGGGAAAGTCGAACCCTAATGCAAGTGCTGAATAGTTAAACACCGCTTTCAGTTTCCCGTCTTTGAATCTTTTGATTATGTCCTCCCTTTCTTTCTTGGGTGTCTTGGCATCTACAACTGCCGTCGCTTCGTAGCCCTTTTCCTTGTTTATGAACTCGCTCATTAAGTGGCAGTTCTTTACCGTATCCATGCATACGAGGATGTGTTCCCTTTCATTCCACAGGGCGAGGAGTCTCATGTAGAGGGTGTTGTTTATCCCGTTCCTTTGGATGCACGCAGCTATGGATGTTTCCGTATATTCAGAGCCTGCACTGTTGAGTACGAGCCCGGAGGTATCGAAGTCCCATACCTCATATTTGAGCTTTGTCCAATAACCTTTCTTCACCATGTCTTGTATCTGTGATACATATACCATCTCCTTGAAGAAAGACGGCTGGTCGTACATGAGCATGTTGAGTTTCGAGTAGTTCCCCTCGGCGAGGGATGTGCATTGGTGGAGCTTGCATGGTGTTGCGGTAAAGCCGAGCACCCTTGCCTTCGGTATCCCTTTGAGGAACTTCATGAACATTGATCCCGGGTCGGCTGAGTATTGCGAATGGCATTCGTCCACGAGGATCGTGCGTACTCCTATTGATTTGAAATCCTCCGCCATCTTTTTTACCGAGCCGAGCGTGGCGTATGTAAGCGGACTCAAATCTTTTATATTGCATGACGCCGACCATATCGTCGGTTCTGCCCCGAACGCCTTTGCCTTTTCGTAATTCTGTAGGAGTATTTCTTTCGATGGCTGGAGAACCAACACCGGTTCACCCAGCCTGATGGCTAGATTGCTGATGACTAATGATTTCCCGCAGCCGGTAGGACATACTATTATGCCAGGCTTCGGTTTTTCTTGTTTCAGGTGCTTCAACCCAGCCTCAACAGCTTCCTTTTGGTAATCGCGTAATTCTAGCATAGTTCAAATGTCTATTTCAGATATTTTTAATGGATATAAATAATTGAGAATAGAACGAGTTTGTCACTCAAGAGCCGCGCACCACGTTTTTTACCCCTTTTACACCCTTCAATTTTTTCAACAGTTGGTTTAACGCGATAGTATCGCGTACCATGACGGAGAACGAGCCTTGGAACAGGCCGTCGGTCGAGTCGATGCTGAGGGAACGCAGATTCACATTCGGTTCTTTGCCAATAACAGATGTGATGTTGGTGACAATCGCAATGTCGTCGCGCCCTACGACATGGAGCGTTACCACATAGCCGTCGCCGTTCCCTTTGCCACTCCATTTTGCCCGGACAACACGGTATCCGAAACGGCTGAACAATTCTTGCGCGTTGGGGCAATCCATGCGGTGGATTTTAATCCCGTGGGTCGATACAAACCCGAATACTTCGTCTCCATAGATAGGGTTGCAGCATTTGGCAAGTTTGTATTCGACACCTGTCAGGTTCTTGTCGATGACCAGCACGTCTTTCGAAGTCGCAATTTCTTCCGCCTCGGTTGTCGTGGTAAAATTCTCGGCACTGCGGGAAGCATTTTCAGGCGCGTCAGTTTCCCGGTGTACGAGGTCGAGGTACTCGTCTATGACAGCGTTTGCATCGAGTCGTTCTTCCCCCAAATCGACGTAAAAGTCCGTCACAGTCTTATATCCCTTGCGTTTGATGTAGCGCATGAGCGATGCCTCGTCCATGTCAATCTTCCTGTTCTTGAAACGGCGCTGCAACATTTCCTTGGCAAAATCGGCAGTCTTTGCAACCTCTTCCCGGAGTGCCTGCTTGATGCGGATACGGGCTTTCGACGTTACCACAAAGTTCAGCCAGTCTTGTTTGGGTGATTGTGCCGGTGAAGTTACGACCTCGACAGAATCCCCGTTTTGCAAGACATGTTTAATCGGGACATTCCTTCCGTTTACCCGTGCGGAAACGCAGCGGCAACCCAGCTGTGAATGGATGGAAAAGGCAAAATCGAGCACGGTCGCACCTTTAGGTAATTTGATGAGTTCGCCGTTGGGCGTAAAGACATAAACCTCGTCCTGATAAAGGTTCATTTTGAAATCTGCCATCAAATCGAGGGGGTTAGCCGATTTGTTTTCCAATGCTGTGCGTACGGAATTCATGAACTCGTCCAATCCGCTTTCAGCCTTGATGCCCTTGTAGCGCCAATGTGCGGCAAGTCCGCGTTCGGCGATTTCATCCATGCGTTTAGTGCGGATTTGGACTTCGACCCATTTGTTTTGCGGTCCCATCACCGTTATGTGCAGGCTCTCGTAGCCGTTGGATTTCGGGATAGATATCCAGTCTTTCAACCGGTTCGGGTTAGGCTGGTACATATCCGTGATAATCGAATAAACCTGCCAACATTCCGAGCGTTCTTTCTCCGGCGGAGTGTCGAGTACGACACGGATGGCAAACAAGTCGTAAATGTTTTCGAACTCTATCTTCTGCTTCTTTAATTTGTTGTTGATGGAATGTATGGACTTTGTCCTGCCTTTGATTTCAAACTTGAACCCTGCGTCTTCCAATTTTTTCTTTATGGGGGCAATGAATTGTGCTATGTATGCGTCGCGCGACTTCTTTGTTTCGTTCAGTTTCTGCTTGATGAAATCGAACTGCTTGCGGTCGGTATATTTGAGGGACAAGTCTTCCAGCTCGCTTTTTATCGCATACAACCCCAAGCGGTGTGCCAATGGCGCATAGAGGTAAGCAGCCTCAGTCGCCAGGCGGATACGGTCATCTTCCGGAAGTTTTTTCCCGAGCCGCATGAGGCAGAGCCTGTCGGCAATCATCAGAAGTATGACTCGTACATCTTCTGCAAAAGAAAAGAGCAGGTGATGGAAGTTTTCCGAATTGATAGCCGTATTACGTGCGTAAAGGTCGGAGGTTTTCAGCAGGCGGCGAATCATCAACGCGATTTCCTCCCCGAAAAGCGTTTCCACTTTTTCTATCGTAACCACGCCTTTATAAACCGGACGGTAAAGGAGGACTGCAATGACCGAAGTGCGTTTGAGTCCAATCTCCACAGAAGCAATCAATGCCGTATCTATATTGCGCAGCAAACCGTTAATGCCGTTCTTGTCTCGCCCGTAGCAATCCTGCGCCACTATTTGTTTCATGAGGGTCTTCATTTTAGGGACATCATCCCTTTCAAGGAACGAATCGAGCGTGCGTAACAGCAACTTGTATTTAGAGAAGAACACAGGCTTCTCTTCAGGGGTGAAAAACGGTTCTTTATCCATGATAATCTTGATTTTTTCCGTAAAACGTGCCGTAAAAGTATCTTTTTATAACGATAAAAGCACTATGCACACAACTATTTCATACATTTGTGTATTCATTTTTATTCAATCCATAAAGTAGGAATATTATGTTAAACGCAAAAGATTTGGAATTGTTGGCAGCCAAAGGCATCCGTGAAGAGCAGATAGAGGAGCAATTGGCTTGCTTCGAGAAAGGTTTCCCTTTTCTCGAAATCGAGGCGTCCGCCTCTGTTGAAAAAGGCATCAATGTAATCTCGCAAGAAGCGCAAGCTAAATATATGGAGATATGGGACGCTTATCTGGCAAAAAACAAAAAGATAGTAAAGTTTGTTCCCGCTTCAGGAGCTGCAAGTCGTATGTTTAAGAACCTCTACGGGTTTTTGTCGGCTGATTACGATGTTCCCACTACGGCTTTTGAGAAGAAATTCTTTGATGAGATTGAAAACTTTGCTTTTTATCCCGCGTTGAATGCCCAATGTATGAAAAACGAAGGCAAGGATATACCATCGCTTGTTTCTGCCGGTGCGTATAAGTCCGTGGTCTCAAATCTTTTGGAAAGCAAAGGATTGAATTACGGTTCGCTACCCAAAGGCCTGTTGCTTTTCCATAAATATCCCAGTGGCCCGCGTACGGCAATGGAGGAACATTTGGCTGAGGGTGCCATGTATGCCAAAAACAATGCGGGGGAGGTTAATATCCACTTTACGGTTTCGCCTGAGCATAAAGCTTTGTTCGAAAAATTGGTCGCAGAGAAAGTTCCTGTTTATGAAGACCGCTTCTCCGTAAAATATGATGTTTCTTTCAGTATTCAGAAGCCCAGCACCGACACGATTGCCGCATCTATGGATAATTCTCCGTTCCGGACAAAAGACGGCAGCCTCTTTTTCCGTCCCGGCGGACATGGAGCTCTTATCGAGAACCTGAATGATGTGGATGCCGATGTTATTTTTGTAAAAAACATTGACAACGTGGTTCCGGACAGCTTTAAATGCTACACGGTTATATGGAAGAAAGTCATAGCCGGCGTGTTGGTTTCCCTGCAAGAAAAGATTTTCAATTATCTCAATCTTATTGAAACAGGAAAATATAACCATGCCCAAATAGAGGAAATGATACATTTCTTGCAGAATGAACTTTGTGTTCGCAAGAAAGACATTAAGACACTGGAGGATGCAGATCTCATACTTTATATCAAGAGTAAGCTTCTCCGCCCACTGCGTGTATGCGGCATGGTGAAGAATGTGGGTGAGCCGGGAGGTGGTCCGTTCTTGGCAGTGAATCCTGATGGTACGGTTTCGCTTCAGATTTTGGAAAGCTCCCAAATAGACATGAACGACCCGCAGAAGAAAGCGCTTTTCGAAAAGGGCACGCATTTTAATCCTGTAGATTTGGTGTGTGCAGTGAAGAATCACAAAGGCGAAAAATATCACTTGCCGGATTTCGTGGATAAGAATACCGGGTTCATTTCACAAAAGAGCAAAGATGGACGCGAGTTGAAAGCTTTGGAACTTCCGGGATTATGGAACGGGGCAATGAGTGATTGGAATACGGTTTTCGTAGAAGTTCCGATTTCCACTTTCAATCCGGTTAAAACGGTAAACGATTTGTTGCGCAAGGAACATCAATAGCCTCTCATTCACTGTACCTTTGTATAGATATTACGATTAGGATTTAAATGGTAGAAGCGACGCCAACTTTCACAGAGAGTAATGCCTCTGGAAAAAGGTGTCGCTTTTATTATTATTTATCAGGAAGGGAATCATCTCAAAGGAGTTCTCCCTATATAATACAGACAATCTTATATCATTATCTACCATATAAAAACATTCAAAAATCATGTTAGCACTAAAGACTTTACTATTAGCGGGGGTGTGTATGTTGGCTGCATCCCCGGTTTTTGCTTGGGAAAAAGACGTTTTGATTTCTACTCCTAACACTTCGTTGCTTCTTTCCGCTCCGGAAAATGAAGAATTGAAAATAGCTTATTATGGCGAGAAGATTGGCAGCGATGAAGTGGACAATGTTTACAGTTCAGGACTTGCGTTTAATGAACTTGCTTATCCGGCATTAGGTTCGACCGGAGATAAGGAAACTGTTTTGGCTGTCCAGCATCCGGATGGGGATATGTCTCTTGATTTGGTAGTTAAAGATGTTTTTTCAGAAGATAAAACAGACTCACAGGTTACCACAATCACATTGCAGGACCGTATATATCCTTTTACGGTAAAACTATTTTACAAGGCATATAAAGAATTGGATATTATTGAAACATGGAGCGAAATCACCAATGGTGAAAAGGGAAAGGTCACACTATTCCGTTATGCGTCGGCTTTTTTGCCTATCAAGCAAGGTGATGTTTGGGTTTCCCATCTTCATGGAAGTTGGGGAGCGGAAGCATCGGTGGTTACTGAACCGCTTCGTCCGGGTATGATGGTTGTAAAGAATCACGATGGAGTGCGGAACTCTCATACAAGTCATGCGGAAGTTATGATTTCACTCGACGGGAAGCCTCAAGAGCAAACTGGGAGAATTATAGGTGCTGCTTTGTGCTGGAGTGGGAACTTCCGGATGGCGTTCGATACGGATTATAATAGAATACATGGTTTTACAGCTGGTATAGATTGGGATTACAGCCATTACATCCTTGAACCCGAAGAAACTTTTGTTACGCCTGCACTCGCTATCACTTACTCTAATGACGGCTTGGGAGGAGCAAGCAGGAACTTCCACCGGTGGGGGAGGGCTACGCACTTAGCGCACGGAACCCAGACGCGTGATATTCTCTTGAACAGTTGGGAAGGAGTTTACTTAGACATTAAAGAGGATGAAATGCATCAGATGATGGACGACATCGCTTCAATGGGTGGTGAGCTTTTCGTAATGGATGATGGTTGGTTTGGAGGTAAGTACAAACGGAGTAAAGACGATGCTGCGTTAGGCGATTGGGTCACGGACAAAACCAAACTTCCGAATGACATAAAAGGTTTGGTTGATGCAGCAAAGGAAAAGGGAATAAAGTTCGGGATTTGGATTGAACCTGAGATGACAAATTTGCGCAGCGAATTGTATGAGAAACATCCTGATTGGATTGTCTGTCCGCCTAACCGTACGCCGCATCCGGGGCGTGGGGAAACACAATTGGTACTTGATTTATCAAATCCTGCCGTACAGGACTTCGTATTTAAGGTAGTAGATGACTTGATGACTGCAAATCCTGACCTTGCTTATATCAAATGGGATGCCAATATGAATATTGTAGATTACGGTTCATCCTATTTGACCGGCGACAAGAAATCGCATCTTTATGTTGATTTCCATAAAGGCTTTGTCAAAGCTTGTGAACGTATTCGCGAGAAATATCCAGACCTTATTATACAAGCTTGTGCAAGCGGTGGTGGCAGAGCCAATTATGGAGTGTTGCCATATTTCGATGAGTTCTGGGTAAGTGATAATACCGATGCTTTGCAGCGCGTCTATATGCAATGGGGAACATCTTATTTCTTCCCATCTGTAGCGATGGCTTCACACGTAAGTGCGTCACCAAATCATCAGACAGGGCGTGTTATCCCTCTTAAATTCCGTTTCGATGTTGCGATGACAGGACGTTTAGGAATGGAGATACAGCCGAAGAATATGACGGACGAAGAAAAGGATTTCTCCCGTAAGGCTATTGCCGCTTACAAGGAGATACGTCCTGTTGTACAGCAAGGGGACTTATACCGCTTGATTTCGCCTTATGATGAGAAAGGAGTTGCATCGCTGATGTACGTTGCACCGGATAAGAGGCAAGCTGTTTTCTTTGCATATAAGATGGAGCATTTCATCAATCAGACGATTCCGGTATTCCGGATGGATGGTCTTGACCCGGATAAGTCTTACCGTGTAACGGAATTGAATGTTGTCGGAGACCGTCCTCTTTCATCTGAAGGCAAAACATATACCGGACGCTTCCTGATGGATAACGGACTTTCCCTTCCGTTGGTTACGGAATATTCAAGCCGTGTCCTCCGCCTTGATGAGGTGAATTGATGCTTGGTTTTTGCCCTGCGCGGCATGAGTTATCGGCAATTTCATTACTTTTGCACTCCGATTGAAATCATAGAAAGAACGTTGTAGCATGAAGAATATCCGGAACTTTTGTATCATTGCGCATATTGACCACGGCAAAAGTACTCTTGCCGATCGTCTTTTGGAATACACGAAGACAATAGAGACTCGCGATATGCAAGCGCAAGTCTTGGACGATATGGAATTGGAACGCGAGCGTGGCATCACAATAAAGAGCCATGCCATCCAAATGCAATATACATACAAGGGAGAAGACTATACGCTCAATCTGATTGATACTCCGGGGCACGTGGATTTCTCTTATGAAGTGTCCCGTTCAATTGCTGCGTGTGAAGGTGCTTTGCTTATAGTGGATGCGGCGCAGGGCATACAAGCTCAAACCATCTCAAATCTTTATATGGCGATTGACAACGACTTGGCGATTATTCCGGTGTTGAATAAAATAGACCTTCCAAGCGCGATGCCCGATGAAGTGGAAGACCAGATTGTGGAACTTCTCGGTTGCGACAGGAAAGAGATACTCCGCGCAAGTGGAAAAACGGGTGAAGGTGTGTATGACATCCTGAAGGCTATAGTGGAGAAGATTCCTGCTCCGGTAGGAGACCCGGATGCCCCTCTGCAATGCCTTATCTTTGATTCAGTATTCAATCCTTTCCGGGGAATTATCGCTTATTTCAAAGTAGAAAACGGAGTGATACATAAGGGAGATAAAGTCAAGTTCATTGCAACCGGGAAGGAATACGAAGCGGATGAAGTAGGCGTACTGAAGCTGGAAATGTCCCCGCGCGACGAAGTCTTGACCGGCGACGTTGGCTATATTATTTCTGGAATAAAAACATCAAAGGAAGTACGTGTGGGAGATACAATCACCCATGTCAATCGTCCTGCCGGGAAAGGTATAGACGGATTCGAGGAAGTGAAGCCGATGGTCTTCGCCGGTGTTTACCCGATTGATACGGAAGATTTTGAGAATCTGCGCAGTTCTCTTGAGAAACTCCAGCTCAATGATGCATCTCTGACTTTCCAACCCGAGAGTTCTGTGGCTCTGGGATTCGGTTTCCGCTGCGGTTTCCTCGGGCTTCTGCACATGGAAATAGTGCAGGAACGCTTGGACCGCGAGTTCAACATGAACGTGATAACCACTGTGCCGAATGTCTCTTATAATGTGTACGACAAGAAAGGGAACTGCAAGGAAGTGCATAACCCGAGCGGGCTTCCCGACCCTACGCTCATAGACCACATAGAGGAGCCTTATATTCGCGCGTCGGTCATCACTAACGCGGCGTACATAGGTCCGATAATGACACTTTGCCTGGGCAAGCGCGGTGTGTTGGTAAAGCAGAGTTACGTTTCGGGGAACCGTCTGGAATTGATTTACGACCTGCCTTTGGGCGAGATTGTTATTGACTTTTACGACAAGCTGAAGAGCATATCTAAAGGATATGCTTCGTTTGATTACCACCTGCATGATTTCCGCCCCAGCCGTCTTGTGAAGCTGGACATTTTGCTAAACGGCGAGCCTGTTGATGCCCTTTCGACCCTTACCCACATAGATAACAGTGTGCCGTTCGGCAGGCGGATGTGCGAGAAGCTGAAGGAACTCATCCCACGCCAGCAATTCGACATTGCAATTCAAGCTGCAATCGGTTCGAAAATAATAGCCCGCGAGACGGTTAAAGCCGTGCGTAAAGACGTGACAGCTAAGTGTTATGGCGGTGATATTTCCCGTAAACGAAAGTTACTTGAAAAGCAAAAGGAAGGGAAGAAAAGGATGAAACAAATCGGCACCGTAGAGGTTCCCCAAAAAGCTTTCCTTGCTGTGCTGAAACTTGACTGACCGCCTCGAAGTTCGACTTCGCGGAAATGTACCTGAAAGCTCTGGTTCCGGATGTCCGTTTCTCTTGTCGCTGACTCGAGACGTTCTTTTCGCCGACTCGCCAAAGCC
>CAYZTO010000008.1:18312-28337 GCA_964481365.1 uncultured Parabacteroides sp. | reverse complement strand
GTCCGTTTCTCTTGTCGCTGACTCGAGACGTTCTTTTCGCCGACTCGCCAAAGCCTGCCTGCTTCTTATTCTGAAAATTTCCCCGTTTCATAAAATAAACTGCGGGATTTTTCGTTTTTCTGATGAAAAATCGAAAGAAACTGCATTGGATTTTGTACCATAACTTTTATTTTTCGTATTTTTGCGCAAATAAATCAAAACACAAACGTTTTTTATAGGAAACTGCCACGGGAAATGAAACGAGTAATAACATATGTTTTTTTATCGATTTTTGTCATAATGCCTTTTGTGTTTCAGGCGTGTGACGGACTGGATGAGCATTATTCTACAAACCCAAACCTCCGTTTGACTTTTTCGACTGATACGCTTACTTTCGACACGGTGTTCACAACTGTAGGTTCTGCCACAAAACAATTTGTCATATATAATAATAATGATGAGTCCCTTAATATGGAGACAGTCATGCTTGCCGGCGCAGGTTCGACGGGATTCCGCATCAATGTGGACGGGCGCAAGGGAGATTATTTCAATGACGTAGGGATTCTGTCGAAAGACAGTATGTTTGTTTTCGTCGAAGTCACGGTGAATCCTAACGGTGAGAACCAGCCGCTCTTGGTGCAGGATTCTGTCATATTTATAACTAACGGGATACGCCAGTCAGTGTTGCTCGAAGCCTACGGGCAGGATGTTCACATGTATAAAGGCGGATTATATGTGATGCAGGATACTGTCTTTTCTGCCGACAAACCCCACTTGGTGTACGACAGTATAGTTGTGGCGCCGAATGCAACCATGCGGGTTGAAAAGGGGGCTACGTTCTATATGCACGACCGGGCGGACATAATTGTAAACGGACAGTTGAATTCTTGCGGCACATTGGACGAACCTGTTACTTTCAGAGGGGACAGGTTGGACTTTATTCTTGATGATGTGTTGCCTTACGACCGTACTCCCGGGCAGTGGGGCGGCATATACTTGAAGGATGGAAGTTTTGGTAATGTCATAAGCCATACCATAATAAGGAATGGAACGCAAGGGGTGATTGCCGAACCTTCTTCGCCCGATGAGCTGAAACTGACGTTGAGCAATTCCCAAATCACCAATGTAAGCGAAAATGCTTTCTGCGCGACGAATTGCCATATAATGGTGTATAATACGGAAATCAGCAATGCGGGTGGGAGTGTAGTCGGACTTGTATGTGGCGAATATGACTTCATACATTGCACGTTGGCTAACTTCATTACGCTTGTGGAACGTTCATCTGTTTGCCTGAGTTTGTCGAACAATTACAGTAAAGACGGACAGGAAACCATCCAATCGCTCAATGCACGTTTCGACAATTGCATTATCGATGGCAGTTATGGTGCAGGAACAGAAGAGTTGAATGGTGAGATAGCATGCTCGGTAAAAGATGGCGGGGCGTTTGATTTCTTGTTCAATCATTGCGTGATTACGACAAATGGAAGTGACAATGAGAATTTCCAGTCTGTATTGTTTGTTGATGATGATACCCGCCCGGAATATAAGCTCACCGGAGGAGAGAGCAACAAGTACCGTTATGATTTCCGGCTTGCTTCGGCTGAATCTGCAGGAGTTGGTGCTGCCGACCCTTCAGTTACTTCTTCTTATCCCATGGACCGTTATGGGGTGAACCGGTTGGAAAGCGAATACGGTCCGACTATCGGAGCCTATGAATACGTCCCGGATGACGATACCGGCGAATGATTTTGCATAAATAAAAGTAACCGACCTTATCTATGATACGTTTTTATATCTTGCTTATGATTTTCAATCTTGTGCATGAATCTCTTCATTCGCAAGATTTTTTTCGTGTGATGAGTTATAATGTGGAGAACTTTTTCGACACGAAAGATAACCCCCTAAAAGAAGATGATGATTTCCTCCCTTATGGAATCCGTGGGTGGACTCCGAAACGCTATTATCTTAAATTGCAAAGGACGGCTAAAGTTATTTTTGCTGCCGGAGAATGGTCACCGCCTTCGTTGGTTGGATTATGTGAAGTGGAGAACGACACTGTGTTGGAAGACTTGCTTCACCTGACACCTTTGCGTAATCTCTTTTACCAATATTGTATTACAGACGGTGATGATGTGCGTGGCATAAACCTGGCTTTGCTTTATCGCCGAGACCAGTTCCGCTTCTTGTCGAAAGAAGAAATCCCTGTTCCGGTAGATAAATGGCAGCGTCCGACACGTCCGATATTATATGTTAGCGGGCAAATTCTGACCGGCGATACGTTAGATGTGTTTGTCTGTCATTTCCCATCGCGTTATGCCGGTGAAAAGCAAACTGAACAGTCGCGCCTCAATGCTGCACGAATTGTACGTCATTATGCCGATTCTGTGCGGGATAGTCGTTTGCATCCGCAAATCATCATAATGGGTGATTTTAATGATATGCCGCATAATCCCAGTCTTGCTGATGGTCTGCAATCCCGTCCTATACCGGAGCTTTTCACACAGGACACAATAGTTACGGATTGCTATTATAATTTATTCCACAGAGCACGCGGAACCCATAAATATCAAGGAGAATGGTGGCAGTTGGACCACATGATAGTAAATGGTTTACTCCTGAATCCTGACAGTCCCTTCCATCTGAATCCTGGCAGTGAACATGTTTTTGTATCACCCTTTTTATTTAAAGATGACAGGACATGGGGACACAAACGCTTGTTTCGTACATATTATGGTTATCAGTATGAAGGAGGATTTAGTGACCATTTGCCAATCGTGGCTGATTTCATTATAAAAAAGTCATCCGTTGATGGGAAATAAGTATTTTTGCCACAAAAAATCTGATGATAGACTTTATAACATTCTGCGATTATGCAGGGACTTTTGCGTTTGCAATCAGTGGAATACGTCTTGCGTCGGCTAAGAAGTTTGATTGGTTTGGAGCTTATGTGGTTGGTGCTGTCACAGCCGTTGGAGGCGGGACAATCCGAGATGTCTTTTTAGGAGCCGTTCCTTTTTGGATGACACAGGAATCTTATCTGATAATTACTGCACTTGCCTTGATATTCGTGGCGATTTTCCGTAAATATGTTATCCGCTTGAATAATACATTGTTTGTATTCGATGCGATAGGATTGGGTTTCTTTACGGTAGTAGGGATAGCGAAGAGTCTCGAATATGGTTTTCCAATGTGGGTCGCAATCATAATGGGGACTATAACAGGTGCTTTCGGAGGAATGTTACGTGATACGCTTATCAACGAAGTCCCGCTGATTTTCCGTAAAGATATATACGCATCGGCTTGTGTCGTAGGAGGTCTGATTTATTACGTTTGTGTCATTTCCGGCGTTGCATTGACATTGACGCAGTTTTTGGCTGCTGCGAGTGTTTTCATTACAAGGGCGGTTGCAGTGCATTACCACATCAGCCTTCCTGTATTGAAGGGTGAAGAATGAATGTTTTGCGAAACGGTGATAAATCTGTAATTTTGCCTGCCCAAAAAGACAGAATCATGAACAGTAAGGAAAAAGCATCCATACTTTTGATATATACAGGCGGAACAATTGGTATGACAGAGAACCCGGAAACGGGCGTATTGGAATCGTTCAACTTCCAGCATCTTGCTGAAAACGTTCCGGAACTTAAAAAGTTGGGTCACCATGTAGAGACTATCCAATTTGAACCTCCTATGGATTCTGCAGCTATGGGTCCGGATTCTTGGACAAAGATAGTGCGTATTATAGCTGAAAACTATCAGAAGTTCGATGGTTTTGTCGTATTGCACGGGACGGATACCATGTCTTATACTGCATCCGCACTTAGCTTCATGCTTGAAAATCTTAGCAAGCCTGTCATTCTGACCGGCTCGCAACTTCCCATTGGAATGCTGCGAACAGATGGCAAAGAAAACCTTATTACAGCCATAGAGATTGCGGCAGCAAAGGAAAATGGAGTCCCTATTGTGCCTGAGGTATGTATTTTCTTTGAGAACGAATTGCTTCGTGGCAACCGGACATGTAAGGCGAATGCTGACAATTTCAATGCTTTTCGTTCTTATAATTATCCTCCGCTTGCTAAAGCCGGTATACATATACGTTATGACCAGACACAAATATACCATCCTGTTTCGCGGAAGCCACTGAAGCCCCATTATTTGTTGGATAGGAACGTTGCCATCCTGAAGCTTTTTCCCGGTCTTCCTCCTTCTGTTGTGGAGAGTATTTTGAATATTCCGGGTATTAAGGGTGTTGTTATGGAAACTTTCGGCAGTGGGAATGCTCCTATGCATGAATGGTTCCTTTCCATGCTGCGCGATGCAGTACAACGAGGTGTTGTAATTGTGAATATTACACAGTGCCGGGCGGGGAGTATTGAAATGCACCGTTACGAAACAGGAAACAAGTTGTTGGAGATGGGGGTTACCAGTGGATACGATAGTACGACGGAGAGTGCGGTCGTAAAGCTGATGTTCCTTTTCGGTCACGGTCTTACAAGCGAGGAAGTGAAAGAGCATATGAATTGTTCGTTAATTGGGGAAATCACATTGTCTGCATCACAACGTTAGTGCAGTTTTTATTTTGAAAAAGGAGGAAAGAACGGTAGGAAATGAAAATATATTTTTTTAGTTTGGCAAGCGGAAGCAGTGGAAATTGCTATTATATAGGAACGTCTGAATATGGAATTCTGATAGATGCAGGCATTCCAATCCGAACAATCAAGAAAGTCCTGAAAGAGAAGTCTGTGGAAATAGAGAAAGTCATTGCGGTACTGATTACACACGACCATGCAGACCATATCAAAACCGTTGGTGTCCTTGGTGAGCAGTTTCACATTCCGGTTTACACAACAGAAAGGGTACACGCAGGAATCAATAAAAGTCGCTATGTGGAGGACAAACTCACCAGTTCAAGGCGGGTCATCGAAAAGGAAATACCTTTTATGATACGCGATTTTTGCATCACGGCTTTTCCTGTACCACATGACAGCATTGATAGTGTTGGCTATTTTATAGAATGTGGTGAACACAAGTTTACTATTGCTACTGATGTGGGGCACATCACCGAAACAGTCGAAAAATACGTTTGCAAAGCTAACCATCTTGTCATTGAAGCCAATTACGACGAAGAGATGCTTCGTACAGGCTCTTATCCTTCTTTCCTGAAAGAGCGTGTAGCCAGCTCTACTGGACATCTTAGCAATCATGATGTCGCTGAGTTCATTGCTACGCATTACACTCCGAAATTGAAAAATATTTGGTTGTGCCACCTTAGCCGCGACAATAACCATCCCGAACTTGCTTTCAAAACGGTGGATTTGCGGCTATTTGAGGAAGGTATCCGTGTTGGTAAAGATGTTTCTCTTGTTGCATTGAAGCGTACTACGCCATCTGACGTTTACGAATTCGATTGACATATTTCTGCCGTGTTTGCCCTTAGCCCAACTGTTTGATGTCAAAATAGCTTTTACTTTTGTGACTCGTTTTGTGGGTTTGTAAAGCCAGCTTACACATTCGCAGGTTGGCAAAATCATCTTCAGGAAGCGGGGAAAAATTATTTATGCCCTAAAGATGTGTTTTATCTCTAAAAATTTTACCGAAATATTTTGTTTATCCCAAGAAACAATCTACATTTGCAACATAGAAAACAAGAAAAGTTAAGCCGCATACGTTCGATTGGGAAACTCATCAATTTATTAAATTCCGAGACAAGCTCTTATTGCCAATGGCGGGCCGCGCCCCTCTGGGGTATGCATAGAGCACGGCGGATTACAAAGGTGGTAAAGCACTCAAATCCTGTTATTCGGAGTTTGTTCATATCTACGGTGCGGCTTTTCTACTATAAGAGGGAAAATTCTTGAGAATTTTCCCTCTCTTTGTTTTTAGGCGGAGGGAACAAAAATAAGGGTCATCTCTTCCCAGAAACGACCCTCCCATTGTGTGTGCAGACTTAATCAAAAAAACCTCTTTAAACTTACTTTTACTTAATGCTTTTATTTTTCTCTGTCTCTTTTTCTAACAACCTAAATCTTATTCCACGGATAAATGTAGAAACTTGGTTTTCTTTTAATACCCTTATTGTATTGCCAAATCCGTGCCAAGATATAGAATCACGACTTAGAATTTGTGATATTCTTGTTTTTCAGCAGATTATTCTCTGATAATAATTTGCCGGGATGTGAGAAACGTTGGTGTGGAATATGGGGAATAGTGAGGATTTGATTATAGATGCGGGGAAATATTCCCCAATGCATTTTGACTATTACATGCCATTTGGGCATCATCCGGCTAACCTATAATGTAATTTACATTGTTCATGTCGGCTCATCAGGGTGATATTTTAGTTACCTTTGCCCATATCAGAAAAAGTAATACAATGGAATACAATACTCCTATAAATTATCAGAAGGCACAAGCCATAATAGATTCATACGGTATTCCCGACCTCGGGAATGCTACAATTCGTGAGGTGGTAGCAATATCCACCCAAATGGAGCAAGAAACGGGTACTGAGTTCATCCACATGGAAATGGGCGTGCCTGGGCTGAGGGCAGCGCAAGTGGGTGTGGATGCCGAGGTTAAAGCGTTGCAAGATGGTGTTGCTTCTATTTATCCGAATATCAACGGAATTCCGGAATTGAAGCGGGAAGCTTCACGATTTATCAAAGCGTTTATCAATATTGATGTCAGCCCCGAAGGTTGTATCCCTGTCACAGGTTCCATGCAAGGTACCTACGCATCGTTCCTCACTGCCTGCCAATGTGTTCCTACGAAAGATACCATACTTTTTATCGACCCAGGCTTCCCGGTCCAGAAACAGCAAATCACTGTGATGGGTTATCGTCATGATTCCTTTGATGTATATGAGTTCCGTGGAGAGAAGTTGCGGGGAGAATTGGAGCAGCATTTCCGGAGTGGACGTATAGCTGCGGTCATTTATTCCAATCCGAACAATCCGGCGTGGTTCTGCCTCACGGAAGAAGAGCTAAAGATTCTGGGGGAAATGGCAGATAAATATGATGTGATTGTTATTGAGGACTTGGCGTATTTTGCTATGGATTTCCGCAAAGATTTGGGGAAGCCCTTCCAGCCGCCATACCAAGCATCCGTGGCTCGTTATACCGACAACTACATCCTGCAAATCTCAGGCTCCAAGGCTTTCAGTTATGCAGGGCAGCGTATCGGGGTGACTGCCATCTCAGACAAACTCTACCACCGCTCTTATACTGGGCTTACCTCACGCTATGGCGGGGGAACATTCGGGACGGTTTATGCACACCGTGTCTTATATGCGCTCTCGTCGGGCACGAGCCACTCTGCACAATATGCGCTGGCAGCAATGTTCAAAGCAGCATCCGACGGGGAATTCGACTTCGTGTCTGTAATAAAAGAATATGGTCGCAGGGCAGCAAGACTGAAGAAAATATTCACGGATTACGGGTTCAAGATTGTTTACGACCACGACCTTGACCAGCCTATTGCCGACGGATTCTATTTTACCATAACGTACCCCGGCATGACCAGCGGGGAACTGATGAAGGAACTCCTGTTCTACGGCATCAGCGCCATATCCCTGAGCACGACCGGAAGTAACCAGGAGGGATTGCGTGCCTGCACGTCGTTCATCAAAGACCACCAGTACGCGCTCCTTGAAGAACGGCTGCGGCTGTTCCGTGCACACCACCCTGTCGGTTGATAGTTGCCGGCGGGCGTTTGTCAATAAGGTGTATATATGAAAAACACCGGGTCGGAACCCGGTGTTCTGCTTAGCCTGGAAGTAAAACTCCGGGCTATTTTTTTTGTGGATGTGCCTGTTTGTTTTTTCTTTTCTTCCACCATAAATAATATCCGCTCAGCGGGAGTATTCCCCCCAAAAGTGCGGCTATGAAGTAGAGTACCTGCGTTGTTACGCCGCCCCACAAGCCGGTGTGCAATGTGTAAAGGAAGCGTCTGCGGTTTTCTTGGGGCACGAAATCGAGAATCTGCCAGAAGGCCTCGCGCCACCAAGAGAATGACCAAACCAGCCCGGTTACCGTCATTATCAGCAATAAGAGGAAGGCGTAGAAGCCCAAAGACACGTGGCTGTCGTACCAAAACCGCATCCATCCTTTCGAGCAACTCACGGTGAGCCTGTTCTTCAATGCCCTGCGGCTTCGAGGCCACCA
Source organism: uncultured Parabacteroides sp. (assembly GCA_964481365.1). Lineage (GTDB taxonomy): Bacteria > Bacteroidota > Bacteroidia > Bacteroidales > Tannerellaceae > Parabacteroides. The sequence continues at coordinate 20,199 of CAYZTO010000008.1, read as the reverse complement.
CAGGACTAAACCACTCAGGAGGATGGGGAGCATTGCCAAAGTCACTACTCCCGTTGCAACCTTGCCGGCAGTGCTTTCACCCCTCTTTGCCGGAGCGTCGAGGAACCAGCGGTGGATTCGCAACGTGGTGTTGAAGAATTTGTAACCGCGCAGTTCCGTCCGTGCCTTGTCGTGCCTGCCCATTTTTGCCAAATCCACTTCGGGGTTCAGAGCTTGGAGGGCTTGGCTTTCGAAGACAAGTATTGCACCCGTCAGGCACATTACGGAGATCAAGATGCCTAACGGGATGGATAACCAAAGATGTATCTCATGGAAAAATTTCTTTACCATAGCATTAGTTTTACGGAGTGTAAGTGAGCTCGCCAACTCCAGTGATTTGGGTTGCGCCCACCTCCAAGCCTTTAGTTGCTACGGCTGTAGTAGGATCGATAGCATAGATGCAGGGGTATCCTTCGCTCAGCGTGACAGAAACGTAAGCTATCCCATCCTTCACATACGGCTGATTGCCGAAGCCTGATACCGTAGAGGGCAGCCCCGTCACGTAGGTCAGCGTTTGGTCTTCAGCTTTAAACACTGCCATTTCGGTTGCGGAGTAGTCGCTCTCAGTGAATGGACGGTCGTACATCAGCATCAAGAAGTAATCGTCTGCAACAGGCCATACGCGCAGGAATCCACAGCCATCACTCTGGGCTTCGATGTCGCAGTAGTAGTCGTCGAAGTCTTCAGACCCGCTTGGAATACGAACCACACCGGCAGGCAACGTGGTCTGCTGGCGCGAATCAGACATGGTTTTCGCGTAGGATGGGGAGAAAACGTAGATGTCTCCGTTGTCAGCTGCCCAGATTGTCTGGTAATATTGCGACCTGTTGCGTCCGCAAGCATAGCTGATGCGCCCGGTCTTTATTATCGTTTTGGTGGTCAAAGTCTCATCGTCAAAGATTGCAACCCAGCAGGAATCCGGGTACTGTGTCCACTGGAGTTCGTCCACATCATACGAGGAACTGTTTGTACCGCCCGATTCGGTTTTTACCAAATCCTCATTGCCTGGCAATATCCACTTGCCGTTGCCATCCTTCGTACCATACTGGCTCAGACCCATCGGCACGGCTACGGAGAAAATCTTACTGTCGCGTTGGAGCAAGCCGGCAAGCGTCACATATTCACCGTTGCCCAGGAAGTTTTCAGCAAGAAAAGCCTCGTTTTGGGTATCGTTGGTGGTGTAGGTTTCTCCTTCTACATCCAGGTAAGAAATCAAGATAGACTGTGGCACATACCCATTTTCATCAGCCCAATCGGTAGGTCCGTCGCCCGTGGAGGTAGTCATGATATAATTGTCATAGATGCCATACGTAGTAAAGCGGCGTACACTGTACTCGATTGAACGCTTCTCCAAAGCACTGTCAGCATTCAAGATATACGACGACGTAGTCCCGGCATTCCCTTGGTTGTATGTCAAGGCATAGAGGTATTTGTCTTCATAAAACACCCAGTAAGTAGCCCCATCGTTGGTCAGGCCTTCGCCCAAAGAGGTTATGCTGCCGTCGGTCAGCGTCTCGGACGTAAGCAGCGTATAGGAGGTACTTCCCGAAACAGTGGAGGAGGTGGAGATAACAAAGCGCGAGATGGCTTCGGCCGTAGTTGTGTCGTCTCCATTGTCGTCCGTTCCTGAATTTACGATAGGGTCATCGTCATCGTTGCAAGATACGAACGTGGAGCAGGACATGAGCGCTGCTGCGAAAAGCAATACTAAATTCTTCTTTTTCATGCTGTTAGTTGTTTAAAAGTTGTTATATAAGAGTATTTGAATTTTTTCATCATCATCTTCTTTCAAAAATCCGCGCGGGTAGCTATTGCTACCTGCGCGGGCAGTCACCGCTACCCGCGCGG
>CAYZTO010000008.1:10547-18212 GCA_964481365.1 uncultured Parabacteroides sp. | reverse complement strand
GCTACCCGCGCGGATAATTTCGGCTGCCTGCGCGAGTAATTGCAGCTGCCTGCGTGGGTTCCGGCAATCAGTTGCCGAAGTAAACACGTATTTTCCCGTAGAAAGCGCGCCCAGCTTTCTGGAGACTGAAGTTGTCGTACAGCGCCTCGTTGGTGAAATTACGGCATTCGAACGAGAAGTTGTAGCGACCGTTCAGGATGCTATACGAAAGGGTAAGGTTGTGCGAGAACTGGTTAGGCACCAGGTACTCGTCGTTCCGTGCCCCAATAACTTCCGAGTAGTAAGAGAAACTGTGGAGGTACTGGTTGTCGTAAGTGAGCGTGAACGTGTTGCCTTTCCGGAAGAGATTCCGCCAAAAGAAGCTGACATCTGCATCTGCAAAGCGGTAGGGAACGTTCGGCATCCGCGCGCCGTATGCCAGGTTCTCCGTCGTAGTGCCTATCTGGACGCGCTGTTTGTCTCGCACATCCATCTGGGTGAAGTTCCCTCCAAGGCTGAGCCAGTGGCTGAAAGTGTACCGGAGGGAAACGTTATAACCCTTTGTTTCCACCCTGCCGTAGTTTACGTAGGTGGCAGCTTCCTTGCCTCCGCTGAGGTCTGTTATGTTGCGTTGTATGTAATCTTTGGTGTTCCGGTAAACGAAGCCCCCTTCCACATAGATGGAATGCTGCCCGAATGCCTGGTTGTAGCTGAGGTTCACGTTCACGTTGTCGCTGTTTTCAGGTCGGATAGTCACCTCGCCCATTTCCAAGTCCTCGTCGCCGAACATTTCCTCGATTGTGGGTAGGCGGTATGCTTTTTCGTAGGACAGTTTCGCCTGTAGGCTGGTAAGTATGAAGTAAGTACCCGCAGCCCCGTATCCCATCGAGCTGACATCCCTGGCGGTTCTCACGTAGTTGCTCTGAGTTGCATCTTCGGCTATAGGTCCGGCAACGAACTGGTTGTAGTATTTTCCAAAAACTGAGAGATTCCATTTCTCGCTCGGCATCAGGCGGTAAGACAAGCCTGAAATGTTTTTCCGTGTCTCCTTTGCTATGGCGTCTTCCTGCTCTTGCACGGAGAGAAGCGAGGTGTTCTGGCGACGGAAAGCATTGAACACGTGGTTGAACGTGAAGGTATGCGCCCTACCGATGTGGTAGTTGAGTGTCAGAGTCCCGTTCCAGTTGTCGTTGTCTGCACGGGAATGCTGGCGGGATTGCTCGCCGGCTGAGTTCATGCGGTAGCTCTCACCGTACCAGTTATAATGGTAGTATGAGGTATCGATGTTGGTGGTCGCGTTGCGGTTATAGTTGAGGGTAAAGACCAAATCCAGCCCCTTTGTGAGAAGGTTCCTCTTGTTATATTCCATAGAAGGCATGAGGGAATACCCGCGCCGGTGCTTGTCGCCGTACACGGTTTTCTGGCGGACGCCGGTTTGGACCTCTTGGTACATATGTGAATAGGTGAAGCCGAACATGAGGCGGTCTGCCCAGGATTTGTCTACTACACCAATCTTCCCTACGATGGCTTCGTTGTGGTATGTGTCGTTAAACCGCTGTACCCTGACTTTTTTATTCGTGTCAATCCATGTGGAAACCGAGCCGTCCGCTTGGAATGCAAACTCCTCTACGTTTGTGTCAATCCAGTAGTTGTTGTCGGAATAGTTCTGGAAAGCGTTTATCTCGTAGGTAAACCCGTTATTGAACGTCTGCCCGAAGTTCACGTAAGACTTGTGTGTATTGAACGAACCGTAGGAGTATGAGGCATCGGCAAACCAGCGGTCGCGGTTCTTTTTCGTGATTATATTTATTACACCGCCGATGGCATCTGTCCCGAAACCTACGGGGACTACGCCTTTATATACCTCGATGCGCTCTGCAAAGTTCACGGGGATGTTGTTCAAACCGAAAGAACTTCCCACTCCTTCCTGCGGTACACCGTCGATGAACACCTTGACGTGGTTGCCGCTGAACCCGTCCATCATCAGTTGCATGTCCGAGCCTACACCTCCAGATTCGCGGAGCTTCATGCCCGGAGTCTTGGCAAGGGCTTCGCTGAGGTTCTTGGTAGAGTTTTCAAAATCCCTGGTATCAAGGGCGATGGCATTAAAGGCCGAGCGCTTCAACCTGCTTATGCCGTTGGAGACAACCACTACTTCATCCAGTTCTTGAGTATCGGGTTTCATCTTAATGTTGATGGTCTTCCTGCCATCTTCCTCCAGGGTTACTTTCCGCTCCACCGTCTCGTATCCGATGGCAGATATGACTAATGTGTATTCTCCCGGAGGGGCTTTCAGGACGTACTCGCCTTTCTCATTGGTGGTACAACCGAAGTTTGTGCCCTTCAGGTAGATGGAGGCGAAGTCCATTGTTTCGTTGTCTGTGGAAGATATTTTCCCCGTGATTACAGCCCTGTCATGCCGGTCTCTGTCATGACCGTGATGGTTATGTGTGCGGTGTTGCCCGGATGCGGAAAGAACACCTGATAGAAACAGTATCACTAAAAGCGATGCTCGTATCATTGTACCCATGCAGTAAAATTTAAAAGAATGGAACTCTTGTTTAAATTGAACTGCAAAAGTCCGACAAATCCCCAAGCCAATCAATCGCAATTTTTAGGTATTTTAATCATATATATGGAGGGTATATAATACCAAATAATGATGATGTGATGGTTAATAAGGTGGGATATATAAAAAAGTCCGGGAAATTGGGAACATAAGCAATATTGCCTTTGCTCCCTTCTCCCGGACAGATGGATTTTGGATTACTTTACTTTAATTCTTTAATACGTATATTCTTGAACTTGATTGGCGAGCCATGTCCCAAGAAACCTATGTGTCCCTTTTTGTTGAACAAACCCGGATGCTCCTTCCCGTCCGGAGTCCCGTTCTCTACAGCCTCGCGGATATTTCCTTCTACTATCACGACACCATTCACCGAAACGCGGATGTTGTCGCTATCACACACTATTTCTTCCGAGTTCCACTCACCGGCAGGCTTGATTGCCGTCTTATGGTTCTCGTTTGTAGGCAGAATGCCGTAGATGGCACCGTGATGCTGGTATTGGGTGATATCGCTGTATATAGGATGCTCGCAATCCAGAATCTGGCTTTCCATCCCGACGTATGCTGCGTCTCCTTCCATAGGAGTACGTAAACCCACACCGTTGTTTGCGCCCGGAGTCAGCTGATAATCGAAGCGGAGGATAAAGTTGGCATATTCACCCTTCGAGTAGAGATTGCCCCCGAAACTCCGGCTCGGATTCATCGAGATGCAGCCGTCTTCAAGTATATAGTCCGTCGTGTTGCCGGTCCATTCATGCATGTTTGTGCCGTCGAAAAGGATTTTGAAGCCTTCTTTCTCCTCTTCTTCCGGAAGCGTGAACGGTTCGGCGCGCTTCAGTTCTTTCACGTAAATATCTCGGTAATATACCTTGCTTCCATGAGCCTGCAGCTCAATCTGGTCAGTAGCAGGGATGGGCAGCGAACGGTCCCAATAGTTCTCCATGATTACGTTGTCGGTAACTAACTCTCCATTCAGATAGACAGTTACACGGTCGCCCACCATCTTGATGTAGAAGGTATTCCATTCACCCAACTTATTGTCGGCAACTTTCAGCGGTTTTGATTCGTTTGTCTGGTTGTTGTACAATCCTCCCGAACCAACTTGCGCCCCGACATTCACGCGCGCCGTATCCCAAATCTGAACTTGGGGTGTGCCACGCAAATATATTCCTGCATCCGCTTCCGGACCAGCAGGGTCGAGCATCCAGTCCACATACATTTCAATATCGCCGTATTGCTTTTCTGTGCATAGGTTGTCGTACCCTTTGCCATCGAACAGAAGCAAGCCGTTTTCTACTTTCCAATCCCTGCGCATCAGCTCGTCCGCCTTGACTTGGGCTTCGGCTAACTGTTCGGGTTTCATTTTCGACCGTGCGATGGGGTTTTCCACCAAGCCTTTCCAACCGGTCAAGTCCTTGCCGTTAAATATGGAAACAAAACCGGTTTCCTCCGGCATCTCCGCCAGATACTGCGAAACGGCATCGCGTTCGTAACGGGCATCCGGACCGTCAAGCATTGGCAAAATGCGGTTCAGGATTTCGCGGACGTTGGTTCCTGCATATTCTTTATGCTCACTGGCTATATTCCATACGGCATACGTTGCAGCCGAACGTACAGATGCATCACTGTCATTGAGGAACTCCGCAGAATACATAAGCGCTAGGAAAGTGCCGGTCTTCTTTATTTGTTCCAGAATCAAGACCTTTTGCGCCGGGGTCTTCACGATAGCCATCGCCTTCCGCAGACGCAAGAGTCGGTTTTCCGGGGTGATTGACGGAGCAGAAACCAGTTCGACATAACGGTTCAGCGCACGGTCGAAGACATCATCCAACTTCGTTGTCTGGCAAATGTCATATAACGATTCTGCCGCTTCGATGCCGCGCCATTCCAGCAAAGCATTCAACGCTGCACTCTTTATCTCGCCACGGTTGCTTTGCAGTCCTTCTTGTATCATGGAGAAAGCTTCAGGGTCACCCGTAGCCGCCAAGACTTTGTAGTACAAGCCGGACTTCTCCACGCCGGCTTGCAACATCCTGCGCTTCAAGGTTGATATCTGCGTGTCCTTTGGCATGGAGATAACCGATGCGGCTACAGCCTCCTGCATTGGCAGACGGTACTCATCATCCACGCTTTCGAGCATCCCGCACAGTTGTGTGAAGTCCTGCGCTGTTGCCAAAGATTTCAGAGCTTTGTAAGCAGCCGTTTTTACTTCTTTGTCCGATGAGTTCGTCTGTTCCAGAACCGTATTTATTTTCGCGTCAGCTCGCCTCAAAGCCAGCAACTCTATGCCCGCTATCTTGCCTGCCGACGATGCCTTGCCCATTTCCTTTACTATAGCGTCGGCAATGTCCCCCTTGAAAACAGCGAGAGCATCCTGTCCGAGCAAGACTATATCCTTATCTTCGCTTTCGAGCAACTGTGCCAAGTTGGGGATAACGGACGTGTCGCCAATTCTCGTCAGTGCCCATACGGTTGCCTCCATCACACGATAGTCCCCTTTTTCCATCTGTTTGAGAAGCACCGTCTTTGCCGGAAGGTCGAAACGTATCATCAACTTTTGCAGTACGGCTTGCTTTTTTGCATCCGACGCCTCGCGTCCCAGCCAGTTCAGGATATCTATCTTCGGCTCCGTCTTTGCCTTGTTCATTGCCTTAACCAACTCAATGTACACAGCCTCGTCAGCAAATGCCGAAGCAAACGAGAGAGCCGCATTGCGGTAGCCCTTGTCATCGTCCTTTAACGCAGTTAAAACCATCTTCGTGGCATCCCTAGGAGTTTTCAGCGAGAGCAAAATTTCGAGGGCTGCCTCGCGCGTCTGGACTTTCCCGGCTTTCGCTGCCTTCTTCATCAATGAGTTTGCCTCTTTTTCCGCCGTTTTTACATCACCTGAGGCAGCAATCCGCTTAATCAAGGCGATGTAAGCCTCGTTTGCCCCCATCTTCTCCATAGTGTAGCCAGCATCTTCAGCCGCGTCGGAGAGAGTTTTCAATGATTCCGTCGAGCCGACACAGCCTAAAGCATGGAACACAAGTTTTTTCATGTCTTCGTCGCCGCCTGCCAGCATCGGGAGCAAGATTTCCTCCGTCCCGCTAACTTGTGCATCAGCTATTGCAGCAATAATGTTCTTTTGAGTTTCGGGCGTACCCATGTGCACCTTCAATCCGGAGCGCAGAGCGTTGGCAGCCTCTTCCGTCCCGTTGGAAGCCAGCGCGCGCGCAGCCTCTCCGCTGAGCCTCGGGTCGTGCAGGTATTCAGTCAAAGTCTCGACAGCCTCAGCCTTGCCTACAATTTGCAGCTGGCGTATGATGAACGCCTTCGCCTCCTCGTCGTTTACCATTCCGAGGGCTTTGCAATAAGCCTGCGAGACAGCGAGCCGTTCAGTTTCCTCGCCGCGAGCCATCACATAATGGCTAAGTCCGCTCAACGCATAGTCTATGGCGACATTGCTCTCGTCCCCGTAGGCTTTTATTTTGCCTACAAGATTCAGGACACCTTCTTCGCCGCCTTCGCTCAGCTGTCCTATCAACGTATTGTAATTTTCCTGCTGGTCAGCAGGCATCTGTGCCAAAACATCGGCAGCAAGGGTTTTAACGCTCCGCTGTTCAGGCGACTGCGCCATCAGCAAGTTCCCGCAAAGGAGCAGAGCCGCGACGGTCACAAATATTTTTTTCATAAGATACTTCTGATTTAATGCTTACTAATCATTTATCGTTTTTCCAACACCGCGACAGGTTAAATATGCCACGGCGCGCGCATCGGTTGGTCGAGCAAGCGGTTCGCCGCCTCGTCGTCGATGAATTCCAGCTTCACGGGGTCGAAATGCAGCGTCCGGTTGAGCCTCAGCGCCACCGCTCCCATATTCACGATTGTGGCAGAGCGGAAACCGTTGCGCTCATTGAGGGCAAACGGCTGTCGCGAATGCACGCACTTCATGAAGTCGGTCTCCTGCGGTTCCGGCTCGGGGTATTCTGCCAGCTTTTTCTCCCAATTCGGGATGTCGCAGACGAAATTCTTGTAAACGTTCCCCTTCGGGCCTTTGATGTAAGGCGTATCAGGGTCTCCATAATCCCCGCCCCACAATACAATACGACAGCCGTCCTCGTAAGTATAAGTTATGGAACGCCACGTGCCTACCGCATCGGGGTGCTGCTGGGGAGCATCAACCTCCACTTTCACGGGGCTGGTTTCATCCTTTCCCAGAATATATTGCACGGGGTCGATGTAGTGCTGGCCCATGTCGCCAAGCCCGCCGCCGTCGTAGTCCCAATACCCCCGGAAGGTCTGGTGCACACGGTGCGCGTTGTAAGGCTTGTAGGGTGCGGGGCCGAGCCACATGTCGTAGTCCAATTCCGGCGGGACGGGCTGCGGCTCCAGGTGTTCCTTGCCCACCCAATAGAACTTCCAGTCGAACCCCGTATGTTTGCTGATTGTAACCGTGAGCGGCCACCCCAGCAGCCCGCTTTGCACGAGCTTTCTCAAAGGCTTTACAGGTGTCCCCAAGCCGTAGAAAGTGTCGGTGAAACGGAACCACGTGTTCAGCCGGAAAATCCTGCCGTATTGCTTCACCGCTTCCATCACCCGCTTGCCTTCGCCGATTGTCCTCGTCATGGGTTTCTCGCACCAGATGTCTTTCCCGGCCTTTGCTGCTTCGACAGACATGATGCCGTGCCAATGCGGGGGCGTGGCGATGTGAACGATGTCCACGTTCGGGTCCAAAATCAAGTCGCGGAAGTCGTGGTAAGCCGCAATCTTGCCGTCCACCAAGTTTTTACCCAACTCCAGGTGGTTCTTGTCCACGTCGCATACCGCGACCAGCCTCGTTCCGCCGTAATCCAGATGTCCTCTGCCCATGCCACCCGTGCCGATGATGCCCTTTGTAAGCTGGTCGCTCGGCGCTATGAAGCCACGGCCCAACACGTGCCTCGGAACGAGTGTGAACACTGCGATTCCTCCCAGAGTTTTAAGAAAATCTCGTCTGTTTGTCTCCATGAAATAAATAATTTAGTCGTTGTATAATAAATCGAAGCAAATGTAACCCATATTAAATGAAACGGCAAATGCTTTTGACGAAATGTCCTTCTCCAGCGGCGCAAAATCGGGCTTGGCAGCCTTGCCGCACC
>CAYZTO010000008.1:1671-10447 GCA_964481365.1 uncultured Parabacteroides sp. | reverse complement strand
GACGAAATGTCCTTCTCCAGCGGCGCAAAATCGGGCTTGGCAGCCTTGCCGCACCACCGCGGCAGCCCAAAAAGATGCTCGGAAGGTTTGCCGCACCACCACGGCAGCCTAAAATGACGTTCAGAAGGCTTGCCGCACCCCCGAGGCAAACCGTTTTTATGCCAAAACATCCTATCTTTGTGGCGATTACCAATAAAAAATGATTTTACCATGAAAACATTGAGGCCCTTACTGATTTTTTTGTGCGGGTTCTTTCCCGCACCGCACGTACCCCTTTGGCACATATCTTTTGGTGACAAACCTCGAAAACCTGCGCCGCGTGGTGGTGTGCGTGACCGACCGTGGGCCGTTTATCTGCAGCCGCGCGTGAGCTGCGCTTCTTGCGGAAAGAGCTTACGAAAGTTCATATCGAGGAAGTCCCCGCAGGAATCGACCTCCGAGTACTCGACATTCTCTTCCCCTGTATGCCGTTTTTAGACACGGAAGCCCTGAAAATTGAAGTCCCCCTAAGAATCGAGCAGTAAAATATGCAGCCGAATGTCGGAAAAACGTATCTTTGCTATGCTTTAAAACAAACGCATTGTGTGCATATGGATAAAAATACCCGTGAAAAAATCATCGACCTTATTCATCGCGAAGTAATTCCTGCAATCGGTTGCACCGAACCTGTTGCCGTGGCGCTCGCGGCTTCGAAAGCTGCCGAGACGTTGGGCTGCAAACCCGAAAAGGTGGAAGCGAACCTGAGCGCGAACATCTTGAAGAACGCAATGGGCGTGGGAATACCGGGTACAGGCATGGTCGGGCTGCCGATAGCCATCGCGCTCGGCACGCTGATTGGAAAATCGGAATACGGGCTTGAAGTCCTCCGCGACCTCACCCCTGGCGCATTGGAAGAAGGCAAGGCGATGCTGGAGAGGCATTGCATCGAAATTTCCCTGAAAGAAAACGTGGACAAGCTGTACATCGAGGTGATTTGCAGGGCTGGCGGAGACGTGGCGAAGGCTGTCATCTGCCATGAACATACCAATATTGTTTACGTTGAGAAAAACGGGAAGGTACTGGAAGACCAGCGTGCTTCAACCGGGTGCGACGACAAACCTGAAAAGGACGAAGTGCAGCTGTCGTTCAGTACGGTCTGCGATTTCGCGCTCGAAAGTCCTCTGGATGAAATCCGCTTCATATTGGAAACTGCTGAAATCAACAAAAAAGCAGCGCTCGCCTCGGCACATGGGAACTTCGGACACACGGTGAGCAAGACCATCGGGGGTTCGATGGGCAAGCGATACATGGGTAGCTCCCCCTTCACACACATGTTGATGATGACCGCAGCGGCGTGCGACGCCCGCATGGATGGTGTGATGATTCCCGTCATGAGCAACTCGGGCAGCGGGAACCAAGGCATCGCGGCAACACTGCCGGTTGTTTCGTTTGCAGAAGACATCCACGCTTCGGAAGAGCAGGAAATCCGCGCGCTTATGCTGAGCCACCTGATGGTCATCTACATGAAGCAACGTCTCGGGCGACTCTCGGCTCTGTGCGGATGCGTGGTAGCGGCAACGGGCGCGAGCTGCGGAATCACGTGGCTGATGGGTGGAAACAGGCTGCAAATGTCATACGCGATAAAGAATATGATAGGCAACATAACGGGGATGATTTGCGACGGGGCAAAGCCGAGCTGTGCGATGAAAGTGGCGAGCGGCGTTTCCACTGCGATGCTCTCCGCGATGATGGCAATGGAAAACAAAGTGGTGACGTCGGCGGAGGGGATTATCGACGACGATGTCGATCGCTCTATCCGCAACCTTACTTCAATCGGCTCGCAAGGAATGGAAGAAACCGACAAGCTGGTTCTGGATATAATCACACATAAATCACATAAATAAACAGTAATTTTATATGAAACAGAAATTTTTTTATCTAGCGGCATTGGCTTTGATGCTGGGCTTTTGTTTTACAGGTTGTAGTGACGATGACAGCGAACAGACCAACGGTTCGACAACCACTGTCACGGATGATGATGTGCTTGACGTGAACGCGACTTATTTGGGTGATAACCTCTCCTTGACTTACAGCGGAAGCGCTATGTTGGGGAAGAGTGTAACCTTCAGTACGACGGACGGGGAAACGGCAACGCTCACGTTGCAGGGCTCGTATGACATCACGGGCTTGGTGGCGGACTATTTCCCGGAAGTGGATTTTTCATCATATTGTCCCGGTGTATTCCCCGGCGAACTGACGACTACAATTTCTGATGTCGTCCTTACGCAAGACGGGGAGAAATATGTCTTTGAAGGTTCCGATTCGCAAAACGGTCGCACTGCCGAATACAGCGGTGAGGTGGAGAACGGGATGCTTACACTTTCTATCGACAACGTCGTGATGCCAGAAGATGAATTACAAGGGACTTGGAACCTGAACACGGCATCGGTGCTCTCAATGACGTGGGAATCTACCACGGGCATCACGATTACGGGCTTGGGCGAAATCCCGACATCTACGATTGCTGCATTGGTGCCGACAATGGTGAATTCCATGATTACGGGAGCTTTGCAGACTATCTCGTTCGGAAATGACGGGAACATTGTTGCCAACTATCTCGAGAGCGGCGAATGGACTGATTCCCCGTTGAACCTCGTTCAGTATTACATCGGAGACGACGGGCAAATGTATGTTCAGCTGAATGTCGCCATGCTGGTGAACACGCTCTCGACAAGAGTCGATGACGGTTCATCTGCCCCGGATATATCCGAATTCCTCCCATATCTGTCGGAAGGCGTACCTGTGAAGTATGAAGTGGATGGGAACAATGCCCGGCTTTATGTGAACAAGGACTTGTTGTTACCGCTTCTCAGTTTCGTTTTAGGCAATGAGACTATTTTGAATGTGATTCTCTCTGCCGTCCCAGAAGACATGGGGGATTTGGCTGAGGCGCTGCTGCCGCAATTGGTAGAAGTAGTCAATTCTACAAGCGAGATAAGTGTAGGCTTGAATTTACTGAAATAAAATTAAGCGATGCGGGTTGTCAGGATAGGTATTACCGGATTTCACACCCCGCATCCTGATAACCTCTAACAAGAAAAACAATAAATGATGCCATCGATTCTCATAGTTGAAGATGACCTTACATATTCCCTTATGCTTACGACATGGTTGGGAAAGAAAGGATTCAAAACTCACTCGGTGTCGTCCGTCGCCGGAGCAAAGCAATGGATTCTGAAATCGCCGTCAGATATCATTCTCTCGGATTTGCGCCTGCCTGATGAGGATGGCATCAACTTGTTGCAATGGATGAAGGAAAAGGACTTGCATATCCCCCTAATCATGATGACCGGATATGCGGAAATCCAGACTGCAGTCCAGGCTATGAAATTGGGAGCTTCCGATTATGTTGCCAAACCCGTCAATCCGGAAGATTTATTGCGTAAGATAAAAGAATTGCTGAAGGATTCGAAGATACAGTTGGCAGATTCACCTTCTTCACCGGCTGCGCAAACATCCCGAATTGTCGATCCGTACATCGAAGGGACGAGCCAGGAAGCCCGGATGCTCTATGAACATGTGCGCCTTGTGGCACCGACTGACATGGCGGTTTTGATTCAAGGCGCAAGCGGTACCGGAAAAGAATACATCGCCCGTCGCATCCATGAGCAAAGCGCACGGAGAAATGCGCCGTTTGTGGCTGTCGATTGTGGGGCAGTTCCCAAAGATTTGGCAGCATCTGAGTTTTTTGGGCATATCAAAGGCTCTTTCACGGGAGCAATCAGCGACAAGACCGGAGCCTTCGTTGCGGCTCAGGGCGGGACTCTGTTCCTCGACGAGATAGGGAATCTCACGTATGAGGTGCAGGTGAAGCTCCTCCGAGCATTACAGGAAAAGAAAGTCCGCCCGGTAGGAAGCAATAAAGAGATAGCCATAAATGTCCGTCTGGTATCTGCAACCAATGAGAATTTGCGTCAAGCTATCGACAAAGGGGACTTCCGCGAAGACCTTTATCACCGGATAAACGAATTTACGGTCAGGATTCCGGACCTGAAGGAACGAAAAGAAGATTTGATGCTATTCGCCAATCATTTTCTTGATATGGCGAATGCTGAATTACAGAAAAAGATAGTAGGGTTTGACCTTGAGACCATCCGTATTTTCCAATCTTATTCTTGGCCCGGCAATCTTCGCCAGATGAAGAATGTCATTCGCTATGCTACTTTGCTTACTTCCGGACGATATATTACCCGAAAAGAATTGCCTGAAGAATTAACAGAAACGTCTTATTCCGCACCAACTAATATATTGCAACTGAAGGATGAAAACCATGAACGCAAACTTATCCTTAAAGCTCTTGCCGCTTGCGGAAACAACCGTACCAAAGCATCCCAACTTTTAGGTATTGACCGGAAGACCTTATATAATAAAATGAAAAGCCTGGGTATCTCAGAGTTACCCAATTAGTCTCTTTGAGTTAATCCATCATCAAACCAAGAAAAGCATCTTCTTTATTATTAGAGAAAGAAGCGGAAAACTTCCTATTTATTTCTTTCATCATTCCTAATGGATAATCTCGGAAGATATTCTTAGCCATGAGTGGTCTTTTATTAAAAATGCCTGTCACGTTGAAATGGCTTGCCATATTGTGAAGTAATAGTTTGCCTGCATTCTCGTTTTCTGAAAATATGTCTTTTACAATAATTCGTTCCATATAGGGGAAAGCAAAGGCGAGTGCCATAATAGAATCTTTTTGTTTGAGTATAAAAACATCTCCTCCTTCGCATATGATATCTTTTACCTGAAATTCCCACTGTTTGAAACTAAGTAGCGGACAACACAAACGCCTGTATTGTATTTTATTGAAAAAATCAAAAAGCACCTTATGGTCATAACCTTCAGAAACTTTTAAAAACTGGATGTCTTTATCCCCATTTTGTCTTACCCGATAAAAGAAATACTTCGTCTGATAATAAAACATCTTTCTGAATCCGCATTCCTGATAAGTATTAAGAAGGCTGTTATTTGATGGTATAGTAAATGCGAACACACTTTCTCCTTTCTCTTTCAAATATGAGAATGTATTTTCTAACAGAACTGGAATCAGATTCAAATCTTGATATTTGGGTAAAGTGCTAACTCCATAAATATAAGTTGTTTTAAGGATAGCTCCATGATAATTAAAACTATAAGGCAATGCATACAAGACACACGCAATCTCACCGTCTTTATCTATATAGTGCAAGAACTCTTGTTCATAAACATCACTAAAGAACCTCTCTATAAAGGAATCTGACTTGTTTAGAGAGGTTCTCCAAATGGATTTAAGTGTTTCGACATTTACTCTCATGTTGTTTTATGCGTTTAAGAAGTATATTGTGTTTCTTGATACCAAATATGTTATAAATACAATTACTTATATGTTTTCAGAGGCTAAAGTTACATAGAACTTTTATATTTCCAATAATCCGACAAAGAATTTAGAGCGCATTTAAGCATTATTTAGCAATATTTGTGCATGAACGAAATAAAAAGGGTACATCTTGTGACGCACCCTTTCCTCTTTTATTTTATTGAAAAGTATTTGTTACTTCATTACTTTTACAATTTGTCGTTAGAACCCAGCACGTTAAGGATTTTATGCTTGTAAAGCTTCTCCATTTCTTCGCGAGCCGGACCTAAATACTTACGTGGGTCGAACTCTGCTGGTTTTTCTGCAAATACCTTACGTACGGCAGCAGTCATTGCCAAGCGTGAATCTGAATCAATATTGATTTTGCAAACAGCAGATTTAGCAGCTTTGCGCAATTCATCTTCCGGAATACCGATAGCAGCTTCCAAGTTGCCACCATATTTGTTAATCATCTCTACATATTCCTGAGGAACAGAAGAAGAACCATGAAGTACGATTGGGAATCCCGGTAATTTTTCCATTACTGCGTCCAAAACGTCAAACGCCAGAGGAGGAGGGACCAAACGGCCGGTAGCCGGGTCAATATGGCATTGTTCGGGTTTGAATTTGTATGCGCCGTGGGAAGTTCCGATAGAAATAGCCAGTGAGTCACAGCCGGTGCGTGTAGAGAAATCGATAACTTCTTCAGGGTTTGTGTAGGTGTGGTGTTCTGCACTAACTTCATCTTCAACGCCAGCCAAGACTCCGAGTTCACCTTCTACTGTAACGTCATATTGGTGTGCATACTCAACCACTTTCTTAGTGATGGCTACATTGTCTTCATACGGCAGATGAGAGCCGTCTATCATTACGGAAGAGAAGCCCAAATCAACGCAGGACTTGCAGAGTTCGAAGGAATCACCGTGGTCCAAGTGGAGGACAATCTGTGGGTTTTCACATCCTAATTCTTTTGCATATTGGACAGCGCCTTCTGCCATGTAGCGGAGGAGTGTCTGGTTTGCATAATTGCGTGCCCCCTTGGATACTTGGAGGATAACCGGAGACTTTGTTTCAACAGATGCTTTGATAATCGCCTGCAACTGTTCCATGTTATTGAAATTGAAAGCTGGAATGGCATATCCACCTTTGATTGCCTTGGCAAACATCTCTCTGGTATTCACCAGGCCTAATTCTTTGTAACTTACCATAATTATATGTGCTATTACGTTGTTGATAAAAATCTGACACAAAGGTATAATATTTCTTGGGAAATGAATAAGGGAGTGGGTGAAATAACGCAAAATAAATTTGAGGGATAAAAATCAGGAGTGGTAGTTTGCAGATTCGCGAGATATCCATACCTTTGCAAACCGTAAATGCCGGTTGCCAACAAACAAGAGTATAAATTAAAATCGAAATAAGCACAATGAAAAAAGGAATTCACCCAGAGAATTATCGTCCAGTTGTATTCAAGGACATGTCGAACGATGATATGTTTATCACACGTTCCACTATCAATGCGAGGGAAACCATAGTCGTAGACGGTGTGGAATATCCGCTGGTGAAAGTGGAAATCTCAAATACTTCGCATCCGTTCTACACAGGCAAGGCGAAGTTGGTCGATACTGCAGGCCGTGTCGATAAGTTCATGAGCCGCTACGGAAACCGCAAGAAGAAATAGACTTTTAAAGAAGCGCTTATACATGAAGGGTCGTCGGGCATTATGCCGGCGGCTCTTTTTGTGTTATAATGTAAGGGTAAACATTGTCGTAGAAAGAGTGGGGCGGGGGTTATATTCCGTTATCACAACATTCCCAAGTCTTCGAACATCCGCCGGTAGATGTCTGCTTTCCGGGTGAGCGGGGCTGGGTAGGCTCTCGACGTTGAGGGCATCCGGTATAGCTTCAGGTTCCGGCCTTCGAAGGTGAGCGGGCGGAAGTCCCCGACCGGAGGAGCCTGCATCGGGGGGAGTACGCTCAGGAGGGTGTGCAACGCCTTCTCGCCGGTTGCGGCTATGGCTTGGCATCGGGGGATTTGCCCCAACACGCTTCCCAAGTCGATGGGCGTTACTGTTTCGAGGAACTTGTCGGAGGCATTGCCTTTTTTCCTTACAGCTTCCTGCACGGCATCGCCCAAGGCTATGCCCCGTTCGCGGCAGAAGGTCTTCACCGGTTCGGGGCTGAATCTGCCCGGGGCTTCCACGAAACAGTCTTTGTTCCCATAAAACACCAGTCCCATTACGCGCCACATATCGTTCTGGAAATTCGGGTAGAAGAAATCCATCGACCATCGCGTGCGGGGCGGGGGGAAGCTCCCGAGTATCAAGAGGCGTGCGCCTTCGGGGAGGAAGAATCCCAGGGGATGCCGCTCGGCATTGCTCATTGCTTCTTGCGGCGGTTCTTAGCCTCGCGTTTCTGGTCTTCGCGTGCCAGGAGCACTATGTTGTAGACGAAGTCGGTAGTCCATTGTTCGGAGTAGCCGAGCTTCGTGGCGTAGGTGCGCACGCTCCATGCCGCCTTCTGCACGCTGACGTCTTTCCATTCCGAGCGGGTCATGATTTCGTGCACCATCTTAGATGTTTGCCCGTAGAGCAGTTTCTTGAACAGTATTGCCACGCGGAACTTGATAGAAATAAGCCCGCCTATCAGCTTGAACAGTTCTTGGCAGAAGCCCTGGAACATGATGAAGTAGCTTTGTATCTCTTGCGGCCTTTTGCAGCAGCGCTTCACGGAGCTGTCGATTTCGCGGAAGAAGTCATCCGGCAGGTTATAGTCTTGCATAAGGACCTTCTTCGCCCTTGCTTTCTCCGCAACCCCGAGCTTGTTGTTTTGCGTCGGCACCTTCAGCATACGCTTGAAGAGAGCCATGTCTTGCAGCATGTTCAGGTTGGTGATACCCATGTTCACAGCCATTACAGCCTGGTAGTAAACACGTACGAGCGATACGAACTCCTCTACCGAGCCTTTCGTGCTTCCCGTGTCCGCCGAAGCGTCTTTTCCGAATAGTTTTGATATGAAACTCATTGTATTGCGTTAGTTTTTATCGTTCTTAGACGGGCGCAAAGGTAATGAAAAAGCGTGAAATCTCATTGTCCCCGTGCGCTGTTGCTTAACCCCACATACAAGCACTTTTTGACCCCTTTTGTATTTTCCCCCTACAGTGGCAGGGGGAAAAGGACACATCATATATAGATAACATTCGCACAAATACATTCTTCCTCCCCTGCTGGTACAGGGAGGTCGGGAAGGGGTTATGTATAGTGGTCATTTTACCCCATAAAGACTGTTCTAAATACCCCTCGCGTGGGGTACCTGAAGGGGTCATGCGTGGGGTATTCAGGCACCCCACGTATGGGTGTTTGTTGCCACCCTCAGCCATTGCCTGCGGCAGGGCACGAAGACCCGC
>CAYZTO010000008.1:0-1571 GCA_964481365.1 uncultured Parabacteroides sp. | reverse complement strand
ATGGGTGTTTGTTGCCACCCTCAGCCATTGCCTGCGGCAGGGCACGAAGACCCGCGTGGCGCATCCTCATCTATTTAATTCGGATACCCCTTGTTTTCTCATTTAAATATTTACCGTATATTTGCGCCGTTAATAACAACTGATGTATCAAAAAATTAAAAGCGATGGAAGAAAACAAACCTAAAAATGAAATTCAGATTGAATTATCGGATGAAGTAGCACAGGGCACTTATGCTAACTTGGCTATCATATCCCACTCTGCTTCGGAATTTATATTGGACTTTATCCGCGTGGTGCCGGGAGCACCGAAGGCAAAGGTACAAAGCCGTATCATCCTGACCCCCGACAATGCACAGCGCTTGCTGTTGGCTTTGCAGGATAACCTCAAGAAGTTCGGCGAACAGCTGCAGGCTGCGAACACGAGGACTGCCAACTTCCAGGATTTTGCCCCGAAGGGTGAGGCTTGAGAATAGAAAGGTTGTAAGAGATAACAGGCACGGGTCCATGTAGGGTCCGTGCCTGTTTGCTTTATGTGTCAGTAGTCCAACCCTTCGAGAATCTTCTTCAACACTGTCTGTGCCGAAATCTCGCGGTTGGCTGCTTCGGGGATTACGAGGCTTTGCGGGCTTTCGATTACGTCGTCCGTCACAATCATGTTGCGGCGTACGGGGAGGCAGTGCATGAAGTACGCATTGTCGGTGAGAGCCATCTTAGCCGAATCGACCGTCCAGCTGCGGTCCATGTTGATGACCTTCCCATAGTTGGGGTCTTTATATGCCGCCCAGTTCTTTGCATAAACGAAGTCAGCACCTTCGAGTGCCTTCTCTTGGTTGTATTCAACCTTGGCATTACCTACGAACTTGGGGTCGAGCTCGTACCCTTCGGGATGGGTTATCACGAAGTCGTATCCCGCAGCGTTCATCCATTCGGCAAAACTGTTGGGGACTGCCTGCGGAAGGGCTTTGGGATGCGGTGCCCACGTCATTACCACCTTGGGGCGTTCCTTCTTTTTATGTTCTTCTATCGTGATAAGGTCGGCGAAACTTTGCAGCGGGTGGCGTGTTGCGGCTTCCATGCTGAACACCGGCCTGCCTGAGTATTGTATGAATTGGTTCAGTATCTTCTCGTTGTAATCGTCTTCCTTGTTCTCGAAACGGGCGAAGGAGCGTACGCCTATGATGTCGCAATAGCACCCCATCACGGGAATCGCCTCGAGCAGGTGTTCCGACTTGTCGCCATCCATGATTACGCCGCGCTCTGTCTCGAGTTTCCAAGCCCCCTGATTGACATCGAGCACAATCGTATTCATGCCCAAGTTCATCCCAGCCTTTTGGGTGGAAAGTCGGGTGCGCAGGCTCGAATTGAAGAATACCATCAGAAGGGTCTTGTTCTTGCCCATTTCGGAGTATTGGAAGCGGTCCCTTTTTATCTCGAGTGCTTCCCTTACGGCGGTCTTTAGGTCGCCGATGTCTTGTACGCAAGTGAAATGTCTCATGTTGTAATTCCTTATTTTTAAAGTTATGATTGGGGACGGATTTGCCCGTTCCCCTCAATGATGTATTTATAGGTGG
>CAYZTO010000007.1:32532-39312 GCA_964481365.1 uncultured Parabacteroides sp. | reverse complement strand
TTTCCGAAGGTTTGGCAGGCACTTTGGATTTCCAAAAACTTTTTCCGATATTTTGATTTCTCTATAAAATCGGCCAGTACTTTTGTTCCGAAATCAATTTTAAAAGGAAAGGAGACTGATATGGAAGAATTTGGAACTGGTTTGAGGGATTTTTGGGCACGGCTGACGTGGAAATCCGTCATTAGCCGCCTCGTGCCGCTCATGTTCATCGCTCTGCTGCTTGGGACGTCCCCTATTTGGGCTGACTACAACCGTCCCATGTCACCGGACAACCTCCCCGAAGCCGCCAAGGTGCTGCTGAGGGAACATTTCCCCAACTCCCGCGTCGCGTTTGCCGCAAAGGAGGTCGAGTATTTCAGCAAAACTTACAAGGTGATACTCTCCGACGGCATGAAGCTGGAGTTCGGAAGAAAAGGGGACCTTATATCTGCCGAGGCGAAGTTCCGCGCCATCCCTGAGTTGCTTGTTCCGCAGCCGATACTCGAATATGTGCGGAATTTCTATCCCGGCACGCAAATCATGTCTTTGGAGAGGGACCGGAGGAAGTATGAAATCGACCTGAACAACGGTCTGGAGCTGAAGTTCGACCGCAAAGGGTTCTTCCTCATCGATATCGACGATTAGTACGCCTGCCGGAGTGTAAAGTCATTTATTCAGAAACATATATAAACAAAAGAAAGGTTATGAAGAAGATAGGATTAATTTTAATGGCGGCGGCAAGCATCAATGTTTTTGCAAGCTGCGATGATGACCGGCGGCACTGGGACTATGCCATGTCAAGCGGAGTCTCGGCACTTACGATGCAGACGTTCTACGAGATGTTCTCCGATGCGGTGAATACGGAGTGGGAATTGAAAGGCACCTACGCGGTCGCGGAGTTTTACTCATCGGTAGGGAAGTGGGGCGACGACGACAATACAAAGGCGTGGTTCGACAATACCAGCGGCGACTGGGTGATGACAGAGATAAACATAGCGCAGTCCGCCCTCCCCGAAGCGGTGCTGTCGGCGTTCAGCCAGTCGGATTATGCCTCTTGGCACATCGACGACATAGACTTGGTGTTGCGCAACGGCATGGAGGTCGTGTATGTGCTCGAAGTGGAACTCGGCGAGCTTGACATGGACCTTTACTATTCGGCAGACGGTATCCTTGTGAAGTCTGTTTCCGGGCAGGCTGCGGACTACGATTATTACGACTTCCTCCCGCAGCAGGCAACGGGAAGCGTGGCAGATTGGATTTCCGCCCAATATCCTGATGCCCGGATAGTGGACATTGATATAGAGAGCTACGGCACGGAGGTTGAGATATTGGATGGTACATGGCTCCGCGAATTGCTTTTCGATACGTCGGGGGCTTGGGTTTACACCAAAACGGAAATTTCATGGCTGCAATTGCCCTCGGCAGTATCCCAAGCGTTCCAGTCGTCGGAATACAGTGGCTACCACATCGACGACATAGATTTTTACCAGACGGAATCGGCAGAGTTTTACCGCTTCGACCTTGAGTCTGCCTACGGCGATGTTAAGATTGACATTACTCCGGCAGGGGAAGTGTCGTTGGCATCTTCCGTCATAGGCTCGGGAAGCGATACAGGCACGACTACACCCTCCGTTCCCGGTAACGTAAGTTCGGACTATGCGTCGTTCATCCAGTCCACATACCCCGGAGCCACGATAATAGAGCAAGACTATGACGACGGTTTCCTCGAAATAGAGATATGGCACGACAACCGCGAGAAGAAGGTCTACTTCGACGCTACAGGTTCGTGGGTGTTCACCGAGACTGACTACACTTACTGGGAACTCCCCGACGCGGTGAAGTCCGCAATAACTTCTTCCCAGTATGGCAACTACAAGGTCGATGACATAGAGTACGTGGAATCTCCATCCGGCTCGTGGTTCCTTGTCGAGCTTGAAGGCGCCGGGCGTGATGTGCGCTTGCGCATCGATGCAAACGGAAATATATTGTAACGTGTTACCGGGCGTGATGCCCGGTACTTTTTTTGCCGGCTGCACATCCCCTGATTGCCGGCGTTAATCTCCGCCACGTCCGGAGAGGAAACCTGAACTTTCGCCACCTCTCCCGCCGAATCCCGGCGGTTGCCATAGCCCTCCCGCAGATGTATCTGAAAAATATTGGAAAAGTTTACCCTAACGAACATTTATTCCTCCCAATATTTAATTACATTTGTGGTTATTCTTAGAAACAGAAGAGGTCAAGGCTATGGACAATACAGAAGACACTGCAGCAATGGTATCTAGCGGAGAACAACCCCGGGAATTGTCGGCAGAAAATAAAATGATACAGGATGGCTTCAACGAATTGCTGGATGCATATCTGAAGTCGAACCACCGCAGGAAAGTCGAGCACATCACAAAAGCTTTCAACTTTGCGAACCAAGCGCACGCCGGAGTTAAAAGGCGTTCCGGCGAACCGTACATCATGCACCCGATTTCCGTTGCGAAAATTGTGTGCATAGAGATGGGTCTCGGTTCCACGTCTATATGCTCGGCACTTTTGCACGATGTCGTTGAAGACACTGAATATACCGTTGAGGATATCCGGGATATGTTCGGCGATAAGATTGCGCAGATAGTGGATGGCTTGACTAAGATATCCGGGGGGATTTTTGGCGAGCAGGCTTCGGCACAGGCTGAGAATTTCCGCAAATTGCTTCTTACAATGAGCGATGACATCCGGGTCATACTTATAAAGATTGCCGACCGTCTGCACAATATGCGCACGCTGGGTTCCATGATTCCTGCAAAGCAATTCAAGATAGCGGGCGAAACGCTCTACCTTTATGCACCGTTGGCACACCGTCTGGGTTTGTTCTCTATCAAAACGGAGCTGGAAGACTTGAGCTTCAAGTACGAGCACCCAAAGGAGTATGCTGAAATAAGCAAGAAGCTCGAGGCTACGGCAGAAAGCCGCAACCGTTTGTTCTCCCATTTTGCGACACCGGTACACGAAAAACTAAAGGCAATGGGCTTGCATTATGAGATGCGTGCCCGCGTGAAATCTGTCTATTCCATTTGGAACAAGATGGAAACGAAAAAAGTTCCTTTCGAAGATGTGTACGACATTTATGCCGTCCGTATAATTTTCGACCCGCTCCCCGGAGTGGATGAAAAAAACCAGTGCTGGGACATATATTCTGCTATTACGGATATTTACCGCATTCGTCCCGACCGCATCCGCGATTGGGTGAGCCGTCCGAAGGCAAATGGCTACCAGGCATTGCATTTGACGGTAATGGGACCCGACGGGCAATGGGTCGAAATACAAATACGCAGCCGCCGCATGGATGACATAGCCGAAAAAGGTTTCGCGGCTCATTGGAAATACAAAGAAAATAACGTGGAGGAGGACACCGAACTCGACAAATGGTTGCAAACTATCACAGAAATTCTCGAGAGTCCCGACCCGAATGCCCTTGATTTCCTCGACACCATCAAATTGAACCTCTTCTCTTCCGAAATATTTGTCTTTACGCCTAAAGGTGATATTAAAACCCTGCCTCAAGGGGCTACTGCTTTAGATTTTGCCTACGCATTGCATTCCGACATTGGGAACAAGTGCATCGGGGCTAAAGTAAACCACCGCCTCGTTCCTTTAAGCCATAAGTTAGCCAGCGGAGACCAGGTGGAAGTTCTGACATCCCGTTCGCAATCGCCGCAGCCCGAATGGTTGGATTTCGTTACCACTGCCAAGGCAAAAGCACGTATTACAGCCATTTTGCGGCGTATCCGGAGGGACATTGCCAAGGAAGGGGAAGCGAAGGTTATTGCCGCTTTGGAGCACTCAGGCATCGAGGTTTTATCGTCGAACATGGATACGCTTGCCATGTATTTCGGGTTTTCCAAGCGAGAGGATTTGTTCTGTGCCGTCGAGAAAGGTGAGGTCGTCCTTCCTGAGAATGTAGGGAAGATAATCAAAGGGAAAGGGGACAATCTACTTTTCAAATATGTGAAAAAGGCTTTGCGGATGACCCACAATCCCGGCAATGGTGCGGAATCGGGGAAAACTGAAGCCCAGAACTCTGAAAAGCCCAAATTCGACAAGAAAAAGCCCTACATATTGAAAGAGGAAGGGCTTTCACGGAATTATATAATCGCCGATTGCTGCAAACCTATCCCCGGCGATGATTCTTTGGGATTCATAAACGACGACGGCAACGTAATTGTGCATAAACGCTCTTGCCAGATTGCCATGCGCCTGAAAAGCAGTTTTGGGGAGCGTATCCTCAACACGGAATGGAGCAATTACACTAACGCGTCCTTTGAAGCCACGCTTGAGGTGAAAGGAATCGACGCGATGGGTGTGCTGAATGAAATGACCCGCATCATCTCTTCGGAGTTCAATGTCACAATCACCAGGTTGCTTATCGAGGCTAAAGACGGTATGTTCGAAGGAAAAATAAAGCTGAAAGTGCACGACGTGGAAGATATCCAGAAATTATGCGTCAGCCTTTCGCACATCGACAATGTGAAGTCCGTCACACGCATCTCGGATTGAATTCCTGGTCTCCGGAAATGAAAAATGGACAATTAACCGGGGGACAGCCCCATTAATCGTCCATTGTCTGTTTATGCGCGCCTGCTTTCAGAAAGGCAGGTCGTCGATGGGATTCTGCGATGCGAAATCGGGCATTGCGGGAGCGGCTGCCGGATTCGGCGGAATCATGTCGGCTGGCGAAGGTGCATTGGGCACGCTTGTCACTTGCGCCGGCCTTTCCACTTTCCAGGCATTGATATTTGTGTACCACTTGCCTTGGTATTCGCGGCTTTCGATGTCGAACGAAACTGTCAGCTCCTCCCCCGGCTGGATGTGCGCGTTAGCGATGCGGTCTTCGCCGAAAAGTTGGAAACATACCTTTTTGGGGTATTGTTCGTGAGTTTCGAGGACATATTCCTGCTTTTTCCACGTGTTCCCGGCTTTGCTTGTCCCCCCTTGTTCGGGAAGCACTGCGATGATTCTTCCTGTTATTTCCATGTCATGTTTCTTTTTTCGGGAGGCGAAGTTACGGTTTTCAAGCCAAGAATCCGCCGTTTCCCGCATAATTTTCTCGCGGGGCGGGGTGTTCAGGGCAGTTCTTTAATCTTTATGTTCTTGAACCACACTTCGTCGCCGTGGTCTTGCAAAAGTATGTGCCCTTCGCGCAAATTCCCGAAGTTTTGCCAGTCGCGGTATTTGCTATAGTTCACCAAAGCCTGCCACATGTCGTTGTTGCGCTCGTATTCCAATATTTTCACGCCGTTCAGCCAATGCTCCACGTGGTTGTCTTTCACCACAATCATTGCGGTATTGAATTCCCCCTTTCTGTACGGTTTCGTTTCCGGGGCGGGAATCAGGTCGTAAAGTGATGCAAGTGTGCGGTTCCCGAGCACTCCGAGCTTGGCATCAGGGTGTTTTTCGTCGTCGAGGATTTGGAATTCGCAACCTATCGCCGAACCTTCCCCTTTGTTCATGTCCGTGTCCACGAAGTACTTGATTCCGCTGTTTGCACCTTCGGTTATCTTGAAATCAACTTTCAGGATGAAATTGCGGTATTTGCGGACTGTAACTATGTCCCCGCCGTTTGTCGATTCCCCTCCGTTGCCTTTTTCGACCTTCAGAATACCGTCTTCTATTTTCCAACCATTGTCGGGGAACTTGTCGAGCTTCGCACCGCGCCAGCCGTTTGTGGTTGTGCCGTCCCACAAGAGGCTCCAGCCTTCCGAGGCTTCTTTGGCTGTCAGTGTGTTTTGCGAGCGGGCAGTCCCCGCGCAGCAAATGCCCGCCAACAAGACTGCCCCTATTAAAAATTTCTGTCTCATATTTTGTTGTTTTATGTCATGCCTTATGCCTGCCGTGGCATTGCGCGTGGCTAAGAGACCACCGGCTTGTCGTCCGGTTCTTCGCTAACGTCGCCGCCGTCTGTCCCGCCGTCGTCTTCCTCGGTCTTGTTGCGCGACGAGCTTCGCCGGTTGTAATACATCTTCGTTTCTGCGATGTGCGCGTTCAGATTGTTGATGAAGTCCGCCGTTTCGTCTGTCCCGTGCAATAAATTCGCCGCAAAAGCATAATCCGCCATCGCGTTGAGGATTTGCTCCAGTTCCGAGCGGATTTCCTTGTTTTTTTCGAGCGAACGGGTTTCAGCGTAGCTTTTGCTGCGTTCCCCAGCCAGTTGCTCGAAGCGTAGGTTCTCCTCTTCCAGCCTGTCGGCATATTTTTTAATCCCGAATGCCTCGACAGCCGCAGCGTATTCCTCCTTGCGTATGTCGATGAGCATTCCCTTTATCGTCTCCGTTTCCTGGTTTTGCGGGAGCTTCGCAACGCCGCTGTACACTTTGAGCGCAGTGTTCAGCAGTTCGCCTGCCTTGCGGTCTTCTTCGTCGGGCAAAGAGGATGCGTTTGCCACCAGTTTCAGGATATAATTCGCGAGGCGGTCGCGCGATTCATCGCACTCGGTAAGTTCCTTCGTACTTGCCTTTGCGCGCGATTCGAGTGTCCATTCCCGCATTTTGTCAATGTCTTCCTTTGCTTTGTCAATCATTTCTTGCGAAATGTAAAGTGCCGGGACGCCGTCTGAAAGAGTTTCGGCACTCTGTACCGCCGGACCGTCACCTTTGTCATCATCTCCATCTTCATCATCCTTTCCTTGCATTTGCTCAACCAATTCAATGAAGCGTGCTGCAAAACGGATGAATTCTGCGTTTGTGAGCCGGCTATCATTCATCGGCTCGACTTCTAAATAATTCAGCTCCATAAATGAAATGTTTAAATTTATATTTAGGC
>CAYZTO010000007.1:0-32432 GCA_964481365.1 uncultured Parabacteroides sp. | reverse complement strand
GGCGCGACGATGCTTTTCAAACCGGAAAAATGCTTTCGCGTGGCGCGACGACCTTTTACAGCTTGTAAAACTCCTCCCACCCTTTGCGCGGCGGCATCCCGCTCAGCATAGCATTCGCAAAGTCGTTGTTCGTGAAACGTTTCAGCCGCGTGTCGAAGAAAAGCTGCGTGTTGAGCCTTTGCGCTATCACGCCGAGGCAGAACATTTGGCTCATCGGCCCGAAAATTTCGAAAGGCGAGCGCGTTTTCTCTTCCCCGCAGCAGGCGCGGATAAAGTTCTCGTAATGGTTCGAGGGGCTTTTCGGCACTTCCGGCAAGAGCTTCTCCATCTCTTTCGCTTTCTCTTCGGGTATGATAGAGAGCGTGCTTCCGTGCGACGCGCCCTTGAAGGTCAGCTCACGGCTGTAAATTATTTTTCCGGGGTTAAGATGCGTGTCTTCGATGTCTCCTTGGTTTGTCGTGGGGATGTTCGGGTCTAAACCAGCCACGCCGTAGCCCGCAGGCAGGGGCGGGAGATTGTCAAGCCCGTCGTACCACGTTACATCGACCGGCGGCATATTTCTGCGCGAAGCAAAGCGGAAAAGGATTGTTGAAGAGTAAGGGAAGAAGTAATCGTTGTGCCCTTCTGCCCGGAGCATGCTGACTTCGTAGGGAAGCCCCAAGTCGAGGAATTCGTGTACGGTATCGAGCAGGTGCGCTCCCCAGTCGCCCAATGCGCCCATGCCGAAGTCGTACCAGCAACGCCAGTCGCCAAGGTGGTATTTCACATTGTAGTCGTGGTATGCGCATTGCATCAGCCAGGTCATCCAGTCCATCGTTTCGGGTTCCGCTTCCTTCTCCGGATATTTATATATGTTCGCGTCCCATTTGTGCCAACGGCGGGAATTGTTCATGTGCGCCGTCACCGCAGTTACGTCTTTTATGATTCCGGCTTCCATCCAAGCCTTGAATTGGAAGTAATTCGCCTCCGAATGCCCTTGGTTTCCTACTTGCGTGACTACTTCGGGGTGGCGGCGTGCCATATCCATCATCAGCTCGGCTTCCATGAACGTGCGGCACATCGGTTTTTCAACGTAAACATGTATGCCTTTCGACATTGCCAGCATTGCTATCGCGAAATGGGAATGGTCGGGCGTGGCAATGGTTACAGCCTCGATTTGGTTCCCCATCTCGTCGAACATCTTCCGAAAATCTTTAAATTGCTTTGCGTCAGGGAACATTCCCATGACTTTCTGCGTGTGGGAAGCTCCCATATCCACGTCGCACAAAGCTACAACGTTGAGGCGGTTCGTCTTTGCGAATTCCTCTATTATTTGTTCGCCACGGTTACCGATGCCTATATGTGCCACGTTTACCTTGCGGTTGGCATCTTGCACGCGGCTGTAACTCTTTGCGTTCAATAGATTGGCAGAACTCCCCATTGCGACGCCGGCAGAAGTAAGCGCCATTGTCCTTAAGAAATTTCTACGTGTAGTCATTGAATTAGATTTTTTGATTCTAAAATGAATATCAATTGTGCTTAATTAAATGCTTTGTCGAGGGACAAATGTAGGCAAACTCTTGGATATCTTTGCATGGAAAACTGTTTTTTTTACCTTTGCGGCGAAAATTCTTAAAACAAAAAATTAAAACCGACTATGAAAAAGTTTTCAATGCTACGCAATGTGGCTGCCGCACTGATACTTGCGGCGGGAGCGGAAGCTCAAGTGATAAGCCCTGCCGACTGGGCGGACTTCGTAAAAAGCAATAACAATGTGCTTGTTCCCGACACTTTCCGTTATCAATCTTTCAGCAACCTCGAAAAAGACAATTGGAACTACTCCGCAAGTACGGGCGAACCGCAGTTGCTCGACATAAGCGGGATGTCTATCCAGAACACCACCTCGCCCTATGCCTTGCAGCTTTTCCCGGGTGACAGCGTCTCGTTCGAGGCTTATTCCCTCAGTATTTATGAAAATGTGGTTATTTATTGCCCTTTCGCGATGCGGAACATCAACACAGACGAGCGGTTTTATGTTTCGGCTACTGTCCCCGGAGGAACGGACAAAGTAGACCAAATTTACAGCATTGTACCTGAGGATGGCTTTAATTCTTACTTCAACGAGAGATTGACGCTGGGAAATGTATCGGGCGGAGTCTCGTCGGAGTATAGCAGCATCCGGGCGGGCTATGGTTGTTCGGATATACGCATCAAGATAGGCGGGACGAAGCGCGGCGACGATTCCTATTATTTGCTGGACCATATTTGCGCGTCGGGGGACATTCCTTCCTATTCCTTGTTTGAAGGGACCGGATTTTGGGGAGATACTGCCAAATGGACTCATCTTCCCGCTTTCCGACACCGCCACGCGCTTATTCAGGGCGATGTTACCGTGGAAAATGCCACAGTGTGCGATTACATCAGCTTTTCCGACGGGAATATAAGATTTTCATCCGGTGCCACTTTGGAAACGAAGTCATTTACGTATTACAAAACATTCGAGGAAAAGGGAAGCTGGTATTTCGTTTCTTTCCCCTTTGATGTGTATGCCGGAGACGTTTCCCCCGAATTTTCGCAAGGCGACGACCAAACAACGGGCAGTGGCAATTATTTTTATGTGAAAACATACGACGGGAAAAGCCGCGCGGGAGGCGGGACTTCAAATTGGAAAACGAAACCGGTGGTTTCTTCCGGGGAAATCCTTTTCCGCAAAGGCGAAGGCTATTTGGTTGCCCTCGATGCTGAAGCGACCCAGCAAACCCTGTATGTTTATTCCAGAAGCGGTGAAACGCTGGAGTTTTCCCCTTCCGCAACGCTTTTTATCTCTGGGGAAGACTCGCAAGGGGCGAAAACGGAAGACAGCGGGTGGATTCTTTGCGGCAATCCTCTCCCGTGCGGCTTGAAGCTCTCCGACATCGAATCTAAGGGTGATACCGACGGTTATGTGTATGTATATAACGGTGAAAGCTACGAGGCTTACGAAATCGGTGGAAATTATGAATTGCCTGTCGGGAGCGCATTCTTTTTGAAGGTTTCCGGGGATACGGAGTTGTCCATCTTGTCGTCTTCATCCTCTGCTGCCAAACAATTACAGATTCCGGCAATGTCCAAGTCTTATCTGTCAGAACCTGCCGAAATCCCGACTGCTTTAGAGGAAATCGGAACTGAGGATTACCGTATAGCAGGCGGACGGCTGTATTTCCCATCTTCCGACAACCGCCGCGAAGTGGCTGTCTATGATTTCTCCGGGCGGATACGTTCCTGTTACTCTCTTCCGGCTTATGCCGGCAGCGTGGAGCTTCCGCAACAATCCGGCATATATTATATAAATGTAATGGATAATGGCTCGCGGAAAGTGTGGGGAACAAAGTGGAGCAGGCGCTAAGTCGTGCCCGCAGGACAAACTCCCAATAAAATCGTGGGCTTTAGACGAACGGCCGAGGGAAAAACTTCTGTCCCTCGGCGCATCGTCGCTAAGCAACGCGGAATTGCTTGCCATTCTTCTTGGGACAGGGAATGCCGGTGAATCGGCGGTGGATTTGGCTCAACATATCTTGCATACTGCCGGAAACAAGTTGAATGAATTGGGAAAGATGGGAGTGCGGGAATTGACATCGCGCTTTAAAGGCGTAGGTCCGGCGAAAGCTGTAACCATAATGGCGGCAGTAGAGCTGGGCAAACGCCGTGCCTCCGAAGAACCGGTTAATCGCACCCAAGTCCGTTCCAGCCGAGATATTTATGAGATTATGCACCCGCTGCTTGCGGATTTGCATTATGAGGAATTTTGGGTGGTTTATTTAAGCCGTTCCAATAAAATAATGGATAAAATCCGCATCGGGCAAGGCGGGACGGCAAATGTGCTTGCCGATATACGCCTGATATTGAAACCAGCCATATTGCTTTTGGCTTCAGGAATCATAGCTGTGCATAACCACCCGTCTGGAAACCTTTGCCCAAGCAATCAGGATGACAAGCTTACGGAACACCTGAAACAATCAGCATTGTTGATGGATATCCATTTGCTCGACCATATCATCATAACCGATGGGAAATATTACAGTTATGCCGATGAAGGGAGGATTTAACCGTTAGTTCTTGCTCAATACCATTATTTTCTCACCATTCTTGTCGAAAAAGGCGATGGTGCTTTTATCTTCGGCTGAAAATCTTTCCACCCGGTCAAGTATCTGAAGTAATTCCTGTTCGGATTTCATGTCAGGGCAAGCCATGCGTGTCGTGGATATTTGCGGAAAACGGATGGCGTTGTTTTGTTCATTTTCATAAACCAACGAACCCATGATTCGGTTACAACCGGCATAGCCGGAGATTCGTTTATTTTCCATGTCGAAAGCAATGTAATGACGTGTTCCGGCAGAATTAAGGGCTGTACCGTTCAGTTCAACGATATTCCACTCACCATTTAAATCAGATAAAGAAGAAAAGGCTGCCGCATTGTGGGAGCGGCAACCTGTGATTAAAAATAAAGAGGTAATTATAATTAAACACACAAACTTATTCATGGAAGAATGCTTTAAATAAATGCGTGAATTATTTGGATAAGACAAATACTGTCTTGCCATGTTCATCGACTAAAAGCAATTGGTTAGTGTCTTTCCCGGCTTTTACGGAACGGACTGCATCCATTGCCTGCAGGATTTTTGTTTCCGTGTCCATATCAGGACAGCTCATCATCGTAGTTATGCCTTGCAGGATTCTTAAAGCTGAAATATCCTTGGCATCGGTTTCAATCATGGAATTGAAAATGTTGCATCCTGCGTTGCCGTGTACTTTTTTCTCATCCATATTAAATTCCATGAAAGGTATGCCTTCTTGTGAAGAAACAGTTTCTCCTTTTACTTCCACGACATTCCACTTCCCGTTGAGTTGCTGCACATCCGTTTTTGAATTGGAGCAGGCAATCATTGAAACTGTCATTGCCGGAATAAGCAATGTGTACGCAAAAAACTTTCTCATATAAGTATTCTATTGTCGTTATGTAATTCTTTTTGCAAAGTATCGTGTATATGACGTGAAAAACACTGGTTTTATGTCTCTTTTCTTGTCGATTAACTTGAATTAACCGTTTTGATGGAGTAAATCCTTCTTTTTCCACCGTTGCGTCCTCCAGCGCAGGCAAAGGACTATTCCCCTTGAGCTTTCGTCCATTGCCAAGGCTAACCAGATTCCTGCCAACCCGAACCCCAAAGCTATGCCGAACAAATACCCGCAAGAAACAGCGAATACCCACATACATACAATTTCTATCAAGACCGGTATGATAACATCGCCTACCGAACGTAAACAGAAAAGGAACATTAACACTGTGGCGCGTCCGTGCTCCAGAAGTATGTCTATAAGTAAGGCGGACATGGCTATCTGTATGATGGTTTCATTTTCCGTGAAGCATCCGAGCAAATATCTGCCACAAAGGTAAACTCCTGTCGAGGCAATAAATGTCACGACAAGCGAGCGTTTCCAAGCGTACCAGCTCAAGATGTATGCCGCTTGTTTCTTCCCCGCTCCTACGAGATTCCCTGTGCAAACAGACGTGGCGCTAGCCATAGCCAGAGAAAAGATGTATCCTATGATAACAATGTTCATTACATAGACGCGGGCGGCAAGCACCTCATTTCCCAGCATATTTATAAAATAGACGACACATACTTGCGACGCGTCGTAAGATATTTGTTCGAAAGCAGATGGCATTCCGATTTTAATCACGTCCCGAAGTTTTTGGAACGGGAAAGGACGAAAATAATCCAATGGCATTTTCCTGACCAAACGTTTGAACAGCACGGTGAAAAGCAAAACCATTGCAACTCCGCGACTGATGGATGTTGAGATAGCCGCTCCTTCCACACCCATTGCAGGGAATCCGAAGTGTCCGAATATCAGCGCATAGTTTCCGAATATGTTGAGTATGTTTATTGCAAAGGTCACCTGCATCGCGTAGTAAGGTTTATTGGCTGCGCGAAGCACGGCAGACACGGTGAAGCTGATGGCTTGGAAAAATCCAAAGCCTCCCACTATTTTCATGTAGCTTAGCGCCATTGGCATCAAATCCTGGCGGATGTCCATCCACACGAGCATCTGTTTTCCGCCGAATATCAGTGCCAAGCTGATTGCCAGCCCTACGATAGCGTTGAATATCAATGACACGCCGACCACTTGCGTAAAACTTTTCGTATCCTTTGCGCCGAAGTAAAGTGCGCACATGACGGCTGTTCCTACGGTTGTGATGTTGAACAATAGGAAGATCATATTCAGCAATTGATTGACAACACCCACCGCAGCCACTGCGTTGTCTGAATAATGGCTGAGCATCAGCGTATCTACTACGCCCAAAGTCATCATCAGTAAAATCTCCAAGAAGATTGGGCCTGTAAGTCTGAAGAGCTTGTTGCGCAAGGATGACTGCCTGTTGCGGATTGATATGTTCATACTCTCTTGTACTATTTCAAAAAATCGTTCTCTTTATGCCGTAATAGAGTGTCGCAAAGGTAGGGTAAATCCCGATTGTGGAATTATTTAATTTTCCGTATGTTTGCAATCTGATAATAATTGTTGATATAAATCAAAGATGAACAGATATATTCCTGCCTTGTTGTTGGTCTTCGTATGCTTGTCTGTGTTTTCTTGTAAGAAGAATACGGTTTCCGACGTTCCCCCCGAAGAACTTAAAAACACTGTACCGCATATTTATGAATATGGTGTGTGCGTGGATTCGTTGGATGTCCGGCATTACGAAATAAAATCCGGCGATAACCCTTCGATTATTTTTTCCCGCCTCGGATTTTCTGCTTTGGAAGCTGACAGCATTACACGCGCTTCGGCAGATGTGCTTGACCCCACGAAGCTCCGCGCCGGGATGTATTATTGTACTTTTACCACGCGAGACTCGCTTGAGAAGATTTGTTACATTGGTTTTGCAAAAACACTGACGGACTATGCAATAATCGATTTGACAGAGCGTCCGATAAAGGCTTATACCTACAATAAACCGATAACGCTGAAGCGACGCTATGCTGAAGGCTTGATTACTTCTTCCCTTTGGAATGTAATCCGCGGACAGGGCGCCGACCCGTTGCTTGCCATCCGCATCTCGGATGTTTACGCCTGGCAAATTGATTTTTTCGATGTAAAGGAAGGCGACTCTTTCCAAGTAATATACAACGAAGCATACATAGATGATACCACCGCGCTGGGCATCGCCTCGATAGAGGGGGCGGTTTTCACGCATCAGGGAAAAGTTTTTCCCGCTTTTCCGTTTATGCAAGACAGCGTTTACCAGTTTTTCGATGCTGAGGGGAATAGCCTCCGCCGTGCATTCCTGAAGGCTCCGCTTGACTACTACCGCATTACTTCGCGTTTTTCTAATGCACGTTTCCACCCGATTCTGAAGCGTTACCGTGCGCATCACGGCGTGGATTATGCTGCACCGACAGGAACTCCTGTCAAGACAATAGGCGACGGCACAGTCATCTTCAAGGGATGGACAAATGGCGGTGGAAACACTGTGAAGATAAAGCACAATTCTGTTTATACGACTTCCTATATGCACCTGAGCCGTTTTGCCAAAGGCTTGGAAGTTGGCAAGCACGTAAGCCAGGGGGACGAAATTGCATACGTCGGTTCCACGGGGTTGTCCACAGGTCCGCATCTTGACTTCCGTGTTTACAAAAATGGCGAACCAATAAATCCGCTGAACATGGAAGCGCCGCCCTCAGAGCCTGTGCATCCTGCGCTTCGCGACAGTTTCGAGATTGTCAAGCAAAACATATTGTCCGAACTGGACAGCTTAAAACATAAATGACATGAAATCTTTGGGAAATGTTATCTGGTTGATTTTCGGCGGAATCCTTACGGCTGTGGCGTACTTCGCCGCGAGTGTTGTGCTTATGATAACCATCATCGGGATTCCGTTCGGCATCCAGACGCTGAAACTTGGAATTTTCGCGCTTTGGCCGTTTGGCAGGGAAGTCGTGATAGGGGAAAGCGCAGGCGGGTGCCTGAGCATTTGCATGAATTTGATTTGGATTTTTGTAGGCGGAATATGGATTGCCGTAATGCACGTCTGCTTCGGGTTGCTGCTCTGCATTTCCATTGTCGGGATTCCTTTCGGGAAACAGCATTTCAAGATGGCGGGTTTGGCTCTTGCGCCTTTCGGCAGGAAGATTGTCTGACGTGCCGGCTGCCGGGCGTGGTTATCCTTGCCCGGCTTTATTGTGCATAGTCCGCAGGGTAATCTTCGTAGAGCAGATACTTCTTGCGTATTGTTTTGTACTCGTCCAACTCATCCTTCCACGTCGCCCTGATTTCTTCCTCGCTCATTCCTTCGATTATCTGCTTGCGCAACTCGTCCGTCCCGGCAAGCGTGTCGAACCAATTCGCGCGGCTGAAAAAGAACTTGGCATCGGCACCGCACCGCTTGTAGAAATCGATAATGAAGCGGAGAGTGAATCCGCCTTCGAAAGGATATTCCCGCAGGTTCGTTCCATAGCAAATCTTGTCTTTTTGGACCGGATTGGTGTCGAAGCCCGGCATCGACGAGGGAGTGAAACTGTAATCGCCGAATTTTTCATCCGGATAACCTATCACTTGGAATGGGAAATACGTCCCGCGCCCGACGCTGAAGGGTGTTGCTTCGAACAGGCAGAGCGACGGGTATAACCTCACAGCCTGGTCGTTCGGGAGGTTGGGCGAGGGCTTCACGGGCAACCAGTACGGGTCTCCGTGCTTCCAATTCATGATTTCGACCACTTGCAGCCTGCACGTGTCGGGCGTACTGAGAATCCAGCCTTCACCGTTTATCATGAGTGCCAATTCACCCGGCGTAAGCCCGTAGAGGATTGGAATAGGGTCCATGCTGACGAACGACTTGAACTTTTCGCGGCGGACAGGCCCGTCTACGAAGTCATTCGGGTTGGGACGGTCGAGTACGATGAGTTCCTTGCTATTTTCGGCGCAAGCCTCCATCACGTAGTGCAAAGTGCTGATATATGTGAAGAAACGCGCCCCTACATCCTGTATGTCGAATACTACCGCGTCTAGTTCTGCGAGCTGCTCCGTTGTCGGCTTTTTTTGTTTTCCATAAATTGAAAAGATTGGGATGCCGGTGCGCAAGTCCTTAGAATCATCTATTTCCTCGCCGGCGTCGGCAGTTCCACGGAAGCCGTGTTCGGGGGCGAATATTTTTCGCACGTCGATGCCTCGTTCCACCAAGATGTCGAGGAGATGCTGCCTGCCGTGGTTTTCGAGTATCGAGGTTTGGTTGATTACCAGCCCCACACGCTTCCCTTCGAGCAGCTTGGACACTTCGTCAATACGCTCAGCCCCTACTACTACTTCCGGACTGCTGTTGCATACGGCACGGAGGGCGAACACGCCCAACCATGCCGACAACACAAATAATAATCTACATATAATATGCATAAATGCCTTTTTCTTTATCAAAACAGAGACTATGGCTGTTTATTGCACCTGAGGGAGGTTTTCGTCCCCTTCCCCATCGTTCCCGCTGCCCGTCGATGGTTTGTCGTCTGTTACAGGCAGGTCGCTGTCGCTGTTGCTGCCCGACGACGAGGATGATTGCCCGAGGACCTCGCGTTTGTAGCGGTCTATTTCCGCGTTCAGTTTGCTTACAAAATCCGAGAATCCATCTCCCCCTTCGATTACGATGAGCGCGTTTATCTTCTCTATCAGTTTGCGGTAAGCATCGTCGGTCGCTGAGCGGGCTTTTTTCAGCGCACCCTTCACGCGCGTGCTGTATTCCTCAGTACGGTCTTCCGTATGGGCGCGCACGTTCTCGTTTTCGCGCTTCATCGCTTCCACGAGTTTCCCTAAGCCGAGCGATTCTATTTCAGTTGCATACGTAGTTTCAAGCTCCGACGTGAACTTCAACATCTTTCCCGTTTGAGTGTCGCGTTGCGACCGAGTGCTGATTCCGCTTTCCTCTATGTTTTGCAGCAGCCGCTTCGCGTATGTGAGCTTTGTCGCGTCCGATTCAGTCTTTGTGACGTACTTCACGGCATCCACGTATGCCGAATAGTGCAGGTCGCGCAGTTTGTCGCTGTTTTCAATTTCTTCTGTGCTTTCACTCTTCCGTGGAACGTTAAAATACAGCTCTTCGGTGTCGATAGCGGATGAAAGTGCCGAATATTCTGTTGTAACTTTCTCTTTTACCGAATCAGAACCGTCGAGATAATCTATTGTCGTCTTCATAAAGTTGAGATGGGCTCCTTTGTCCATCCTGCTCACGCTGATGCTATTTATTTTATCATCCATAAGAAAATTAATTTATAAATTTAAGATTTCTATTTCGCTCAGACAGTAAGAAGCTGTCGAGTGCTTCACCGGAGTCCATGCAAATTG
The DNA here is from genome assembly GCA_964481365.1 of uncultured Parabacteroides sp. Lineage (GTDB taxonomy): Bacteria > Bacteroidota > Bacteroidia > Bacteroidales > Tannerellaceae > Parabacteroides. The sequence goes on along the minus strand of CAYZTO010000007.1, from coordinate 22,082 downwards.
TTTTGCCTTGTTGAAGTGCTTCAACAAGCCCATGCAAATTGTTTTGCCTTGTTGAAGTGCTTCAACGAGCCTATGCAAATTGTTTTGCCTTGTTGAAGTGCTTCAACGAGCCCATGCAAATTGTTTTGCCTTGTTGAAGTGCTTCAACAGCTCCATGCAAAATGTTTTGCTTTGTTGAAGTGCTTCAACGAGTCCGTGCAAATTGTTTTGCCTTGTTGAAGTACTTCACCGCAGTTCATGCAAAATGTTTTGCCTTGTTGAAGTACTTCGCCGCAGTCCATGCAAAATGTTTTGCTTCGTTGAAGTGCTTCTACAGCATGGCTCAGTCTTCTTCCTATCTGTGCGTAAAGATGCTTCTTTTTTTTCGAAAAGCCAAACTATTTTCCTCTTTTTTATTATTCAATGCAAAAAAATCCCGCACCCCAACGGCTTGGGATGCGGGAAAACAAATTTAATGGAGCTTGAGCCTGCCCTATATTAATACAAATCAGGGAAAGCCAATTGTATTACGCAGTCGGTTAATTGCTGAATGTCGAATAGCCCGGGTTTTGCGTCAAGTTCGGGTTAAGCTGCCAAGCCTCCTGCGAAATCGGCATGAGTTTCAGGTAATCGTCCGACGCGCGAGTGCAGTTCGACTCCGGCCACATGGGTTCGTCGTAACAGCCGAAACGGATGTCGTCTTGCCGCGAGTGGCATTCCCAGGCAAGTTCGAGACGGCGTTCAAGCTGGATATTCTCCAAGGTTACGCTTGCATAATTGTGGCTTGAGTCTCCATACCCGCGTTCGCGGATTTCATTCACCAGTTGCGTTGCCTCTGCATTGCTTCCGCCACCTCTTACGAGGGCTTCCGCCTTCATGAGGTAAACATCAGACAACCGGAAGATGTGGAAGTCGTTTTCCATCGCCGAGGTGAGGTCTGACGCATATTCCCATTTGAAGCAGCGTGCGCCGTCGTGTTGATTCACTGCGCCCCAGTTGGTACCGTCGTATTCCGTGCCTGCAATCATGGTAAGGTCTATTGTATGGTCCAAGGCATATCCGTGGTCGGTATATATGACCTCGCCGGTTGTTGCGTCTGTCATAAGCCCGATGAGGAACGTGCCCTCGTAACGCTGGTCTTCCTCGTCGAAAAGACGGACGTATTCAGGCTGCGCGCAGATACCGTTCCAGCAATCGTTGGCTGTATTCCCCAGCGCGAGGTAATCCTTGTAGTGCAGCGTGTTGCAATGCAACTGGTTCCGCACGTTGCCGTCGTTCCCCGTGTCTGCGTCGGTGAATGTCGCAGCAAAGATGGCTTCGGTGGAGTTTTCGTTTGTGAGGCTGAAGTTATCTTTCCATGTCGTGGCAAGAGTATATCCCATAGCCATCACGTTGTCGCAATATTCCACCACTTTGCTGTAATTGTTTTCAGAAGTGGTTACGCCCCACGCGTCCGCGTTGAGGTAGAGCTTTGCAAGGAGAGTATAGGCAGCCCCCTGCGTGAAGGTGCCGTAGTTGGCTGAAGTCGAAGCCGGGCAGATGTCTTTTATCTCGTTTACCTCTTCAATCAGCCAATCGAAAACTTCCTGGCGGTCTGTACAAGAGGGGTAAACCTTGTCCGTAGGGCTATACTCTGTAAGCAGCGGAATGTTTCCCCAATAATCCATCATAACGTAAATCCAGAACGCGCGTATGCCCCTGACGTCTGCGATTTTTTCTGTCAGCTCTGCTTCGGTCAAGACACCTTCTTCCATGTTTTGCAGAGTGTAGATGGCTTGGTTGCACGCTCCGATTGATTCAGTCGCAGCATCCCAAGCGTTTACGATGCAAGAGGTGTTGCCTGTCCATGTGTGCATATACATTTCGCGGTATTGCCCGCCGTCGTACCAGTCGCCGCCGTAGCGTGTGGGGATTACAGCCATCGATCCGGAGCATTCAGACATATTCCGGTAGTTGGACCAGAACCGTTTCGTCGTGTTATGGACATTTCCCACCAACGCATTGATTTCAGATTCGGTTTGCCCGAAATCTTCTGCGAGTATTTGGTCATAAACTGTTTCTTCCAAATTCATGCAGGACGAAATACCGCCGAAAAAGAGAATTCCGATAGCGAGAGAAAATATAGATTTCCGTTTCATAAATATTCGATTTAGAAGTTAGAACGTTAAATTGACACCAAATGTAAATGTACGTGCTTTAGGCATATAATTTCGTGGTTCGATACCGGGTGAAAGTCCGGCGTTGTCGTCGCTTGCTTCACCTGTGTAGTTCTCCACTTCAGGGTCGAGCCCGGAATAACCTGTAATCACGAACAAGTTCTGGGCTGCCACATAGAGTCGTGCTTTTTCAAGCCATTCGATATTACTCGTGTTGAAAGTGTAGCCGATGGACATGTTGTCCAAACGGATATGCGAAGCATCTTCAAGGTAGAACGAGCAAACGCGGGAGCTTTCACTCAATGTAAGGAGATAGTCATTTTTCATGGCATTGCTTCCACTGATGTATGTGTTGTTTCCGTAGGCTGCCAATGGGTTGTTCAATACTTTATTGCCGATTGTCCCACGGAAGAAGATGCTGGCATCCCACTTGCCCCACGTGAACGTATTGTTCCACCCGAAGGTCAGGTCAGGCTGTGCATCGCCGCAATAAGTGCGGTCGTCATCTGTGATTTGCCCGTCGCCGTTGATGTCTTCAATGATGAAGTGTCCGCTCTCATCGATTCCCGTGCATTTCAACATATAGAACTGTCCTACGGGGTAGCCGACTTCCAGCACGTGGGATGTTACGCCCGATGCTCCGCGAATCCACGGGTCGCCGACGTAAACACGCCCTGTTGAATAAAAATCGTCGGACAGCTTGGTGATTTCATTCTTGTTGTGCGCCAAGTTGAGCGATGTGTTCCATGTGAACTTCTTATTGCGGATTACGTCAAGGTTCAACAAGACTTCCACACCTGTATTCTTCATATCACCCACATTTGCAGATATCGTATTATATACATACGTAGGAGTAGATACTTCGTAATTGTACAGCATGTCGGATGTGCGCTTATCGTACCATTCGATTGTACCGTTCAAACGGTTGTTGAATAAAGTAAAGTCCAGACCGACATTCAACATTGCGGTTCTCTCCCATTTCAAGTCGGCGTTGGCATTTTGTGAAAGCCGGTAAGCCGTAGGCCACGAACCGTTGCTGTAATAAGTTCCGGATGCGGAATACAAATCGAGGGATTTGTAAGGCTGCAAGCCGTCTTGGTTACCGGTGACACCATATCCGACGCGCAGCTTTAAATCGTTCACCCAATCCACATCGCTCATAAACTCTTCTTGCGTGATACCCCAGGCTGCTGATACCGACGGGAATGTACCCCACTTATTGTTGGCTCCGAATTTTGAAGAACCGTCACGGCGTACTGTTGCAGTAATCATATATCGTTCTTTCCAACTGTAATGGGCGCGGGCAAAGAGAGAAATCAACACGTATTTGTTGCGGCTGGATGTGACATCGCCGATGTTCAGCGTGTTCCCGCTTTGCAAGTTGTCTGCCCCCATGCTTACGACCGAGAAGTTAGTCGCTTCGGAATAATGGTCTGCATATTCGTTGCTTTCCCAGGAGTAACCGATTATGGCATCGACTTTATGTTCTTCTTCCGAACCGAATGCTTTATTGTAGTTAGCAGTCCATTCCATCAGATTACGGTCCCAAATGCGGTTACGGCGGATAGCTGTTCCGTTTCCTGTTTGCCCGCGTGAGTTTCGTGGGTCTTGCCATTCCCTATAATCGTTGGTGAAACGGCTTTTGTACAATTGCACTTTGGCATCCAATCCGTCTATGATTGTGAATTGCACATCACCTGAGCCATAGAAATAGCTGTTGTTCGAAATCTTATAGTTCTGGTCCTGGTTCTGCACCGGGTTTCCTTGGTCGTAATTGTTGTTTGCACTTGTAAAATACGAGCCGTCTTCGTTATAAACAGGATAAACCGGAAGCATGTTGTAAGCCAGAATGTAATCGTCGGCAAAAGGCATCTGCATATCAGTTAATGTTGCAGAGCCGGTCAAGCCGACACGCAAGCGGTCGTTGATGGCACGCTGCTGGAATTGGAACCTGAAGCTGTGCCGCTGCAAGTAGTTGTCGCGTGCCACACCGTTTCTGTCCATGAAAGTATAAGACGCACGGTAGTTACTCTTGGACGTTCCGCCGGACAGAGACAATGAGTGTTGCTGGGAAATTCCCACGCGGGTCATTTCGTCGAACCAATCCGTATCAGATGTGTATTGGTCGTACACGGAAATGTCGTTGCCCAAAGCAGCGTTGGCAGCACGCCATTCAGCAGCGTTCAACATATCCGGCTTGTTAGCCACCGTGGATGCGGAAACATATCCGTCGTAATTGATTGTGGTCTTGGAACCGGAGCCGCGTTTCGTGGTAATAAGTATGACACCTCCGGCAGCACGGGAACCGTAGATTGCCGCAGATGATGCATCTTTCAACACAGAAATAGATTCGATATCAGACGGGGAAACGGTAGACAGGTCGCCGCCGGGGATACCGTCAATAACAATCATAGGCCCTTGGTCGTTTTGCAAAGTCGAAGTACCGCGAAGCTGGATTTGTGAGCTGCGGGTAACATCGCCCGAACCTGAAGTGATGGTTAATCCGGCAACTTTGCCTTGCAGCAAGTCGGATGCGTCGCGGGTTACACCTTTGTTGAAGTTCTCTTCCGCTACGTTTGCAACGGAACCGGTAATCTCCCTACGAGTCTGAGTACCGTAACCAATAGCCACGACTTCGCCCAGATTCACTACGGACGACTCCATTTTGAAATCAATTTGATTGCGTCCCCTCACGGCTTCTTCGATTGTGTTATAGCCGATATAAGAAATTTCCAACACGCTGTTCCTTGCGCTTTCTACTTCCAGCTGGTAATTGCCGTCGATATCGGTAATAGTACCATTGGTAGTTCCTTTCACCAGAATGTTCGCTCCGATAATCGGTTCCCCGTTCTCATCAACAATATTACCTTTAATGGTAGCCCTTTGTGCAAACACAGCACCCGTCATACAGAATGACATTAACACAGAGGTCGTAATCAATCTCGCGTGTCCCAATGTGGTAAACATTTTAGCTTTTCGCATAATTCTCCATTTAGAGGTTAATGTAAAATTAGATTTTTCTCTCTTTGAGGTTTAAGGGGAGATTGTTTTTCATCATATTAGTACAGTTTAGCAAACTGTGGTTTTTCCACCGAAACCTCAACATTGTTTAGGCGCAAAGATAAATACAAATTTGGTTTGAACAAGAAAACTTCAGTTATTTTTCTGTGTTTTCTTTCCAGAACAAAAAATAAGCAAATGGATTCCCGCGAGTTCAACTTCGACAAACACAAAGTTCAACTTCGAGAAAGGCAGTCCGGCGGGTATGTTTACCAAGGTTCTTTGGAAAAGTCTTTCGGGAAAATGAAACGGTTGTCGATTCGCCCGTCTTTAGTCCTGACCCACGACTCAATGCTCCGCTCGCCTTCGGTAAGTTCAATGACGCGCGCGCCGTTTCCCCATGGTATGTCGCAATAGACAGTCTTCCCGCCGGTGTATCTTCCATATCCCAAGAGTATCCCTTTCCAAGATACGACGTAATCATTCACATGGTCATGCCCAACGAAAATGCCAAACACGTCTCCGGCTTCCAGCATTGCTGTGAACAGTCCTGAATTGATTTTGGGAGCACAAGCTTCTTCTTTCCTAATACCGAGGAGAAGAGAGTCTTCATCGCGTGCCGCAAAGTTGTATTCGGGCAACGGGATGTGGAAGAAAGCCAAGGCAGGCAATGGGTTGCCCCCGTTCGACATTTTTAATTCCTCGCTTGAACGGCGATACCAATCTATCTGGTCGGCTTTTATCCAGTCGTAACCGTCCACGCTTTTTTCCATCGGGGAATAAGAAAGGCTGTCTAAATGGTAAAGCAAGAAAGCCGTCTTCGCACTGTCTTTGCTTTGTACGGGGAGAATAAAGTTCGATACTCCGCTTATCCCCTCAACAGTGCCTGTCAGGTTTCCGGGCATGTCTTTTATAAGGTTGAAAATCTCCTTGCGGTTCATGTCGTGTTCGTCGTCATGGTTTCCGAATGTAAATGCAAAAGGAATATGACGTGAGATGACTGGCTCGAAGGCACGCTCGTAACACGTTTTAACTGGTTTGTCGTAAGCCACGTCGCCGGTATATACAACGAAGTCGGGTTTCTCGGCATCGAGAACCTCATTCATGCGTTCAGCCGCGGCTTCTGATGCGGGATTTCCCGGCTTCCAATGCACGTCTGTGAATTGCACGATTTTAAACTTCCCGTCTGCGTTGAACTTAAGTTTGCCCACATTCTTTTGGTAGCCTTCGCTTTCGATGTAGGAAGTTGCGGGCGAGGTTCCATGATTGTCTGACGCATGGGCACGGGTTGTCCCCAGCATTGATGCCGGGATAATGCATGCCGATGCCTGTAAAAATTCTTTTCGGTTCATGTTTAAATCAATAGTTTGTTTATTAAGTTGTTGTTTGTTGTTTCTCAGTAAAAACAAGTGGGTATTTCAGATGATTGATTTCTTCCTGCAATCTGTCCAAAAAGCGGGCAGCGTGTGCCCCGTCCATTTGCGTATGGTGGAATTGGAAAGAAACCCTGAGTGTAGTTTTCAACAGGCGGCGTTTGTATTTCCCCCAAATGAAAAACGGATTATTGAATATGCCGCTATACATTCCAACTGCGCCGTCTATCTCATATTGCACCAAAGCGGAAGTCCCGATAACCATGCTTTCCGTCAAATCGTGGTTGATACAGCTTTCAGCCACTTGCTTGGTGAGCTGCAAATAATGTTGATTGAATATGGATAAATCGTCCGTAAAAGGGACATCGCAAGAACTTACTTCGCCTTCTCGGTTTGCGACGATTGTATTTATCGCTATGCTATCATATTGTATCAGCTTGTTGCTTACAGGCAGCATATAAAATTCTTTTACACCTTGTGCCGCTTTGCCGATGCAGTAACACATCAGCATGTTGAATTTCATCCCCGTCTTCCTGCTTATTTTCACAAGGCATGATACATCAAGTGTCTTAAAGAACGTAAGCATTGGCATGGGCGCGTTCATCCACATTTCGAAGGCGTATGCGCGACTGGTTTCCTTGGGATTAATCTCTTTCATGTTTGCAATTCCTCTATATCTTCAAAAAGTTTCCCGTCAATCCTGCGACAGAGTCGGTTGGAACATGTTTCATCCTTTATCGATTGGGATTAAAGCGGATCGACATCGTAATATAAAATAACTTGTTTGAAAGCTTTGTCCTGCTTCATGTCTTGTTCTATGCCTTCCAGCATGGTACGGATTGGTGCTATCGCTGCCGAAATCTCCAGCTTTATGATAATTCTTTGGATAAAGAATGTCTGCACATAAGTTATTGGCGGGGTGACCGGTCCCAATACACGTTCACCGAGAAGTTTGCGCAGGCGATCTGCATAATCTTTGGAGACATCGTGCAGGATTTGTTCGTTTTTCGAGCGGAGCACTACGACAATTAACCGGTAATAAGGGGGATAACGGAATGCGCTCCGTTCAGAGAGTTGCCATTTCACCATTTCTTTGTAAGCGAAATGTTGTACCATCCGGATAAGCCGGTGGTCCGGTTGTGAAGTCTGGAGGATTACCACTCCACGCTTGTCACGCCTTCCTGCCCTTCCGCTGACTTGCACCATCAGTTGGTATGCTCTTTCGTGCGCCCGGAAATCAGGCACATTCATTAAGCTGTCGGCATTCAATATGCCTACAACCGACACATTTCCGAAATCCAAGCCTTTTGAAATCATTTGTGTTCCTATTAAAATCTGAGTGCGCCCCTTTTCAAAATCAGAGATTATGCGTTCGTATGCCGTACGGGAATGGGCAGAATCCATGTCAAGCCTCCCTGTCTTTGCCGAAGGAAACAATCCGTTGATTTCATCTTCTATTTTTTCCGTACCAAAACCCATCATCCGGAAATCAGTACCGTGGCAAGAGGGGCATTCCTCAGGCAGGCGGATAGTATAACCGCAATAGTGGCACGTCAAATGGTTCAGGTGCTTATGATAGGTGAGGCTGACATCGCAATGGACGCATTTCGGTATCCACCCGCACGACCTGCATTCCATCATGGGGGCAAAGCCACGGCGGTTTTGGAAAAGGATGATTTGTTCGCCGGCATCCAACGCCCGGCGCATCCGCTCTACGAGAGTTGGGGAGAAGAGGGAATCCTTCATGATTTTCTTTCTGCGCAGTTCGCTTATATCGACAGGCAGGATTTCAGGCAATAAACTGTCGCCATACCGTACTGTAAGCTCTGCCAAGCCGTATTTTCCTGTCAAGGCATTGAAATAAGAATCAATCGAAGGTGTTGCCGAGCCGAGAATAGCTTTCGCCCCGTGCATACCGGCTAAAACAAGGGCGGCATTGCGGGCATTATAGCGTGGGGCAGGCTCTTGCTGCTTGTAAGAATTCTCGTGTTCTTCGTCCACAATAACCAGACCCAAATCACGGAACGGCAGAAAGATGGACGAACGTACTCCAAGCACGACACAAGGCTCTTGCGCGTTCAGTAATTTGTTCCATACCTCGACACGTTCATTGTCCGAGAATTTGGAATGGTAAACCATCAGCTTATCTCCGAAGATGCAGGCAAGCCGTTCGGTGATTTGCGTGGTAAGGGCTATCTCCGGCAGAAGGTACAACACTTGCCTCCCCTGTTCCAAGACATCGCGGATGAGGTGGATGTATATTTCCGTCTTTCCGCTCGATGTCACACCATACAGCAAACAGATATTCTTCTCTTTGTAAGTATCCAATATGTTGCGGTAGGCAGTTTTCTGCGCTTCGCTTAATGGCGGCAGTTCTTTGGGTTTACATATTGGGAAGCGAAGGCGGCTGACAGTCTTGTCGTAGCTTTCCAATATGCCTCGGCGCAATAGTCCGCTGAGTGAAGATTGTTTGCAACCGCTGTGCGCCAGCAATTCCCTCCGTGAGACTTCCTTCTGCTGCCCGGGGGAAAGAGCGTGCGAGAGGTCAAGGTAAGCCAGAAGCATGCGCTCCTGGTTCTTCGCGTGTTTCAAAGCCGTAAAAGCATCCTGAAGTTCGTTCTCCGAACTCCACGAATGGGAAAGACGCACGTAAATCTCTTTTTTCGGGGCGAAACCTTTCCTCAGTTCCTCGGAAACCTCCACCGCGCCCCGTGCGACAAGCGATATTACCGCAGGAAGCGCATTGCGGAGCTTCGAGAGTTTCTCCAATTCTAAAACAGGAAGCCTTCCCCTTTCCCCCAAGACATTCATTACGGATTGTTCCGCAGGTTTCAGCCGTTCCTTAGCCTCGAAGTCCGAGTTAATTGTGACAATCGTCTCGCTCTCCAGCTTCAATCCTGAAGGCATGGCGGCTTTGTACACGTCGCCGAGCTTGCATAAGTAGTAAGAACTTATCCATTCCCAGAAGCGGAGCTGCGGCCTCCGCAGTATGGGGGTAGTGTCGAGGAGTGACGATATTTCTTTTATCTCGTAATCTACATTCGGTTCCCGTTCGTGCACGTCAATTACTATTGCCGTGTAGAATCTCTTCCTGCCGAAATGCACGATTACCCGGCAACCCCGGGCAACCGACGCTTCCAAATCCTTGGGAACCCGGTACGTGTAGCTGTTCTCCAGAGGGAGGGGGAGTATGACTTCTGCAAATTTCATAAACCGGAGGTCAGAAAAGGATTGCCGCCGTAAACGACCAGCCTCTGCTCTTCCCTATGTCCAACTTGTTCACGCTATAATTGTCGGTCAAACCCAGCCCGTAATTGAATCCCAGCTGTAAATGGCTTATAAGCTCCACTCCTGCACCGAAATTAAGACCGGCACCGAAGGATTTCGCCTCTAACTGGTCGTCTATTACGTTCCAAATCTTGTCGCCCCCCAGACGGAAACTGACGTATGGCCCGGCAGTGGCATAAACTTTTACCAGCGGGATGCCGAATTTCCATTTCAAGTTCACGGGGATGTCGAGGTAATTCGTCTTCATCGTGGTTGTGCCGATTTCCAATCCTTTCTGATTGAACAATATTGCCGCATCGACGCCAATGCCCACCAACGGAACGACAAATTCCGCCATCGGACCGATATTGTAGCCCGTGACATTCGAACTGCTTAGAATAGTTTTGTTGAAATGGACGGACGAAATGTTCACTCCGCCTTTCACGCCTATTTTAAACTCGGCTTTTGCCGGCTCTACTGCAAACAGTGCCAGCAACGCAATCATCATTACATAGATTTTTTTCTTCATACGCTTTTTGTTTTAAAGTGATATATGTGCAAAAGAAGTAAAATCGTTCCATAAACGGAAACTTCATGGTTATTTTCGGGGTATTCACCCGAACAGACCTGTGGAAAGATACCTCTCACCCGTGTCGGGCAGGATGGTTACAATCCGTTTGCCGGCATTGCCCCTGTCGCGTGCCAGCTCTCCGGCTGCGAACACTGCCGCACCGGAGGAAATCCCCACCAGCAGCCCCTCGGTGCGTGCCAGTTCGCGGGCAGTCCGGAATGCAGCTTCGTCCGATACCGTTATTATGCCATCGACAGCCTTCGCGTCATATATTCCGGGGACAAAACCCGCGCCGATTCCTTGTATCTTATGCGCCCCGGCTTTCCCACCCGACAAAACCGGGGAGGTTTCGGGTTCGACCGCTATGATTTTCATGGCAGGATTGAGGGTTTTCAGCTTGCGGGATGTCCCTGACAGTGTTCCGCCGGTTCCCACACCGGCAACGAATATGTCTATACGCCCGCCGGTGTCGTCCCACAATTCCTGCGCGGTAGTTTGTTCGTGGGCAAAGGCATTCGCGGGGTTTTCGAACTGTTGCAGTATGACGGCACCCGGTATCCGCGCCTTCAGTTCTTCGGCTTTACGGATAGCGCCCGCCATCCCTTCCGCCCCCGGGGTGAGGATTACTTCCGCACCGTAGGCTTTGAGAAGCAGCTGGCGCTCGCGGCTCATGGTTTCGGGCATGGTGAATACCGCGCGGTATCCTTTTACTGCGGCAATCCATGCAATCCCCACGCCGGTATTCCCGCTGGTCGGCTCGATGATGGTCCCGCCTTCAGGGAGCGTCCCTTTGCGCTCGGCATCCTCAATCATGGCAAGGGCAGGACGGTCTTTTACGCTTCCGCCGGGGTTGTTGCGTTCTATTTTCACTATGATTTCCGCCATCGAACCGCCTTCCGGCTGCCAGCGGTTCAACTTCAGCAGGGGAGACTTGCCGATAAGCTCGGTCAGGCTCTGTTTTATGTTCGACATAACTTTTCTTTTTTAATGTACTTATTGCATTGCAAACAACAGGACGGCGGGGATGGCGCGTAGAACCATGCCTGCCGCCGTAAACCAAATAAATAAAAAAGCCTTAGGCTTCCCGCCTAAGGCAAAACCGGGTCACGGTATTTTGCCCGGCATTTTTCCCTGGAAAAAACTATTGCACTACAGGCCGGTCATCGTCCTCGTCGGGGGTTGTCGTGCCTCCGTCGTCGGGTTCCGTCGAGTCGTCGCCGGTACTTTCACCTTTACTCTGCGCCATACGGCGTTTGTAAGCCTTTTCAGCCACGTCGATTTCGAGGTTCAGGTGTTCGATGAACTCAAGGCTCTCGTCCGACTTGTGCAGGAGGTTCGCTGCGAAAGCGCGGTCGGCAAGTTCCTGGTAGAGCTTGGTCGCCCTTGCGCGTATATCTTCTGCCGTTTCGGAGAGGGGAGCCGTTTCGCGGTTGCGGATGATGGATTGCTCCTCGTACTGCTCGTTGATTGCCTTCAATTTTTCGGCATACGGCTTCAGACCCATCTTCTCTACGTGCGGGGAAAGCTCGTCTTTTTCCATGTCCAAAAGCATTCCCTTAATCACGTATGTCTCTTGCGTCTGCGGCAGCCGCCCTGCGCCGGTATAGACCTTCAGCGCATTGTAGAGGATAGTCCCCGACTCGCGTTGTTCGTCCAGCGGCAGGTTGAGGGATTGAGACAACGTTGCAAAAATATACGACAACAGCGCGTCGCGTTCCTTGTCCAACTGCGCGAGTGTCTGTGTGCTCACGCTCGAGCGCGTTTCGCGGTTAAGGTCCGTAAGGCTGTCGATGCAACCCTGCAATTCGTCAATCAAGTCCTGGTCGATGTAGAGCGAATCCACACCGTCGGTGATGCTTTGCACTTGCGGGCCACCGGAACCCTCGTCTACGTCGGTATCGTCTGAATTTCCCGGCAGTATTGACATTACCCGCGATAAAAACGCGATGAACTCGGCCTTGTTGAAGCGTGCCAAGTTGATTCCGCTTACTTTCAAATATTCTTCACGCATGATTTACTTTATGGCTTAAATTGTATTAGCAAATGTATGATGTGTTTTTCAGGAATCAAAATGTTTCTGCAAAAAAGCGGGAAATAGTTTACGCGGGTAAAATTGTTGCCCCGGCGGTGCGAAATGCGCTTTACCCTAATCAGCAACGCATTGCACGTGTGCGGAAGGTGTTTTACTTGGGTAAAATATATCTTGCAGAAGTGGGAAGACTGTTTTACTCCGGTAAAGCCTGCGTTGCAGGGGTGCGGCACCGGTTTTACCCGAGTAAACCTGCCCTGCGGGGGCCGGGGCACCTGTTTTACCCGGGTAAACGCCATTTTGCAGTTGCGGGGGATGCCCCCGACGTGGACCAAAGCGCAGGCATGGGGGCTATTGGATATGATTTACCTTTTGCAATCACATATATTTTCTGTTCCTTTGCGCATTGTTTAATTTAAAATGTAAGCAGATGTCGTTGAACAAAGTGATGTTGATAGGATATGTGGGCCGCGACCCCGATGTCCGTTACATCGACCAAGGTAGGGGAGTCGCGAATTTCCCGTTGGCTACCTCCGAGCGTGGTTACACGCTTCCGAACGGGACGGTGGTGCCGGAGCGCACCGAATGGCACAACATTGTAGTGTGGGGGAACCAAGTCCCCTTCGTGGAACGTTACGTGAAGAAAGGGTCGGGCGTGTATGTCGAGGGTAAAATGCGCACGCGGAGCTACGACGATGCCTCCGGCACGAAACGGTACGTCACTGAAATCTATGCAGACCGCGTCGAGTTTTTCAATATAGGCTCCGGGCAAAACCAGAACGCGCAGGCTGAAAAGCAACAACCTTCCCAAACGGCTTCGGCAACAATTTATGCCCAGCCAAAGGCTCCCCAAGCGCCCGCCACGGGCAAATTCGATGAAGCGGACGACCTCCCCTTCTAAGCTATTGTCTAATTAAAACAGAAAACCTTGGAACCTGATTCATCCGATTTTGATTATTGCCTGGTATTTACCGACGACCCCTTGCCGGGCCATGTTTTCAGCCTCGTTGTTGCCGGAGCGCTACTGCTCCTCTCCTTCCTGATTGCCATCGCCGACGAGGCGTTATGCTCACTGTCCGTTCCCGACCTGCGTACCATGAAAGAAAAACCGAGGAAAGGCGACACTGTCCTGCTGCGGTTGCTTTCTGAAGGGAAGCGGATTATGAATGCCTGCCGTATGCTCGGCGTGTTCCTCGGCGCGGGGTCTGTCGCCTGCGCAAGTTTCGGACTCTCGGGCTGGTCCCTGCCCTCCGACTTCACATGGTACGGTTTTGTATTGCATACGCTTGCGCTTGTACTCTCGTTTTTGTTCTTCGGAAGCATCATCCCGCGGAAATTAGCCCATAAAAACCCGCTTGGCATAGCCCGTGCGTCGGCTTTCGCATTGTCGGGGATAGACCGCGCGCTCGGACATATAGCCTGCCTCTTCTACACCGGCAACAAAACCGGCGGGGAGGAACTTTTCGGGGTGAAAGACGACATCCTTGGCAATGTTTTGCAAAAAGACGCGGCGGCAAGCGGTGTCCCCGTGAAGGCGGAAGACAAAATGCGGCGGGAACTTTTCACTTTCCACGACAAAACGGCAAGCGAAGTGATGACACCGCGTTGCGACGTGGACAGCATCGACATCCGTACCGGCTACAAGGCTATGGTGGAACACGTGCTGCAATGCGGTTACTCGCGTATTCCGGTCTATGAATACTCGGACGATAACGTCAAGGGCATACTTTACCTTAAAGATTTGGTGCCGCACCTGAATGAGCCTGAAGGATTCGAATGGCAGCAGCTGATGCGCACCCCTTACTTCGTCCCGGAAACCAAACGCATCGACGACCTTATGGATGAGTTGCGTTACAACAAGATTCACATGGGGGTGGTGGTGAATGAGTTCGGTGGAATGGAAGGAATCATCACGCTGGAAGATATTTTGGAAGAAATAGTCGGTGAAATATCCGACGAATACGACGAGGACGTGCAGCAGTATTCCGTGCTTGGCGACGGGAGCATCATTTTCGAGGCTAAAATACCCCTTACGGACTTTTTCCGTGCCACCGGTTTGCATCCGGAAGACTTCGACGGCCTGGCGGAAGAGCCTGAGACCTTGGCAGGGCTTATCCTTGAGATAAAGGGCGGGTATCCCGCGCGTAAGGAGGTCGTCGCATACAAGGACTACCGTTTCCAAGTGTTGGAAATGAGCAAGCTGCGCATCGTGAAGGTAAGATACAAACGGGAAAAGCAGGAGGAAAAGGGGGAATGAAACTGTTTGCCGCCGGTATAGTTCTCTCCCTTCTTTGCGGATGCTCCGATTACACGCCTAAACCACGTGGTTATATGCGCATCGAACCTCCCGTTGCGAAGTATATCCCGTATTGCACGGAAGACAATGCCTGTTCTTTCCTCGTATCCGACCGGGCAACGGTCGAACCGGTTGCCCGTCCCGGGTGGATTACCATCGATTACCCTTTCCTGAATGCAAAGTTGTATTGCAGCTACTTTCCCACAACCCCGGAGAAACTGGCTGACGACATTAAGGAATGCCGCGACCTCGTTGCGCGTAATGCAGGGCGTGCAAAAGGAATCCTCGAACGCGGGTTCAGCAATCCTGATGCCGGTGTTTACGGCTTGCTTTTCCTGATAGACGGGGATTCCGCGGCTCCGGTGCAATTCGCGCTGACGGACAGTACGCATCGTTTCTTTCGGGGGGCTTTGTACTACGGGTGCAGCCTGAATGCCGATTCACTGGCGCCCGTGACAAGTTATCTGCAGGCGGATGTCGAGGCTATGATTGAAAGTTTCAGGTGGGAAGATGCCCTCCACTGAACATAAAATGCAAGGATAGAGCCGTGCCATTGATTTTAAAACGACAAAACCCGCTCCTCGCCATCTGGAAAATGGACGAAAGCAGCAGCGAGATGTATTCGATGCTGGAGAATGCGGACTTGTATCCCGCCGTGCGGCAGGTCATGCACTGCGAAGCCCGCTTGAAGGAACGCCTGGCGGCATTGCTGCTTGTGAAAGAACTCTTGGGGCACGAAACGGAAATAACGCATACGGGAAGCGGTGCCCCGCTGCTGGTAGGGGAAGATTGGCACATCAGCATTTCCCATACCAAGGGTTACGCTGCCGTAGTGCTGGAGCGCGGAAGGGCGGCGGGCATCGACATAGAGTATGTTTCGGGGCGCGTTGTCAGGATTCGCAGCCGCTTCCTGACAGAAGAAGAGGAAAGCAACATCGATACTGCAAACGAGGTGGCTCACCTGCTCGTCCATTGGTGCGCGAAGGAAACATTATTCAAGCTGATAGGCGAGGAAGAAGTGGATTTCCGCGAACATCTCCACGTAGACCCGTTCCCGTTCCGTCCTGATGGTACTCTGACGGTCTGGGAAAGCCGGACAGGACGGCGCGAGCGCTTTAAACTGGCTTACAGCGTGAATCCGGATTATGTCCTCACCTATCGGACGGATTGGTGAACGGTTGCAAGGTTGGCTTTTCCGGTATCAAGTGTGAATCTCGAACGTGTCGTTATCTTTCCATGCCGGGAATTTTTCCCTGAACCGGTCTAATTTCTCGCGCGACAGGCGTACGGTCGTAATTACTTCCTTCGCAGCTTCACATTCACCGAGCAAATCCCCTTTCGGCGAGAAAACAGCGGATTCTCCGGCATAATCAAACCCTTTCCCATCAACCCCCACGCGGTTTACACCGCAAACATACGCAAGGTTCTCGATTGCACGGGCTTGCAGTAAAGGCTTCCAGACAGAGCGGCGCACTGCGGGCCAGTTGGCTACGTAAATCAGGAGGTCGTACTCATTGTTGGCGTTACGGCTCCACACCGGAAAACGGAGGTCGTAACAAACTTCAAGGCAGATATTCCACCCTCGGAAAGGGAAAACAGGGCGGGCGCTGCCTGCAGAATAGACATCTGCTTCCCCTGCCATGCGGAAAAGGTGGCGTTTGTCGTAAAAATATTCTGCCCCGGGCGTGATAAGGAATGCCCTGTTGAAATATCCGCCTTCCTCAAAAGCTATGAAACTGCCTGCTAATGCTATATCATATTCCCTGCTCCAACGCTTGAGGGTTGCTACGGTTAAACCGTCCATAGTATCGGCGAGGCTTGGGGCATTCATTGAAAAACCTGTCGTGAAAGTTTCCGGGAATACGGCTATGTCGGTCTTTTCATTGATGTGACGCAATAATTCACCGTAATGTTCAAGGTTCCCAACCTTGTCTTCCCATAAGATATGGGACTGTACCAAGCTAATTGACAAATCTCTATCCATTTCTTACCAAATTAGTTTCAAAAACTTCTCATAAATACAACTGGGTATATCCTTTAGGAAAGACAAAAACGAATCAGATGCAATAGTTTTCAGGATGACAGGCAACAACATTACGGAAACACGACCGTATATGTGTTATATCTGCATCGGCATCGCCCGTCGGATAAAACACACCCTTGGTACCCACCTCACGCTTGGCATAATCAATGTAAGCAAGTATAATAGGGACGTTGGCTTTCAATGCGATATAATAAAATCCTTTTTTCCATTCGGCAGCCCGTTTGCGCGTGCCCTCAGGAGTGATTGCGATTTGGAAACGGCTGTTTCGCGAGAACATCTCAGCCACCTGGTCTGTAATCGAAGTGTTTTTGCTACGGTCCACCGGCACACCTCCCATGCGTTTGAATAAAAGGTTGAAAGGGAAGATAAACCAGTCTTTCTTAATCAAGAAGCTGGCATCCATCCCTATGGAATTGTAAAAGAGTTTTCCTATGACGAAATCCCAGTTGCTCGTATGTGGTGCAACGCAGATAACGCACTTAGGCAGTTCAAAGCCGTCGCGCGATGCAGTTTTCCACCCAAACCATTGCAATATGGCTTTGCTCAATGTTTTTTTCATCCACGAAGTGTTTGTCCTGACACTTTAATATGCTTGGCAACGGAGTTGGTTCCTGTTTGTAAAATCATACCGTGAGAAAAGTCCCCGCGTTGTATGTTTTGTTTTCTCTTTGTCAGTGTTGGCGACAAGAAACTTGCTGTTTAAGGCTTCTGATGAAAGTCCTCCGGTCATGTAGCAGATGTTTTTCTTTAAAATTTTTCTTACAACCATATTAATATCTTTGGAAAATCGGACAAAGCTACAAAATTTAAGGATAAAACCCTGTTTTTTCCATCTAAAAGCATAGAAATCCCTATCTTTGCACTTGGAATAATTAGGAGATTAGAAATTTATTCTCATCATTTATATATGGACAATACGAAATGTACGCCAAATTATCTATTTGAAAGTAGTTGGGAAGTTTGTAATAAAGTTGGGGGGATATACACCGTACTTTCAACAAAAGCGCAGACCTTACAACGGATTTTTAAAGATAAAGTCATATTTATCGGACCTGATATTTGGAAAAACACAGCAGCTGCGGATTTCGAGGAAGATTCAAACCTATTTGCCGATTGGAAACAATATGCATCTCAGCATGAAAACCTGCGCGTGAAAGCAGGACGGTGGAAAGTTCCTGGTGAACCACCGGTACTTCTGGTAGATTATCAGCCATTCTTTGCGGAAAAAGACACTCTTTACTCGGAGATGTGGATTGATTTCAAAGTCAATTCTTTACATGCTTACGGGGATTATGATGACTCCTGCATGTTTGCTTATGCCGTAGGGAAGGTCATAGAGAGTTTTTATCGTTATTATCATTTAGAGGATAAGCAAGTTGCAGCTCTTTTCAATGAATGGATGTTGGGAATGGGGGAATTGTACATCCGTAAACATGTTCCGGCTATTGCCACATTGTTTACTACACATGCTACATCCATCGGGCGTTCCATAGCGGGGAATAATAAGGCTTTATATGCTTACATGAATGGTTATAAAGGAGACCAGATGGCATCAGAACTGAATATGGAGGCAAAGCACTCTATTGAAAAGCAGGCTGCCCATCATGCAGATTGCTTTACTACGGTGAGTGATATTACTGCAGCGGAGTGCAAGCAATTGCTCGACAAGGCTCCTGATATCGTGACGCCAAATGGCTTTGAGCCCACATTTGTCCCGGAAGGAGAAACTTATAAGCAGAAGCGTTCAGAAGCACGGAGATTATTGATTAATGTAGCAGAAAAACTTACAGGTTCAACCATTAGTCATGATGCTTTACTTATCTCGACAAGCGGACGTTATGAATACCGCAATAAAGGCATAGATGTATTTATCGAAGCCATGAATCGTGTGCGGACTTCCGGACGTTTGCAGCGTGAGGCTGTCGCTTTTATCATGGTTCCTGCATGGGTGAAAGAAACTCGTGCCGATTTAAAAGAAATTATCAAACAAGATTTCCATACAACAGAGCCGATGCAAATGCCTTTCTGTACGCATTGGCTGAACCAGATGCGGGATGACCGTGTGCTGAATTATATCCAACAAGCCGGGTTTACCAACAGTAAATTAAACAAACTGAAGATTGTCTTCGTCCCGTGCTATTTAGATGGGAAAGACGGTATTCTGAATAAGTCATACTATGATTTGCTTATAGGAATGGACGTGACGGTTTATCCCTCTTATTACGAGCCGTGGGGATACACACCTCTGGAGAGCATTGCGTTCGGAATACCTACGATTACAACGAATCTGGCCGGTTTCGGAATGTGGGCATTAAAGCACGTGTCGGGGAATGATATTTGCGAAGGAGTGGTTGTTATCAAGCGAGATGACTTTAACTACTTTGAGGTCGCCGATTCCATCGTCAAGGCAGTTCTTGCCTTGGCAGAAGACGGTCGTTCAACCCGGGCAAAACTCATCAGCGAACGTTGTTTGGCGTTGGCGGAGAAGGCGAAATGGACGAGATTCATAGAATATTACAAGGAAGCATTCTCCATAGCCTTGGACAAGAGGGACAAGAGAATAAAAAGTTAAAGGCACATTTATATAATAAATAAAGTCTACCTTTGCCGCAAGAATAAGAGCTTTTTAAATAATAAGGGAAATACATTTTAAACTTCATAATATGAAAATCAAAGCGAATAACGCAAATGCTCCAATATGGAAAGACGTTTATTCTCATTCGAATCTTCCGAAACCATTGGAGCCTCTGAAAGAAATGTCCACGAATCTTTGGTGGGTATGGAATCATGAAGGAGCAAAATTGTTTGGAAAAATAGATCCGGCTTTGTGGAAACACACAGAAGGGAATCCTATACAGTTGTTGCAAAGCCTTTCTTATAAACGTATAGAAGAAATCCTTGCTGATGATGTTTTGATGGGCGAAATCAACAAAGTATATTATGATTTCAAGAACTATATGAGTGTCCAGCCGGACACGACAAAACCGTCGGTCGCTTATTTCAGCATGGAATATGGCTTGACCAACATACTGAAAATCTATTCCGGAGGCTTGGGTATTCTTGCCGGTGATTATTTGAAAGAAGCCAGCGACAGCAATGTCGATATGTGCGCAGTAGGTTTCCTGTACCGTTACGGTTACTTTACTCAAACACTATCGATGGACGGCCAGCAAATCGCCAATTACGAAGCCCAGAACTTCAACATGTTGCCATTGACACAGGTTTTGCAGTCCGATGGCGAGCCTATGGTCTTAGAAGTTCCTTTCCCAGGACGTATAGTTTATGCTTACATCTGGAAAGTAATGGTTGGTCGTGTACCCTTGTATCTGATGGATACGGACATCCCGCAGAACAGCGAATGGGACCGCTCGATTACCCACCAGCTTTACGGCGGCGACTGGGAAAACCGTATGAAGCAAGAATACCTGCTTGGCATCGGAGGTATAATGATGCTGAACAAGTTGGGAATCCACAAACAGGTATATCACTGCAATGAAGGCCATGCGGCTCTGATTAATGCCCAGCGTTTGGTCGATTATATCCAGAAGGACGGGCTTACATTCAATGAGGCATTGGAGGTAGTGCGTGCGTCATCCCTCTATACTGTGCATACGCCGGTTCCTGCCGGGCACGACTACTTCGATGAAGGTTTGTTCGGCCGCTACATGGGTGAATTCCCCGGCAAGCTGGGCATAAGCTGGCAGGAGTTCATCGACATGGGGCGCGAGAACCCGGGCACGAACGAGAAGTTCTGCATGAGTACTTTCGCCCTGAATACTTGCCAGGAAGCCAACGGCGTGAGCTGGTTGCACGGAAAGGTTTCACAGGTCATGTTTGCCCCGGTGTGGAAGGGATACTTCCCCGAAGAGCTTCACGTAGGATACGTGACGAATGGCGTACATATGCCCACATGGGCATCAACCGAGTGGAAAGAGTTCTTCTATAAGCGTTTCCACAAGAACTTCTACACAGACCAGTCGAACCAGAAGTATTGGGAGGCTATCCAGAGTATGCCCGACGAGGAGATTTGGAACATCCGCCAGACACTGAAGCACAAGCTGGTCAAGTATATCAAGAACGAGTATAAGAATACATGGCTGAAGAACCAGGGCGACCCTGCGCGCGTGGTTTCAATCCTTGAGAAGATGGACCCCAACGCGTTGATTATAGGCTTCGGCCGCCGCTTCGCGACTTACAAGCGTGCCCACCTCCTCTTCACCGACCTCGACCGTTTGGCGAAGATTGTCAATAACCCGCAGTTCCCGATACAATTCGTATTCACCGGCAAGGCGCATCCCGCAGATGGTGGAGGCCAGGGTCTTATAAAGCATATCATCGAGATTTCGCGCCGTCCGGAGTTTGAAGGGAAGATTATCTTCCTCGAGAATTACGACATGCGCCTCGCACGCCACCTGATTGCCGGCGTCGATGTATGGCTCAACACCCCGACCCGCCCGCTCGAAGCATCCGGGACATCGGGCATGAAAGCCGAGATGAACGGCGTCTTGAACTTCTCCGTGCTCGACGGCTGGTGGTACGAAGGCTACCGCGATGGCGCCGGGTGGGCATTAACCGAGAAGAGGACGTACGAGAACCAGCAATACCAAGACCAGCTCGACGCTGCCACCATCTACCATATACTTGAATCGGAAATCATCCCGTTGTATTACGCCCGCAACAGCAAGGGGTATTCACCGGACTGGATACAGTATATCAAGAACTCAATGTCGCAGATTGCATACAACTACACCATGAAGCGCCAGCTCGACGACTACATCGACCGTTTCTACAACAAGTTGGCTGCCCGCTCCAAAGTCCTTCTGGCAGACAATTATGCCAAGGCAAAGGAAATAGCGGCATGGAAGGAAGAGGTTGCAACACATTGGGATTGCTTCGAGATCGTATCGTTCACTGCCGACTCGGCGTACATGGCGAACGGACCTGTGGTAGGCGAAGAGGCTACGTTCAACCTTGTAATCGACAAGCACGAGCTGAAGGGAGACCTTGGCGCGGAGGTAGTCTTCACGACTGAAGACCCTGTGACACACCGCCAGGTAATAGTGATGAAGAAAGAATTTGAAGTGAAGAAGAAGGAGGGGACAAAGGTATTCTTAGAGCTGAAGATTATACCTACCGAAGCCGGAAGCCAGAAGGTAGGGTTCCGCATCTTCCCCAAGAATCCCGACCTTCCCCACCGGATGGATTTTGCATACATACGTTGGATACAGTTATAGTACCTGTTACTACATTCTTTTTGAGCATTGGCGGCTCTGGGTGCTCCGGCATCCGGGCCGCCTTTTTTTGCCCTTGCGGGTGACACACTCCCACCTTTGCGGGCGGCACATCCCCGCCCGAGTGGGCGGCACA